>NZ_JBMOJE010000003.1:0-93757 GCF_049316945.1 Propionivibrio sp. | reverse complement strand
ACGCCGACTGGATCAATTCGCAAAGGTTAATTTGCCACGCAATCTGACCCCTTCATTTGACGTCGACGGGGTTCCCTGTTTTATGGAAACCCCGAAACTCGCGGCCGTGCCATCCCGACTTCTCAAAATCAAGGTCGCGTCACTGGCCGGGCACCAGGATGAGATTACCGGCGCGCTTGATTTTCTCTTCCAGGGCTTCTAATCGAGGGGACTATTCAGCTATTTACGTTAAGAGACAGCAGCATGGTTTTCCCAGCGGTCGAGGTGGATTGTCTGAAAGAGATCGGGATCGCCGAGTACCGCGTGTATGCGGCGAATTTTGACCCGCTAACCAAGCCGATGACCTCGGCGCGTCCGGATTCCGCCGAACGCCTGCGTCACGCGCATGAATCCGCCGACTACAATGACTGGTTTAGAGCCAAGGTGGCGGCCTCACTGGAAGGGTTGGCGAACGGCACCAACCGGCAGATTGCACCGGATGAGTGGGCAACGGTCCGTGCCGCCAAACTGGTGCATCGGGCCGTATGAAGCGTGTGATCCGGACGGTCAGCCATCAAAGCGACCTCGAGGCTATTGAAGCCTACATCGCCAGAGATACTGATTGCCCGCCCAAGCGTCAAGTGGTGACACGTTGCCAATCGAGTCCGAATCGCGCCAGATATTTCCTTACACGGTCGGAGTCATTGACGCTTGAACGGCGCTGCCTCGATGCCTGAAAAAGTGTTCTGCCGGCTTCCGCAATCGTGCGTGACTGACGACAAGCCGCAATCACGGTAGCGAGTTGCGCCCGATCAAACTGATCAATCGATTCGAGATGCTCGGGCGTAAAGAATTCTTCAAGCGTATCGATGCACCGTGATGGCTTTTCATAAGCCCACATCGACATCAGTCGGCTGATTTCTCGTTGAACGACCGCCGGGGTGATGCGGCCACCCGGTGCCAAGGTGGCGGCGCGCGTCACACTGGCGTTCAATTCGCGGAAGTTCCCTCGCCAGATTGCCTCGGCGGAAGTGGCGAAGTCGAGGTATTGCTTCCTGGCCTCCCGGTTGAATGAAACCTGCTTCCCATTCGCCTGTGCGTATTTGTCCAACTCATAGTCGAGGTTGGGTTCAATGTCCTCCATGCGTTCTTTCAGCCCTGGCAAGCGGTATGTCCAGAGGTTGATTCGCGCCAACAAATCCTCGCGAAACGTGCCGGCGCGGACTTCCTGCATGAGATCCTTGTTCGTCCCGGAAATAAGTTGAAAGCGGCTTTCTTCTTCCTGGTCGGCACCGACCGGATAGAACCGGCCAATTTCAAGGGCACGCAGCAACATCGCTTGCTCTTCCGCACCCAGTTCCCCGACTTCATCCAGGAACAGGAGTCCGCCCTGCGCTCGTTTGAGCAATCCCGTTCGGTCTGAGATCGCACCGGTAAACGCCCCCTTGCGATGCCCGAAGAGCGCCGACATGGCCCCTTCGCCCTTCAGTGTGGCGCAATTGACTGGAACGAACAGGCCGGCGGCTTGATACCGTTGATGCTTGAGTTCATAAATGCGTTGTGCCAGCAGTGATTTCCCGGCTCCCGTTGGGCCGGTCAAGAGGATCGGGTGGTTGGACGCGATGGCCACCTGCTCGATTTCATCGATGAGCTGATTGAAGGCGGCATTGCGTGTGGCGATGCCTGACTTCAGGAACGAGGCCCCTTGTTCCTGGCGAGCGGCAAATCGTTTGGCTAACAGGTCGTACCTTGAGAGATCAAGATCGATGATCCGGATACCCCCTTCCTTTCGTTCCTTCCCCTCGTAGGTTCCGGCGGGATAGGTCTGCAACATTTTCCCTGGAAGGAAACGCGACTCCGCCATCAGAAACAGGCAGATCCGCATCACGTGAGTGCCGGTGGACATGTGAACGAAATAGTCCTCCTCGTCCGGATCAAACGGATAGTCCGCCACTTCGTCATGCAGATAGGCGAAGACCTCTTCAAAGTCCCACAGGTCGTTGTACTGGTGGAAATGGGGAATGATCGTCGAGGTGGGAGAGGCGACCTTCATGGCCGCCATAACCTCGTTAGCAAATTCCGGATTGATTGAGTTCTGAATCAGCAATTCGAAGCGATCCACCGGGAACTCCAGTACCGATACTGCAGACACCGTCGGGCGCCAGAACCCCGTGCTCGGATGGTCGATATTGGCATCCCAGAAAGGATCCATCACGCCGAAGACAACGTTTCGTTTTTTCACAAGGCTATCTCAAGATATACATACCTAGATAGGAGTCTATCTTATTCAACACGATTTCAATCGCACTCTTCCGCAGATATTAAGAAGAAAAGGTTGTTTTATACACAAATACAGTGAGTTAAAAGATGCCCAGCCGGTTTTGCAGGTTGCTGGCATGGCTTTCGCTATAGGTAGTGCATCCATAAAAAAATTCAGTATCTAACCCGCATGAACAGTTCTCCCTAATGGAGAAGCCTCTTGAGTTTCTGAAGCCCCGGTTGCGTATTGGGTTCGCCAATGATTCAGGCAGGGGCTTTTACAAATTCGTACTTCATCAATGAATGGACGAATGAACATGAAGAGCTTTGGTGTAAAAGGCGACGCGCAGGGCCGTTGCCACAAAGACAGAAACCACGCACAAGGTGTTGCGTGGATCGTCTCCGCTGCTCCGAGCGCACGCCTGGACTGAGAAATTGATCGAAATAGAAAGGAATACCTGAAATGAAAAGCCACACACTTTCCTTGTCGCGCTGGCACAAGGTAGCCGAGCGGTTGTCGCGCAGCTATACAGAGATTACGCAAGCGGCACGCAACACGTTCATCAATACCCAGGTTAACGGGTTTCTTGGTGAGGCCCAAGTGGCCCGCTTGAGAGATGAGGCCGCGCTGCAGATGATCCGTTTGCACCGCGCCTTCACGCTGCAGGATGCACTGGCCAACATTCGCCAAGCAGTGGGTGAAGCAAACGCCAAAACCGGCGTTTCGAAGGAACTCGCGAACTACGACGCGCTCAGCCGTCGGCACAAATATCTCGAATCCATTCTGGCGGCACAAAGCAGCGAAATGGTGAATTTTGATGAAATGCCCCAACTGCCGAAGCAATTAGTTTCTGAGGATCGATACGACCGGAGTAAGGGAAGTGTCCGGGTTCGCATGCTGGACAACGAGATGGTGAATTCTCTGCGCGTCGAAGCGGACGAATTGCGGATCAAGGTCTATGCCCTGGCGGATCGAATCAGCGATCTGAACCGTGAGCGCTTGTCACTTGACCTGTCGGAGGACATCGCTCAGGCAGCTGGGTTGTAGTTCCTGCAAAGGCAGGTCAGGCCATCTTGCCGCGGGTGGCCGGAAGACAGTGAAGCGGCCGCGGGCGGGGCATACCTACGGAATTGACCAAACTGCGATCGGCGTTGTGGAAGACCTAGAAAGTCCTTTCCTTTCCGCACCTCAATAGGACGGAATCTGTTGGTTGCTGACTTTCGCTGAGACTAACACCACGCCGACCAGGCGGTTGTTCGTTATTGATTGCCTGTTGCTACGCCCTGTCCCGCGTTTTTTCTATAAAGAGAGCTTATGAAATCAATCGATCCACCTTTTTATCCCGGCGAAACGGTGGTCGGCAGGGTTGTCAGCCTGGGACCGAGATTCGCCACCATCGACATTGGTGGCTGGCAAGTTCCACTTGAAACGGCATTTATTGACTGGAATGCCTATCGAACGCCCGGTGAAGTGCTTTCGCTTGGCGATCGTCTCAATGCTGTCATCCATGATGACGGCCGGCTTGACTCGCTCTATCGGCGCCATGGGCTGAGGCCGAAGCAAATCTGGGATGGATTCTGGTTGAGCCGTCTGCCATTGCTTGAGGATCCCTGGCCAGCATTAGCTTTGAAGTATCCGGACGGCTCGGTTGTCGAGGTTGAAATGATTGATTACGTGAATTGGTACATCGCACGCGTTCGGATGCCGGAAGGGCTCGTTATTGAATTGAGAACGGGCGACATCCACTTGAAAACCAAGCGATCATCAAATTTTCTACGGAAATTGCATCAAGGTGAGCGATTCAAGGTGGTATTTCGTCGGCTTTATCGTCCGGGAGGGTGGGTGCAACGATTTGTAGGCGGTTCAACGGCCGACTGCCTTTCTGAATCAGGTTTTGTCACGCCATTACTCGCCGCGCAGTCCCTCACGAGGGTCGAACAAGCGTTTATGCGGCATCGGGAACAAATCGACTCGATGAGTTGAGATGACGGCCACTGACCGACCTGCAGGAAAAGCCTGTCAGGGGCCAAATGAAGCAGTTGAAGCGAAGTGGGGACCCCGTAGGCCGCCTTCTCCGTCAGAAATATGCCAAAGTACCCACCAATTCAGCCGAAGATCCGGATTCTTGTGACGATCTGGTGCTGTTGGGATCGGCAAAAACGGCTGTTCGGCTGTTGTATTCGTCACTTGCTAAGAGTTTATTCGGTTTTAACGGCTTCGCTAAGCAAACTTGTTAATTCGACACATAGCGTCGAATGCCATCACCCCACTATTTCCTAAATTTACATGGCTTGAAACTGTTTGATTTTGGGATGTAAAAAATGGCTGAAAACCTTGTGGATTCAACCTTTACACAAAATACCATGGGCCTTTGGTGTCGTTTGTTTAAGCGCACCCAAAGCTTAAGAAATAGCTCGAAAAAATACTGGACATTTGCGACACATCTTGACGTATGGATGCCGAAAATGATCTGACACCACATAGAGAGATCATCATGGCCATGCGTCGTCGCTCACGTTACTCAAACATGCCGCTCGATATAGATCCGATCGTTCGCCTGTGGATCCTTCGTTTGCTGGTTCCGCTGGGAGGACACCGGGAATTCGTAACTCAGAATGGCTTCAACAACGACGTGCTTGCCGAAATGCTTGGCCTGGGCAAGTGGATTGAATCCGATTCAATCGATTTCGATCCAAAGGCAGTCAGGGCCGAACTGCGCAAACTCCACCAGTCCGGTGAGCGTACATTGCGTACGTCCAGAAAACCTTCGTGCCTGGGTGGAAATGTTGCCCGCCTGTCAGAACTTGTTGGCCTGGCCGAAACCGATTGCCGGATACTTGAATTTGCGGTTCTGATTCAAAATGAGCAACTGCTGGATGATACGGCCGACTGGCTTGGGCAACTGTCCTCCGTGAAAATGTTTCACGCCCTGTCGGTACTGCTCGGTCTACCAGAACATGACATTCGAGCATCGTTAAGTGCGCAAGGGATTCTGGCCAGGTCAGGACTGGTCTCGGTGGATCGCAATGGCACCTCGTTGTTGCGCGGAAAACTCGACCTTCTGTCCGACAGCTTCGCCGATAAGATTTTCTCGTCCGATACCGACCCGATCTGCTTGCTGCGCGATACTGTGGCCCTCGCTGCGCCGGCAGAACTTGAAATTGCCGACTACGGCCATATCGAATCATCCCTTTCTGTTTTGCGGCCGTACCTCAAGAAATCTGTGACAACTGGCCGCAAGGGAGTTAACGTGTTTCTGCATGGCGAACCCGGTACGGGCAAAAGCCAACTGGCCAAGGCGTTGGCAAAAGAACTCGATTGCGAACTCTTCGAAGTCGCGAGCGAGAATGGCGACGGTGATCCCGTAAATGGCGAACGGCGTTTGCGTGCTTTCCGTGCGGCGCAAAGCTTTTTCTCGCAACGTCGGGCAATCATTCTCTTCGACGAGGTTGAGGATGTCTTTAACGACGGGGACAGTCTCTTTGGCCGCAAGAGCACCGCGCAGATCCGCAAAGCGTGGATCAATCGAATGCTCGAAGAAAATTCGGTACCGACCCTATGGCTATCCAATTCCATCGGCTGCCTTGATCCAGCGTTTATTCGCCGCTTTGACATGGTTTTCGAACTGCCCGTGCCGCCGAAGAAGCAGCGCGAACGCATCATCCAGGAAGCCTGCCTAGGCTTGCTCGATGCGCCCCGTGTGGCGCGTATTGCCGAGTCCGAAGCGCTGGCCCCGGCTGTAGTCACCAGGGCCGCATCCGTCGTTCGCTCGATTCGGGAAGAACTCGGCGAGACCGGCGCCGCTTTGGCTGTCGAGCTACTGATCGGCAATACGCTGGAAGCGCAAGGTCACCAGCCCATCCGTAAAAATGACCCCAACCGGCTGCCGGAAATCTACGATCCGGCCTTCATCCATGCCGACACTGATTTGGCTCAGGTTGCTGCCGGGTTGGTGCAATCAAGGTCAGGGCGGCTTTGTCTGTACGGACATCCTGGCACCGGAAAAACGGCCTATGGCCGCTGGCTGGCCGAGCAAATGGGCGTTACGTTGCTGGTCAAGCGTGCTTCTGATCTGATGTCCAAGTGGGTTGGCGAAAATGAGCAGAACATTGCCCGCGCCTTCAAGGAAGCAGAACAGGATGGCGCCTTGCTGTTGATCGACGAGATCGACAGCTTCTTGCAAGATCGCCGAGGCGCAAGAAATAGCTGGGAGGTCACCCTCGTCAATGAAATGCTGACGCAGATGGAAGCATTCCCTGGCGTGTTCATCGCTTCAACCAATTTGATGGAAGGGCTGGATCAGGCCGCGCTACGCCGTTTCGATCTCAAGGTGAAGTTTGGTTTTCTCAAGCCCGAGCAGGCATGGGAACTGTTGCGCCGGTACTGCATCGAACTGGAACTTTCCACGCCGCAACCGGACCAGTTGGCGAAACTGATGCGCATGCAGAAACTGACCCCCGGCGATTTCGCTGCCGTGGTTCGCCAGAACCGATTTCGCCCGATCACTTCTTCGGCCGCCCTGGTCGCAGCCCTCGAAGCCGAGTGTGCCGTTAAAGAGGGGGCAAGGGCAACGATGGGTTTCTAAGACTGAATCAAGCCTCTGATCGCACAGATCATCACTTGGCCGACTGCCTCTCATGAATCGCATCGGAAGACACCGTGATCGAGGGAGGGGCACGATCCAGCTATTAAAAAATAGCCCCAAAACTTCCTGGGATGCGCCGAGTGGACAGCATGCTGGCCCTGCATCCTGGCCAGTGTTATCCGCTTGGGGTCTGCATCTTTTCAGTCGGCCGCTTTTCCCGAAGAAAATGATAACAATTCAAGATCAATCTGGGGTTTTATATCTCTACACATCGGGATTGATCCAATTACGTTTTTCCCCGCTCGCGCTTACCCCAGCGCACCCATCCACGCCTCCGCCCCCACTGCAAAGAACGTCTCCAGAGGCACACCACCCGTTCCGACCACGAGGCTGTCGCTGATCTTGAAGCTCTCCGCAAATCCCCGCAATCCGCTGAGGGACCCCTTGTTCCGCCCGCTTTTTACCTCAATCGGTAACACCCTATTGCCGTGGCGCAGCACAAAATCCACTTCCTGATTGCGCTCGCGCCAATAGGTAATCTCTGTGCCAGGCGGGGCGGTGTTGAGCAGGTGAGCGCCGACGGCCGATTCGACCAGGCGGCCCCAGAGTTCGCTGTCCTGCCTCGCCATGGCAAAGCTTTGCGGGAGTTGGGCGGTGATCAGCGCTGTATTGAGCACTTGCAGTTTAGGGCTGGCGGCGCGGCTACGTGCCAGATCGCCGGCAAACTTGTCCAGACCAGTCAGCATCCAGGCTCCGCCGAGTAGCGCGAGGTAGTTGGCCAGCGTGGTGGTGTTGCCGACATCCTGGAGTTGTCCGATCATTTTCTGGTAGGAAAGAATCTGACCGGAGTAGGCGCAGCCGAGAACGAACAGGCGGCGCAGCAGCGCGGGCTTGTCTATCCGCGCCAGTTGCAGCACGTCACGCGACAGCGTCGGTTCGATGATGGAATCGAGCACATAGCTTTTCCAGCGGAATTCATCGTCCACCAGCGTCGCCGCGCCGGGGTAGCCGCCAAAATAGAGGTAATGGTCCAAGTCCCAGCCAAAAGCGTCACGCATTTCGGTGTAAGACCAATGCGGCACGCGGATCACTTCAAATCGCCCGGCCAGACTCTCGCCCTAGCCGTTACGTTAAGGTGTTGATACTGACACCCTGCTTCTCGTAAACTACGCCTCAACTCAACGAGTTGGGGCGTAGTCTTGTCCAAGAAGAAATCTCCTCAGAAGACCTGGCCGCCACGCTTCCCGCCCGAAGCTGCGGGCATTCAAGTCAATCACTGCAAGAATCCAACATGTGCCAATTTTGGCGTACCGCCTAAAGAGAAGCCAGCCAACCCACGCGGCCGGCGTCCGAGTGGTACGGCTCTCGTGCCGCCCGGCATCGGGGATTACATCGTCTGTACAAACCAAGTAGGGGACATCTATCTCCCTGCGTTGCGGTGCTGCTTGTGTGGCGAGACGATTCCCATGCAGAGCAACCTTGCTATTGCCGAGGAACTGCTGCGCATCTCCGCGTACCTCGAGCCTCCCGTCGGCCCGACATGTCCAAACGAAGATTGTGAGTTTCATAATCGCCCAGTGACCGAGGTTGCAGGCAATTATGTGCGATACGGCGCCAACCGCCATGGCACGCCGCGGTATCGCTGCAACCACTGTGGCAAGGTCTTTTCGGTGGCGGCCAAGGCTACCCACCGCCAGAAGGTCACGCATCCAAATCGGGATATCTTTGAGCACCTGATGAACACGGTGCCCATCCGGCGCATCATCAAGCTCCTGAAGATTACTCCGGGCATCCTGTACCGACGGATTGATTTCATCTGGAATCAGTGTCGGCTCTTCGCTGGGGCCAGAGAGCGAAGTCTTCTTGAACGAGAGGACTTGGGTAAGCGCTATCTCTGCGCCGACCGCCAGGCACTCATGGTCAATTGGGCTTCCAGCAAGGACCGGCGTAACACGCTACTGTGGTCCACCGCCACTGCTGACCTGGAGACCGGATACGTCTTTGCCGCCACCCTCAACTTTGACCCGGAGATAGATGCCGACGCCGTCGCGCATGACTTGACGCGCTATGGCGATCATAAGCATGCCCAGCCTTTCCGCCGCTATGCCCGTGTCTGGCTGCCGCAGGACTATGATGCGGCAGCGCGGTCATCTGCTCTCCGAACACAGAAGCGCACCAAGGGGGAGAAGCTGGATGCAGCCATCGAGGCCGCATACGAGGCGGCGATGGAGCGGGCAGATATTGAGGCCGGCGACGGTCCTGCACCTACGACGCGCACCCCGGTGAGAGGCATGCAGGTTCGTGAGCAGGTGTCCATGAATGCTCATGTCCAATTCGTAGCACGGTTACTGCACAAGGCGGAGAAGGTCCGCCTGTACATGGACCAGGAGTCCGGTATTCGAGCCGCCTTTATGGCGGCCTATCAGTCACGGATACCGCGCAGGACTGCGGATGCCTGGTACGTGCAGGTCCTGAAGGAAGGCACACAGGGCCAGAAGCAGAAATTACTACAGGCAGCGCAGCGGCGCTTCGCCCAGACCCAACTGGCCAATGGGCACCTGAGCGAATCGCAGGTGGCGGAGAAGTTGATGCGGGACGAAATGGCTGCGGTGACGGCACATGGCCGGTGGAAGGATGGCTGGGTGCGGCATCCGATGCCCGACATGAGAGAACCCGTGAAGGGCATGTGCTGGCTCACCGACATCGATGTGATGCCGCCGGTGTTGGCGGAAGATGACGAGGCTTCCGCAACGGCCAAACGGGAACAGATAGACGACCAACTGACGCACGCGGCTCGACTCTACTTGAAGGGCGCTTTGCACGCGGTGGATAAGTTTTTCATGCAGGTGCGGCGTGGGCTGACAATGGCGGAGCGCGGAGTCGTCGTGGGTGCTCGAAACGGCCTGTGGTTCGGCAAGAACGCTTACGACCCAGGTAACCTGGCCCGTCTGTTGGAGATGTTCAGGGTGTATTACAACTACTGTGAGGTGGGCGAGGACAAGCAAACGCCGGCAATGAGACTGGGACTGGCGAAGGGGCCGGTGGCGTCAGAGGACATCATCTATTTCATGCCATGAAAACAAAGTGGCCACCAAGGAAAATTGGTGGCCACTTCTCTGCGGCGCCGGGTTACAGCTTCATACCGCTATCAACACCTTAACGTAACGGCTAGGACTCTCGCCCAGTCCTTTTTGCAGCAAGAATTGCGAGGAGCCAAGCAGCACTACATGCAGGGGCCGCCCGGCAAAGCTGTCTTCTTCCCAAAGCATTTTCACCACTTCCGACCAGCGTGGCACCTTTTGCACCTCGTCCAGTACGAGCAGGGCCGTGCGTGGTGGCGAACACTCAGCGGCCAGCAATCTGGCCAGCCGCCATTGCTGTTCAATCCAGTTGGCGTCGGGGGCTGCGGGAAGATCAGCGCTTGCGTAATGAGTCTGCCCGTCAAAACGTTCGATGGCCTAACGGGCCAGTGTGGTTTTGCCGACCTGACGCGGCCCGGCAAGGATTCGCAGGAAACGGCATGGCTGTAGCAGGCGGTTGGAGAGAATGGCGAGTTGGGGGCGCTGGAACATATCGTGCACTTTCACTCAATAGATTGAGTAAATCTACTCGACAGTGCGCTGATGAACAAGAAGCACCTGGCTTGTGGCGTGCGCAACGGCTCAATCCTTGTAGCGCACGCCCTAACCTGCTTGGGTTTGCGCCAATTCCTCTGCATTCGAGCTCCATTGCGCCTCCGGCGTCAGCGCATCGCGACTATAGCCATTCCGTCACAACGACAAGGTGGTTTTACCGATCCCTCTCACCGCATCCCCAAATCCCCCTCAGCCACCAATCCAGCATCGCCGAATCCACTACCGTCGCGGTGATTTCATAGGAATCATCCAGTTCCACTGCCTGCAGATCGGCGAACAGCAGCGATTCCAGCAAATGCAAACCGGCTTCATTTTCAATACTGAAGTTCAGTCGGATATGCTGCCATGGCCGTAACCGAAGCGATGGTTCAGTTTTCTTGCGCACTATTCCGACAGCGCAGTTGCTTTCGAAACAACGGTTTTAGTTCTGCTTCTCGAGAGCGACACAATTCGTCGCGGTGAGAAGTGAACATGCGGTAATTCCCCCCACCCGATTTATCGCTGATGGAGATTCACCTTGGATTCCGATTCGTCTCGCCGAAAAAATTACCCAAAAAAAGACCCTCTGCTTTCTGAGTTACGCGTTCCTCCTCATTCTGACGAAGCAGAACAGTCCTTGTTAGGAGGCTTGCTTTTAGACAACCAGTCGTGGGATCGCTTGGGAGAAACCCTTCAAGAAAGCGACTTTTATAGAGATGAACATCGCAAAATATTCCGTCAAATAAAAAGCCTGATCGCTTCGAACAAGCCAGCTGATGTAGTAACCGTGGCAGAAGCGCTCGACAGTATGGGACAGTCAGACGCAACCGGTGGGCTTGCCTATTTAGGGGAGTTGGCAGCCAACACACCATCGAGTGCCCATATTCAGCGATACGCTGAAGTTGTTGTGGAACGATCAGTATTGAGACGCCTCGTTGCCGCTGCTGACGAAATTGCCAGTGACACCCTTAATCCGCAGGGAAGAGATGCAAAGACCTTGCTTGATGAGGCGGAGAGAAAGATTTTTGAGATCGCCGAGGCCGGCGAAAGGTATTCACAGGATTTTAGGCATATCGACGCCTTGCTGACCGAGGCCATTACATCGATTCAGACACTTTGCGACCAGGACAATCCATCGGATGTGATTGGCATTCCAACTGGGTTTATCGATCTTGATCGCTTAACGTCAGGATTGCAACCGGGAGACCTGATCATTGTTGCTGGGCGCCCATCGATGGGAAAAACAGCATTCGCTTTGAACATCGCAGAAAACGTTGCTATCCATAGCGGTTTGCCGGTCGCAATTTTTTCAATGGAAATGGGAGGAGTTCAGTTGGCCATGAGGATGTTGGCATCCGTCGGACGGGTAGATTCTCAGCGAATCCGCACGGGCCGACTGACTGACGATGAATGGAGTCGGCTGGGAATGTCACTTGGCAAGCTTCATGAGGCACAGATCTATATTGACGAAAGCGGTGGAATTACACCACTCCAACTTCGTTCGAAGGCTCGTAGGCTTTCACGGCAATGTGAGAAGCCGCTCGGGCTTATTGTCATCGATTACATTCAATTGATGAATGCTTCAAGGCAGAGCGATAACCGAGCCACAGAGGTTTCTGAAATATCACGAGCAATCAAAGCGCTGGCAAAAGAACTCCATGTTCCGATCATTGCTCTGTCTCAGCTTTCAAGGAAAGTTGAAGAGCGCGAGGACAAGCGACCGATCATGTCGGACCTTCGCGAATCAGGAGCAATTGAGCAGGACGCAGATGTAATCATGTTTTTGTTCCGAGAGGAGTACTACAAACGCAACGAAGAACAATTACGTGGCCTTGCAGAATGCATCATCAGCAAACAGCGAAATGGTCCGACTGACACTGTCAAGCTTACGTTTTTGAAAGAATACACACGGTTTGAAACGCTAGCATTCAGTCAATGAAGAAAGTTAAGTTTAGACACTCGCGTTAGCCAACAGATGCCGAAGACATTGCAGCGGCACGTGAATATATACGAATAAATACAGGAAACACTTAACATGACATGTCGGTTTGCGAAGGATACTTCTCGATCTCGGATGCTTCCTTATGCCCTTTTCTGCTTCAATTTGTATGCTGCTTTCGGAATGGATTTCCTTTCTCCTGGTGGCCGTTCTACCTTGTTCTCACTGGACCTTCGTCAAACTCCTGATCGTTTGCATGCTCAACACGGAATGCTGGGTTAAAGCCACGGACGTTGCAGAGTCGCTGTCCGCACATTGTCTGCCAGGCTCGAAACGCTTCTATTTGTCGAATATTATTGTTTTAAAGTTTAGTACGATGGAGACCAATCGAGGTCGATAGCGAATATTGCTGCTTGTCTTGTGAAAACACACTCCATGTCGTTATTAAGGGAAGAACATGAAAATTATTTTGAGCCGCAAGGGATTTGATTCGACATCAGGAGGCGGTGCCAGCCCGATCTTGCCCGATGGACGCATGCTTTCGCTGCCAATCCCATCCAACAGCGACCTCAGGCGTTATGACGAAATATTCCTTGCCGGGATCGACGTTGGCAAACTCGTCAGCGATCTAACCCCCCTGAACGCGAGATACAACTCGACGCATATCGATCCAGATCTTTCTGTATCAACGCTGCCACGAAAACCTGGCTGGCGACCGGCCTTGGGACAAATTGCTTCTGCCCAGGGTCATTTGCGAAAACATGGCGTAGGGTTGGGTGACTTATTCTTGTTTTTCGGCTGGTTCCGGAATGTCGAAAGCCTGAACGGAACCTGGCGCTACAAGCCGGGCAGTCCGGATCTTCATGTCCTTTTCGGCTGGTTACAGATCGGGGAGGTGGTTTCAATATCAGGAACACAGTCCATCGCGGCGATAGTCCAGCGTAATCCCTGGTTGCATGATCATCCGCATATTGCAGTTCCAAAACGATTCGAAAAGGATGGCAACACGGTCTACATCGCTACCGACCATTTTTGCATTGGGGAACAGCGCATCGAACAATCCGGAGGAGGAATATTCGAAAAAATCGATACGAAGCGCATCCTGACAGCACCAGGTAATTCCCGCTCAAGGTGGCAATTGCCGAGTTGGTTCTCGCCTGAAGGCAGGCAGTCCGCACTGTCCTTCCATGGCAAATCGAAACGCTGGACGCCAGAGGGAAGCACAGTGCGGCTAAATACGGTGGGAAGGGGACAGGAATTCGTGCTCGATTGCGATCACTACCCTGAGTCCATTGACTGGTTGATGCAACTATTTTGATTTGAGGTCGAGGCATCATGTAAGGCGCAGCAAGAAGAAGTGCCTGGCTTGAGCAGTGGCGCCGCTGCTCATTCGTTGGTGCCCTCTTTATAACCCGCCAGTGCTTGCGCCAATTCCTCTGCAATCGCATTCCGTAGCCCTTCCGGCGAAATCACTGTAATCCCCGACCCCTGCGACAACACCCACCATTGCAATTGCCAGGAATCCGCCAACGTCGCCACGAGCCTCCATTCCGAACCCTCCGGTTCCAGAGTCATGACCTCCGAAATCGGTGTTTCCCGCAAAACACAGGCCAACCCTTCCGAAACGTGCGCTTCGAGGCGAACGGTCTCACCCTTTCCGAATTGCAAGGCTCCCTGGGCAATGTAGGCGTCCAGATCGAAGTCTTTACTCCGCTTCGCAGGTTCTTCCGACACCTTGGCCGCTAAGATGCGATGCGCGGCGTAAAGGCGGATGTCATCGTAATCAAAAGCCGTGGCGACCAGGTATGTCACCGGCCCACGTTGCACGATGGCCAGCGGGTGCAATTGCTGTTCTGTAGCTTCTGGCGCATTGAACGCCTGGTAATCGACATCGAGTTGTCTTTCGAGCAACACCGCTTCCTGCACCGTTTCCAGCACACCATCGGCAATTTTCGGCGGCAGGAACGGCAATGAAGGCGATACTGCACGCACCTTATCTGTCCAGCGGGCCATGGCGTTTTCCTCGGCCATCACATCAAGTTTTTTTGCGGCCGAATTGAATCGCGGAGCCAGTACCGACAATATCGATACCGGCAGGAGCGGTTTCAGGTAGTTTTCCAGCAGGCGCAATGAGAGCGCCTCGGCCAGAGTCAGGCCGGGCATTTCCGGACAGGCGCCGGATATCCAGTGCCACCCGAATGGGACGCCCGCATTGTTGCAGACGAGGTCGAAGGCATCATACAGATTGGCCAAATCTCTTTCCACTGTGCGCTTGGTGACAGCAAATCCGGCATCTTTCAATTCATCGGCCAGTTGCTTTGCCGTCTTGCCTGGGCCACGGGGCGGCAAGCGTCTGAGCAATTCCCATTGGCGGGCGAGACTATTGTGGGTTTTACCGGTCGGCATTTTGGTGTTCCGTGAAAAATTGAATCAGGCGAACCTGCGCCAAGGGGGCGTTTGCCTCACAACGGGATCGGAGTTTTACCGATCCCGCTCACCGCATCCCCAAATCCCCTCAGCCACCAATCCAGCATCGCCGAATCCACCACCGTCGCCGTGATTTCATAGACATCATCCAGTTCCACCGCCAACTGATCAGCAGAAAGCGGCGATTCCAGCAAATGCAAACCGGCTTCCTTTTCAATCCGGAAGTTCAGTCGGATGCGCTCACCATGGCCGTAGCCGAAGCGCCCATCGTCGTCATACTGTTTGAGATCAAAGTTCTTGGGGCGCTCGAAAGTCAGAGTCGTGGCACGGGCGGAGACGATGCGATGCAGAGCAAGGCTTCTTTCGTTGTCGTAGCCATCGAAGCGGCAAACGAGGTACATGCGCGGACCCTGCTGGGCCAGACCCAGCGGCATGACGCGAGTGGCGGTTCGCTTGCCGGCCGCGTTCTTGTAATCCACCTCCAGCCACTGATTGCCGTAGAGGGCATTGCTGACCTGATCGAATACGATGGGGTCGATCTTTGGGGGTAACAGGGGCTGGCTGGTGCTGACCACACGCACTTTCTGCAGCCATTCGCGTTCGCGCTGGCTTGAGCCCTTGTCCACCAGTTGGCTCCGAGCCTGGGTAAAAAATCCTTCCATCGATTTCATAAGCTTGGCGGGGAGCAGGCTGCTCAAATGCTGCTCCGCGAGCATGAGCAACAACGATTCCTGCGTACTGAGACTTGGCAACGACAAACCTTTGGCCCGTTCCTTCCAGCAATAACGGTAGGGTTTGCTGCTGTCATCGCGGTCGAGGTCGAAGTATTCGGCAAGTGTTTCCAGTTGGCGCTGGATGGTTCGCATGTCTCGCTCGAAGCCGGCGTCCGCCAGTTGCTGATGCAGTTCCGGGGCGGTGATGGTGCGGCCCTTGGGTATGCGCCGCAGAAGTTCATGGGAAAGCTGGAGTGTTTCGAGAGAATCCGGGCGTCTTGGCATGGTCAGAGCCTCAGTTCCGTGCGACCGGCAAATACCTGCCACAGGCGCACCATGGCGTAGGTGTCGAGCCGGCAATAGGCCAGAAGTTGCTGTTCGATTGCGTCTTTGCGCTCGGCGCTGGTGCCTGGGTGAATGCCTTCAAGGAATGCCTCCATCGCCATGCCGCCATCCTGCACCCCGTCAAGGGCGTCGTAGCGCAGTTCGGGCACCACGGCCGGCAACACCTTTTTGATACTCCAGCTCCCTTGCTGGCTGGGATGGTAGTAACGCTCACGAGCGATGGGCAATAGATCGACAACGCGCTCGTTGATCGCCAGCAGCGGTTCGCTCAGTTGTGGGATACGTTCGGCCAGTTCGCGGATACGCGCCATTTCAAATCCGGCGTTATAGACGTAGACGGGCCCTTGCTGACCGCAGGCGGCGATCAGGGCTTGGGCAAAGGGCTCGGACGGATTATCGCCGGAGAGATCGAGGAAAGCGGTTTGCTCAAGCCGGCCGGACGCCGCCAGGGTGTGCAGACTGAACTGAAAGGTAATCATCTGATAGGGCCGGGTGCCTTTCCAGATGGGCACTGGGAACTGGATGGTCTCGAAGTCGAGAAAGTAGGCTGGAAAGCCACAGGCGGCCAGATCCGCGGCGGCGCCAGCGGCATCAAAAAATACCATATCGGTTTGCGTGTGTTCTTTGACCCGTTGCTGTCGAGCGTTGAGCAGGTCGTCAGGAACATTTCTCAGGTCAATGATCCCTTGGGTGGCCAGTTCACGTACCTTGGCCGAGGGAAAGCGGGGTAGCCAAGAGACCGGGTATTGCGACTTCGGCTCGGCGTTACAGCAATGTTCGTAAAAGCCGCATGCGTAAGGCGTTTCGCACTGTTTTCCGGTGCTGATGACAGGCTCGGCGGGCTCACCGACGATGCTTTGTGCCTGGGCGATCCAGCCTTTGACCTCTTCGCTACGCGCGAAGGCTTCTTCGGTCAGATCATTTTCCTTGAGCAGCCCCCGGTAGTCGTCATCGCCCGGGTATGTCCATGCACTGTCGATATGCGCCAGGGCGATGGATTCCAGCGGCACGCCGGCGGATTGGGCCACGAAGGCTTGCACCGCCACGTCGTCGTGGTGGTAGTCCTTTACGCTGGTCGAGGATTTGACTTCCACCATCCGCCAGACCCGCTTGCCGTCTTTCTGTTCCGGGAGCATGACGTCAGCAAAGGCCAGCGCTCCACCGGCGCTGAAGCCGGCTTCAAAGATGGGTTGCGTGGTGTGAAGCAACTCCGCGCTACGCTCAAAGGCGCGGTTAAAACCCTCGCTTTGCACGTCGATCAGCGCCCCGCGTCCCTCGGGATCATAGATCCGCTGGGCCATGTCGCCGACTTTGTGCCCCACTCGGAAGCTGGCCTCAGTCGCCGCAGAGTCCTCGCGCAAGTCAGGGCGATGAACTTCGAGCCACAACCGTTTTGGACATTGGCGTAAAGCCAGGAGTTTGGATTTTGAAAATGTGCGCATGGTGTTATTCAATCTGCGAGCGTGAGTGTCAGAAAATCAGGAGGCGGAGTACTGGTTAAGAACAAGGGGATGTTGAGTCATTGATGCCATTATCGCCCCACGTACGACGTTTTGTGTCGCATGAAATGCATGGCAGGAAAATTTATTCGCAGCTCAAGGAAACCAACTCTACTGCGACTCATGGTGTCGGACTACCGAGCCATAGTTCTTTCATCACCGACTGTGGGAGAACCGTTATGGATCGCCGTAAGTTTTTGCACACACTGTCTTGTTTGGGTGCCACTACGGCACTGCCTGCTATGGCATTGGCAGGAACCGCTTCATCGGCGGCCCTATCGATGGGCACCACGCAATTTGTTGCTCCGGAAAACCTTCTCGAGATTGCTGACGATCCTTTGGCTCCTCGAATCGGTGTGGTAGCCATCGGCGGTGCCGGTGGATCTGTACTTTCCAGCCTGCTCGGAAAACTTCCCTACCTGAACTGCTCCATCGCGATTGACGTTGATCCCTTTGCTTTGCATGGCGTAGCAGCAGTTCGAAAGGTTCTAATCGGTAACGGAATTACTCGTCCGGATGATGCCCGAAGCGCAAAGCTTCTTGCCATCGATGCCAAGTCGGAGATTGCCGAGGCAGTTGTCGACCTCGATATTGCATTTGTTGTTGCCGGCATGGGTGGCGCTGCCGGAACCGGTATTGCGCCGGTCATTGCAGCAATATTGCATGAAAAAAAGATCATTTCCTTTGGCGCCGCCATAACCCCATTCGATTTCGAAGGGCGGCGACGTCAGCAAATTGCCCTAGCCGGAACCCATGCATTGGGCCGCCGAGTGGATGCCGTTTTCACAATCCCAAATCAAGTGCTGGCGCAGGCATCCGGGATGGAAAGATCGTTGTCGTTCCCGCTCGATCAGGCGACAACCACCTTCGAGCGACTCTATCGGGGTGTGACACTACCTTTTTCTGAATCCGGTTTGGTCAATATCGACACAGAGGGCGTCCGGTCGATACTCTCCAAGGATAGGTACTCCGCGATAGGGTACGGAAACGCCAGAGGGGAAAATGCCGCCGAAACGGCTGCCCTCCAAGCTATCGCACACCCATTACTCGGCGAGCGTCGGCTACGATCTGCATCAGGCATTCTGGTTTCCATTGAGGGGGCACCTGGAGCACTCCAGAGATTGGGCCAGGTTAACAAAATATTGAACACAGTGCGCAATACCATCGGCGACGCAGACCATGAGCAGATACTGTGCTGCGGTGCGAATAGAAACACGGCCTTGGCCGATGAATTTCGAGTGACCATTTTGGCGAGCGGCATTCTGGCTGAAGAAAATGCTTGAAAAGAACAAGGGAAAATACGTAGAAAGAAATCATCCGTTCGACGAAACCCATAGAGACCAGAATATCGATCAAGACATTTTCGCTATGGCGCGACATTCCATGTCGCGAGCAGTAATTCTCGGTGACATACCGAGTACGACACATACCGTCGTATCTGCAAGGAAACTCAGGTGTGAAAACTTTTTCTTATTTGATCAGGGGATGATATTGCATCTTTATCTTGGCCTGGGCTTCGATTGTCCAGCGGATGGGGTTTATGCCCACAGTCCCTTAGGCGGCATCAAATTACTAAAAACTGGTGTCGTGACCGAAGTGACGTTCGGGAGCGAATGGGGCCTGTTAGATCATGAAAATTTGGTTGCGAGTTACATAAGCAAAGCCGTGAAGGCCACCCTAATTCCTATGATTGAATGGACAAGCCTGGATGAACTTGCAGAGTCGAACAAGCAGTTTCAACAAATAATGTCGTCACTCAACGATTTCTGCAAAGCCCGTGCCGAACCTGAACCAATAACGGCTGAGCATCTAAATAAAGTCATTGCATGTGGTATTGACCCTAAACTGAACTTCGATCGTTTTAACTCGAATTCCAATAATGCTCTTGCTTATACCTACGCTTTTCTAGCCTCCACTTCTTTTGGCCGTGTTGAACAAAACCCATTATTGATCTTAGGCCCCGTGGGTAGTGGCAAGAAGCATCTGTTACATGCCGTCGGGAATAGCTGGCTACACTTCCGACCCGAGGGTCAAGTTGTCATCATTACAGCAGACGAATTATCGATTGGTCTTAGCGATAAAGTTTGCCTGGATAGGCTATACAGTATGGAACTGGTATTGCTCGAAGACATTCATTTGCTCAAACATCAGCCTGTTGCACAGATGGCATTGTTGCAATTGGGTGAATATCTAAAGTCGCGCGGCGTACAGATTGTTATCACGATCACCGAGAGTGAGTCTGAGCACTCTCTTGGGTTTATTGAACCGCTGGCTGAGTTATTGAATTCTGGCACTCAGGTCATGCTGAGGATTTGAATTTAATTTTGGAAAGTAAACAGGAAAATCAGCGGGTTGTGGAATAGCAAGGGCAGCAGCTATAAACGATAGGCACTGCGCAGGCTACAACATCTGGCAGGATGCCAAGTAACGGGATGCGCTTTCATGGTCGACGGTCGGTGCCGCCTTTTCTCCGCATTGCGGATTCGTCCAACCAATCATTCAACACCGACTGGTGTGATAAATCTGCGCCAGCTGGTAAATTCAATCGCTAGCCATCCATCGGAGTTATTACCATGCTGATAAATATCAATACCAAAACCCGCTTTGCTGAAAAACGCCGAACACAAAGGTTACAGTCCTTCGGTCTTGATGAGCGTGCTCTGCAAGATATTCTCTTCAGGTCATTGGACAGGTTGTTTCCTGATGATGAACTTATTCTTCTGATGCAGTCCCGTAGCTGGCAAGAAGAGCCTGATTTAATGGCGGTAGACAAGGAAGGTAATCTCTTTATCTTCGAGTTGAAAGCGTGGGAATCCCATAGCTCAAACCTGCTTCAAGTGCTCCGTTACGGCCAGATTTACGGTGCAATGAAATACCATGAATTGGACGCTTGGTTCAAGAATGCAACTGACCCATCCCAATCACTCAAAATGGCGCATAAAGCGAAATTTGGTGTTCAGTTATCGGATGATGATTTCAACCGGAAACAAGTTTTTGTAGTAATCACCAATGGATTGGATTACCGAACCCGAGAAGCTGCCCGCTATTGGCGCTCAAGCGGGTTGGATGTACGGCCTTGGGTCTACCGTATCTACGCTGGCGGTGCCGATGAGATGTTGCTTGAAATGTCGCCGTTCAGGGTTCTCGACAATCCTTACGAAGACATTGCAGAAGGCTATTACATCCTCAACACCAATGCCAGCAACACCCAGCAAGACCATGACGATATGCTATCCCACGGCAAGGCCGCAGCCTACTTTGATCCGTGGAAGTACAAAATCGAGAGATTAGCCAAGGGTGATGTGATTTTTCTGTATCAATCTGGTGTTGGCATTGTTGCGTTCGGTGAGGCAGATGGAAAACTTGTCAAAGCGCCTTATCAGGGCGATCCTGCGCATATTGACGAAGAATATTCGATGAAGCTTCATCGTTTCCAACGTATCTCGCCACCATTGACAGCAGCCGAAATAAAGAAAATCACGGGTATCAATTACGTATTCATGAGTACCATGTTTGGCCTTGACGCCGACAGTGGGAAAGCAATCAGGAAATCTATCCATGACACCCGTCAGGCTAACGAATAGCCGCCATTTTTTGTATTCAAGGGGCACTGTTCCGCGCCTGTCACACGAGGATCCAGCGAACTGAACCGTGCCGCGTGGTCTATTGCACCGCTGATCCAGCCAAATCCGGTTGCGTCGGCACTGGATTCATCCGAGCGAGGATGATTGAAAAATTGTCGGGTGCTCCTGCTTTCAGCACGGCCTTGCGCCAAACCTCAACATGTTGCTTGGGGTAAAGCGCCGGGTTGTACAACTGTTTTAGACGAGAATCGCATAAGGAGTCGTGCAAGCAGTCGGAGCAGAGCAACAGGCTGTCACTGTCGAAAAACGATGTACTGCTGTAATGCACGGCGAAGCCGTCTTCATCATCGTCGGCAATCAAGCAATGCGCCAGTCCGCCTTCCATCTGCGCGTACTCAATTTCTGGATCGGCCTCCCCGGTTTCGATAAAGTCATTGAGGAAGGTGTGGTCGTGGCTCAACTGCGTCCATTCCCCGCTTGTCTTGATCAAGTAGGCGCGGCTATGCCAGTCCTTTGGATTACCTAAAACTAAAACCGCTCGATTCGATGCCGCCAAAGCTGGCTGCCCGGCGGGGCGTCAAGGCGAATTCGAAATGGGTTTGAACATTCCTGAGACTCGACCTATCAAGCCTGCCTTCAAAGCGATAGACTGACACCCAACAAAATCACAACAAAGCGTGCCCACACCCAAGCCTGAATTGGCTTGGGTGTGCGCCAAACCTCATGGCCAAACTCTTTCCTTGTACGGCCCCCACCCGAGCCGCCAACGCAGGGTATTTTCGTGAGCTGGATGTTCTTGATCGTCTGGAACTGGACTTGCCCGACGGCTACGAAATTTTCCATAACGTCGATTGGCACAGCCTGCGTCAAGGCGAGGATAGCCATGGCGAAATTGATCTGGTGATCATGAACCGATCGGGTGAATTGCTACTGATGGAGGTGAAAGCTGGCCAAGTCGCCTTTCGGGCAGATGGCATCTTCAAAACCTACGGTACGAAAACGAAACGTGTCGACCAGCAACTCAGGGTGCAATACTCCGCCATGCTCAACCGGCTTGATCACGCCGGTATCAAGACTTCCATCAAGAATTGTCTGGTTCTGCCGGATTGCCGGGTACTCGCTGGCGAAATTATTGTCATCCCTCGCGAGCGCATCTTCGATGCCGAAGATTACGAGCATCTGGGCGCCAAGGTGCAGCAGTTGTTGCCGCTACGCGCTCCATCCCCCGGCGCCGATCAAGTCCGACGATTCCTGTCCAATCTGCTCACGATTGCACCGGATGTTTCGGCCCTGCAACGCCAGATTGTGTCCTCGAGCCGGAAACTGGCCGATGGTTTGGCAACCTGGGTGCCACGCATCCAGGCGCCTTCGGGCATGATCCGCATTCAGGCCACGGCGGGGTCCGGCAAAACTCAACTGGCTTTGCGCTTGCTGAGTGATGCGGCGGCACAACAACAACGTGCGCTCTATGTCTGCTACAACCGTCCACTTTCGGATCACATCAGCCGGTTGGCACCGCCGCAAGTGCAGGTCAGCACCTTTCATGAGTTGTGTGTTGAGCACTACCGGCGCACAAAGGGGGAGCCTGACTTCACTTCCCCTGATATGTTCCAGAATGTATGCCAAGTCTACAAGGAGGCCATGACGGACAGCGCTCCTCGCCTGGACCTGCTGATCATCGACGAGGGCCAGGACTTTACACCGGATTGGGTTGAGTGCCTGATCGGCCAACTCAAGGATAATGGGCGGCTCTACCTGCTCGAAGATAAAGATCAGCGACTCTACGAACGCGATGGATTTGATCTGCCTGACGCTGTCCATCTGAGCTGTCATGACAATTTTCGCAGCCCGCAAATTATTTGCCAGACCATCAACGCCTTCCGGCTGGCCAGCCATCCCATCGAAACACGCAGTCCTTATCCCGGCGATGCACCGGAATTCCTGACCAGCGATGGCAGCCCGCAAGCCATGCGGCAGCAAACCACGCTGGCCGTAGAAAGCCTGCTGAAGCAAGGATTCCAGATCAGCGACATGGTCATCCTTACCGGGCACGGTGCCAGCAAGTCTGCACTGCTCAGCCAGGACACGTTGGGCCAGCACGCCCTCCATCGCTTTACTGGTCGATACAACATTGATGGTTCACCGATCTGGAAGGAGGGTGACCTGCGGGTCGAATCCATCTACCGCTTCAAAGGCCAGTCCGACCCAGCCGTCATCCTGAGCGAAATAGACTTTGCCGAACTCAATGAACGCGAGTGCCGCAAACTTTTTGTAGGTCTGACCCGGGCGCAGATGGCGGTGAAAATCGTGATGACCGAAGCGGCCGCCAAGGTGCTGGAAAACTGTCTATGTTGATCGTGATGTTCGCCAGACCTTGGATGGTACGCAGAATCACGATTCTGAATTGCTCTGGGATACCCTCATATCCTGTGCTGATTGCACTTTAATGGCGTCAATTGAATCGAGTATCGTGTCGCTGCCCAAGTGTCAAGAATGACCTCAACCATTTCCGTAGCCTCAATTTAGGAAAACCCGTATGACGGTGACGCTCGACAACCAACTGGTGGTGGCCCTGTCATCACGCGCCTTGTTCGATTTCGAGGACGAGAATCGAGTGTTTGAAGAGCAGAACGATACGGCCTACATGGCCGTTCAACTTGATCGCCTCGAGCAAACAGCGGCTCCGGGGGTAGCCTTTCCGCTCGTCAAGAAACTGCTTTCGTTTAACAATGACGGACAGCACAGGGTGGAGGTCGTCATTCTTTCCCGTAACGATCCTGTGTCGGGGTTACGTGTTCTGCGCTCGGCGGAAGGTAACGGGCTTTCGCTGACCCGGAGCGTGTTCACCCGAGGCCGAGCTCCCTATGGCTACCTGCGGCCGCTCGGTGCGCATCTGTTCTTATCCGCGCATGAAAGTGATGTACGCAGCGCCCTGGAGGCCGGTTATCCGGCGGCGCGTGTTTTTGCCGAATCCGTGGTCGATGCCAACCGCCATCCGACGGAGGTGCGCATTGCCTTTGACGGCGATTCAGTGCTGTTCTCCGACGAAGCGGAAAAGATCTTTCAGTCAGAGGGACTGTCGGCCTTTGAGAAACATGAAAGGCAGAATGCCGATCGTCCGCTACCGCCAGGTCCGTTCAAGCCACTTCTCCTGGCCTTGCAGCGTTTACAAGCGGCGGCGGGAGAAGGTATTCCGGTGAAAGTACGAACGGCGCTTGTTACTGCCAGAAGTTCGCCGGCTCACGAACGCGCCATCCGGACACTGATGGATTGGAATATTGTCGTAGATGAAGCGATGTTCCTTGGTGGACTGGAGAAAGGCCCGTTTCTTCGGGAATTTGAACCCGATTTCTTCTTCGATGACCAGACACGTCATTGTGATTCTGCGGTGAGCGCAGGGCCGACGGGCCATGTCATTAGCGGCATTGCGAATGCCATGCCTAGCACAATGCGTTGATTGCAATGAGGTTGCGACACAGCTCGTCGCTCCTTCCCTGAAAATGGTTCAGGACAGAGAATTTAGTCGCTTCCCACCCAGCATGGCATGAACCGAATACCCGGAAAGGACAACATGACTCAATAGCCAGGAGCGCGTGTAAGGTCTGCAAGCCGCGAAAACTGAATAGCTCCTCCACACTCAAATTGTCGCCTGTGCATTTCTCCAAGAGAGTTATCTTCAGATGGTGTTTTATGGGAATTGCGTATGAAGTTAATGCTCTTTACTTGCTAATACATTCCTCAACTTCCACTGTACCCAGTAGCAACAAGCGTAACGCGAATATCATCTCCCATATTTTCGTCGTACGACGTGCCAAAAATTATGTGCGCATCCTCTGCGACTGCTTTACGAACGGTATTCATCACCTCGTTGACTTCCCTCATCTTGAAGCCGCGCTTCGCGGTAATGCATACCAGCACACCCTGAGCGCCTGCAAGGTCAACGCCATCCAGTAGCGGCGAAGCAATGGCCTTCTGGGCTGCGATACGAGCCCTGTCACTACCAGTCGCAATCGCTAACCCCATCATTCCCACGCCCATTCCGCCCATTACGGTTCGCACGTCTTCGAAGTCCACACCGACCATTCCCTGGATCAGGATCATTTCTGTGATACCGGAAATCGTTTCGTGCATCACAGTGTGTGCCGCAATGGGTATTTCGAGCAGCGAAGCATCGTCATTAAGAACGTCACTCAACTTGTCGTTATGGATAAGTATCAGCGAATCACTGTGCGTTTGTAACTTGGCGATCCCAGTCGCAAAATTGTTCTGTAACCTGCCTTCAAAACCAGAAGGCGTGGTCACCAATCCCACAGTCAAAGTACCCAACTCCCGAGCCACCTCGGCAAACAAGGGTGCAGCGCCGGTACCTGTACTGCACCCCATACCTGCGACAATGAAGACCATATGAGCACCTTTTAGACACTCGGTGATGCACCGGCGATTTTCCATCGATGCGTTGAAGCCGACTTCTGAATTTCCGCCTACGCCACGGCAGGTCTGACCTAATTGAATCAGTGCCTTTGCACTGCTCCGCTTGAGCGCCCTCGCATCGGTATCGGCCACCACAAATTCACAGCCTTTGAGCCCTTTATCAATCATGTACTCAATGGCTTTAACGCCCGCGCCACCAACACCGATGACCTTGATAACCGTGTGCCATTCGCCTTCCGGATGTTGTTCGCGTTCCTGAAGTTCGTGAGGCGGAACAATGGGGGAAGATGTAGCCGCTACCTCCCCGGTGATTGATTTCTGGCGAGCACTCACTATTGACGGCAACCACAAGGCTGCGATTACACCTGCCAAACGTATGAATGACCGTCTCTTCATTTTGCACCTCATAAATTTCACTTCGGAACATCATGAGGCTACAAAGCGACAGAATAGGTCGCATTGATGTGGTGGTGCTCGTCATTAACGGCGGCATCTCACCGGCCACATTAACGATCCGGAAATTACTTTCGCCCGTTATTTATCCGAACACGCGGAGCAAAGAATGCTTCCAGCTTCAATAATCCGACGTTCGACGGGGCGACCACATTCCTCGCAAGTGACCTCTGATTTCTGCCTGGCGAGTTCAATGAGGCGGTGTGTTTCATCATTACCACCGAGAATGCGGAAGCGTAGCGTCCCGATTTTCTCCTTGACCTGGCTAGCTACCACGGGCGGCATCTTTCCGGCCTTCACTTGCGCTGTAATCGTCGCGCACAGACTGTCGATGATGTCGAACCAGCCGTCGTCACAACAGAAACCCCAGCACATACTGGTTTCGTACTTGTCCTTGTGTCGGTCACGGAAGATTTCCGGATAAAGCTGACAGAGAAGATCGTCGAGTTCTTGTCGCATAGATCGATCAATTCGAATTATTGCTGTAATAGTGGAGAAGGGTGCCCTACCGCGATAACCGTAACACGGATGTCCTCGCCTATTCGCTCATCGTAGATGGCACCGAAAATGATCTGCGCATCATCGGCCACGAACTCTCGAATGGTGTTTATCACTTGATTCACTTCCGCCATCTTGAGGCCACGGATGGCGACGATATTTACAATGACGCCCTTCGCTGTTGAAAGGTTGTTCTCTAGTAAAGGCGATGCGAGAGCCCTCTCGGCGGCAATACGAGCACGATCATCCCCGGAAGCGATGGCTGAACCCATCATTCCAATACCCATGCCTGCCATTACGGCGCGTACATCCTTGAAATCGGGGTTAACTAAGCCAGGGAAATTGATATTTTCGGCGATGCCTCCAACCGCATAGCGCAACAGGTTATTCGCCTCCTTGAACGCCCTGTCAATGGATACGCCAGTATTAAGCATGTCTATCAGCACGTCATTTCGAATGACAATCAAACAATGAACATGTTTCCGCAACTCGGCGATGCCAGCCTCCACGATATTGATTCGCTTGCCTTCAATGCCGTGGGAAGAGGTCACCACCGCCACGGTCAGTATCCCAAGTTCGCGGGCCACTTCAGCAATAATCGGCACGAAGCCAGTACCTGTAACTCCGCCCATGCCAGCGACAATGAAAACCATGTGCGCGCCCTTCAGCGACTGGCTGATGCGATTTCGTTCTTGCATTGCGGTGTTTCGGTGTGCTTCCATATGGTCGCTGGCACCGAGATTAGCCTGGCCGAGTTGAAGGCGACTCTTGGTTAGGCGACGTCTCAGGCCCAGTTCATCGGTATCGGCCACAATAAATTCAACACCCTGAACTCCTTCTCTAATCATGTGATCGACGGCATTGCCACCCGCGCCGCCGACTCCGATCACCTTGATAACGATCCCATCACTGAGGTCTGCCCATTCTTCATGCCACTCGATTTGGTTGGATGAAGAGGGTACCGAGTGATCGTTGCTGAAGTATGGCCCCGTACTTTGGACCAGCCGGACTCCGGATGCTGGCAGACTGACTGCAGGAGGATTCCCTGTTTCTAGGCCAGTATCAGAGAGAGTTGGTTCATCACTTGCCGATGCCATGACCCAATAGCCGCTGATCAGGTTCTCTGGTCTCGTCTTGGCGACGACTTGCCCATTAGCGACCCAGTCCGAAAGCTTAAGTGCCGTTGCTGCAAAAATCCCACAATCGGCACCGGCGACAATTTCCCGGCTTGCCTGAATACTCCGGGCAGCCTGAATGGCTTCGCCAGCTTTGATACCCAAGCCTGCTCGGATACTCCCGAACCGACTCATGATGTACCGACCCGCGACCAATTCTTTTCCCGCAATAATGTCACCGTCTGTTCGGATGCCACGGCCAGCTATAAGATCGTCACCCGCATCGATTCTCGCAGCGAGAATGTAACCCGAGCACAGAATTTCGCCCCCGACACGGAGTTCCCCTTGAGTCGAAATGTCGCAGAACTTGGCGTCCTCACAGCTCCGAATATTTCCGGACACAGCGATATCGCTGCCCGACTCAAGGTCAGCCGTGAATAGAATGTCGCCCTGAGCCGTGATTCCGCCACCTGCATGAATCGTTGCCGCAATAATCTCGGTTCCAGATTGAATGCTGCCTTCCGCAGAGAGCTTCCAAGCCCCATTGATGCCACGCCCCGCAGTTACGTTTCCGCCAGCGTGAATCGTACGACCGGCTTGGATAGCTTCACCGGCCATGATGCTGTCGCCGGCTTTGATGCTCGTGACGCTGACGATGGCTGTTCCGGCGACAATATCCCCTGATGCTTCGATGCCGAATGGGCTTCGGTCGCCGACAATCGCATCCCAGTAGTTGTCTGAACCACTACTGGCCGCCCACAGTTTTTGCAGGTTAATCCATTTCTTTCTGGAATCATCCGAGTCGTCGTTGTTCAATGCCTCCACCGCCTCGCCCATGAGTTCAAAATCCGTACCAGAGTTGATTTCCTTTCCAGCGCGAATATCTCCTCCGGCAACGATGGCAAAGGCACTCGTAATGCAGTCACCCGCTGTGATGTTCCGACCTGCATCAATACGACTGCCTGCTCTTATTTCACCGTTGGTACGAAGGCTGCCTCCCGCGCGAATGTTCCAACCGGCAATAATGCCAAGATCAGCACTCAAGCTCTTGTCAGCTTCGATGCTGAGTCCTGCGCGTATCCAGCCAGAGACGCTCAGTGTGCCAACTACAGAAAGCTTACCCGCCGCAAACACATGCTTGTGGGCCTCAAGATTCGTGACGTCAAGGCACGCACAATCGTCGGTCCCTGCGTTTTCCATCAACCAGTGCGCCTCATTGGGCCGCTCATCTTCAGCCAGGGCGGTCAGAATGTCCTGGTACTTGGCTTCTCCTTCCGGAAATCGCAGCAAGAACCATTCATGAATGGCCGGGCTGGCTTGCCATGCTTCGAACTGGCTAGTAGTGATTTTCATGCCATGAATCCAATCGCTTGACCACCACTCCCCTTGACCCGGCATTCCTCTTCCAGTGCAGTCACGAGCGAATCTGCACTGGGCTGGGTTGCCCATAGTGCCCATTGCTTAGCCACGGCAGCAAAATCGCCGGGTGTTAGCTTGTCAAGGCGATTCAATTTGGTAATGACACTGGCCGTTGCCGTTCCAGAGCCTGGTGCAAGGCGCTCCAATTCAGCGTCAAAGAGTAGTTGCCGCTGCTCACGGTTCAGGCAGTCGAAACGGATCTTGAAGGCGAACCGACGCAGCGAAGCTGGGTCAAGCCGATCCAATTGATTGGTCGTGCAAATGAAGATGCCCTGAAAGTCTTCCATCTGCGTGAGGAGTTCATTGACCTGCGTAACTTCCCAGCTTTGGTGAGCGCCACGACGGTCGGCCAGAAGGCTGTCGGCCTCATCAAGAACAAGCACGGCGTCCTCCTTCTGCGCCTTCTGGAACATTTTCGCAATGTTCTGTTCGCTTTCGCCAACATATTTGCCAAGCAAATCCGATGCGCGTCGTACTAGCAGTGGCTTCCCGATGTTATCCGCCAAGTGGCGTGCAAAAGCGGTTTTCCCAGTTCCGGGGGCACCATGAAAACAAAAGGTACCGCTTGGCCGAGCCCTGAGTCCGGTGATGAGAGGTGCTGTGGCAATGCTGGTGTTGAGGTAGGCCAAGTCGTAGCCAGGCGACTGTCCAGCACCCGTGCTTAGCATAGGCTGACCGAGCAGTTTTGCGCTGTATTTCAGCGCACGTTCCACCAGTAATTCGGTGGCAGCCGGAGAGCCAGCGACGATCCGTGCAAGTTTCGCGGCTTTCTCGATTTGAGAAGGCGTCAGGTTGTCCCAGGCCGAAATACGTTCGATGAAACCCGGCGTCGCTTTTGCTGATACCAAATATTTCTTGGCAATACGACACCTTGCGTCCTTCGGTGGCTTAGGGAATTCCAGTGCAAAATCGAATCGCCTTAAGTAAGCGGGATCGATTTGATCGATGCTATTGCTGATCCAGATCGCTGGCACCGGATTGGTTTCCAATACCCTATTGATCCAGGCTTTTCCGGGGGAGGCCGAGGAATCGTCATCACTACCTTGGAGAAAAGCAAGAAAACCAGAGGGCCTACAGGGGAAAACATCTTCGATCTCATCGAAGAGAACGATGCAATCGGCTGCGCTAGCCAGCATTTTTTGACTGAGCATAAACGACGCGAAACGAGCTTGCCCATTAATGGCTTCACCCTCGTCGTCCGCGCATGCGACTTCGTAAAGGCGCTGGCCTATGTTTTTAGCGACCAATCGAGCGAATTCCGACTTCCCGACGCCGCTGTCTCCGTACAACAGGATATTTACGCCAGGCTCCCTCTTGCTCTGGACATTCTGTAGATAGATTGAAATCAGTTGAAAATCATCAGCCAGATGGGAAAAGTCCTCGGGCTTGAGCTTGGCTGGGGTCGCCTCGCTGAAGAAGCTTTCCAGAAGCGAATCAACGTCACGATGACTTGCCAGCAGTATTCTGCAAAGGTTTTCGGGCACTTCAAGCCTGTCTTCGATGCTGGAAAAGCTGGCGTCTGCCTGTTTGACTAATCCGGATTGGATTAGCGCCGACTTGGCTGACAAAGCGAGCCTCATTTTTGCAACAGGCAGCGCGAGCATGCAACTAAAGGCTTCGTGCGTATGCTCGGGGGAACACTCGAAGTTAAGAAACTCCAAGGTTTGCAGAAACGTGGGCAGAGAGTGGCGGAGCACAGCGTAGGCGATAACCCTTTGCTCCGCCAGACCGAGTTTGAGCTTGGCTGCGAGCCAGCCAATATTTACGCCGAGATGCGTATCCAGCAAGTCCTGCTGATTCGCCTCCAGTTCAACCAGACGGTTTTTAAGCGTTCGTTTCATTTCGCGTGCGGAAAAATTCCCGAGAGATTCCCCGTCCAGGTCTTCGAAGATATCCTGTACGCCAAGGAAATTGCCGACGTCATCTGTGGTCAAGCGCCGTAACACGCGGCGATCCGGGTTGCTGGCGAGCGTCAACCTAAGAGCCCAGGTGGCGGCGATGGTCTTGTAGATGCTGTTTTGCTTGCTCGATGCCGCAAATCGTGTTGCCTTGACGCTCGTCCTTCTGGTTACCATATCCGTTACTCCTGTTTATCTGGGGTCACTGTCGATAAATAGAGAATAACGTAAGCTGGCGACAGATTTTGTCGCTTGCAAGCCTAGTTGGTCGAATTAACACTGTGTCACTAAGCGACACGAATGGTCGCCCTGTAGAGCTATGATCAGACTGTTCTGAAATCCGAGGCAACTCATGGCACCCGTGTATTCCATCCTTGACATCGAACAGAGAATTAATCGCCATTGTCATTATCTACGCATTCCGAAAGCCCTTTTGCCAGTGGATACACAACTGTACCTAACTGCAGATCCATCACGTTGCTTGTTACTTTTTGGTGATGAAATTTGGGATCTACTCAGAGACAAACTGATGAGTCTTTCGCAGACGATACCAGGGAGTGATCCACTAAAACGGTTGCTTATCGGCAACGCGAGGGAGGTGTTTATGAATACCAAGCATAGACTGGAACTTCCAGTCGAACTCGCCGAATTCGCACGCTTGGAAATGACCGCCTACTGGGTACAAACTAGGAATAATATTGTCGAATTGTGGAATCCTGATTTGTTTAACGAGGCCAAGGATGGCTCATGGCTAGATAAACAACTTACTAAGAAAGCTACTGGCTGACCGTTACCAAGCAGCCAAAGCGCGCGGGACTAGAAAATTTTAATCAAGCCGATCAAACAGCGGTGATCAGAATATGAACGATACCTTGATGCGTCATTGGCGCATGTTGCGCGAAGTTCCGCGCTACCCGCGTCGGATCAGCACTGCTGAACTGAAGCAACGCTTAGCCGCCGCTGGGTTTGAGACGACGCTACGAACGATACAGCGTGACTTGATTAAACTTTCCGGTGTTTTGCCGTTGTTGGCCGACGACTCGAAGCCTCAAGGATGGTCATGGGAAGCGCATGCGCCCCAATTGGACTTGCCAATGCTAGAACCTCAAGCGGCGCTAGTATTTCATCTAGCCGAGCGGTATTTGCAACCGATGTTGCCGGCCAGTACTTTGGAGTATTTACTCCCATGGTTTCGTACCGCATCAGGCGTTCTGGACAGCCAGGGTAATGGTTTATCTGCGTGGCGGAAAAAGATTCGCGTACTTGCACCTGGGCAGCCCATGCAGCCGCCGGTGATTGACAGTGAAGTCCAGGCCGTCGTAACTCAAGCGTTGTTACTCAACAAGCGCGTTGCAGTCACCTACAGGGCACGTGGAGCCAAAGAAGATAAAGACTATGAAGCCAGCCCGCTTGGATTAGTGGTTCGTGACCAAGTGATCTATCTAGTGTGCACACTACGCGAGTACCAGGATATCAAACAACTGGTGCTGGGTAGGATGCGTTCCGCAAAATTGTTAGATACACAAGCCCGTGGCTTGGAGGGGTTCGACCTTGATCAGTACATTGCCCAAGGTGAATTCGGCATTCCCCTGGAATCCGGTAGAAAGATTAAACTAATTGCAAATTTTGACCGTTCGGTAGCTACCGGGTTTATCGAACGACCACTGGACATCAATCAGGTTGTCGATGAAATTAACGAAAAGACAGTAAAATTGACAGCGACGGTGTTGGATACACGTGAAATTAGACGTTGGCTGCTGGATTTTGGCGAACTCGCAGTGGTGATTGCGCCGCAGTCTCTAAGAAATGAGATGATGGAGATCATAAATCGAATGAATAAAAATTATGGTTTATAGTAAGCAATGTTCTGAATTGTTTTCCAGTAGCAGTGCATAAGAGTTTTTATACTTCATTAGTTCTAATAAAACCGGTAAATATCTCGGCTTCATTTAATAAAAAAGGATTAAAATGAAAATAGGAAAACCTTCGAAGCAAGGTGTATTGGACGGAGCATGCGGTTTTTATGCTACTACTCACGCACTTTCAATTTTGGCACCAAGTCTTTCTCGTGAGTATATTTTTGAAGCCGTGATACGGTCTGCGATGCAAGATACTGACCCGATGCGTTTCGTTATCGGCACAAGCAGAGGAACCATAAAAAACACCTTATCCAGAACGATATCATTGCTTAACAAAGCATTTGGAGTGCAGCTCGGAGCTGGTTATTATTCCTTTATCCCCTACTGGCAGACGGCACCTATAAACAGGAAAGAATTCTTTAAGACATTCGAGGGGATTGACCATAAGTCTGGGAAAGTAGCAATTCTTGGCTACTCTTATAAACCGACATCGAATTCCTTAGATCATGCTCATCACTGGACTGTAATACGTGAATTTAAGGACAATGGGTTGGTCACATATGATTCATCAGGTCAAAAGAAAATAATCCCCGTTTCCGAAGTTCGAGTTAACGATACTCATAATGAATTTCACTCCAGCCAACCTTACTTCATAAATTCTGACGATTTATTTTTAGTTCTATTACTTTAAATAATATGCACGCTCAATACCAATGATCTTTTTTACGTATCCCAGGAAATTAAATGGCTGGCAGATAACAAGCCGATAACTTAACGTGCCTTTCTAAGGTCGCATATCACCGTATGCGACCTATTTTTCAGGGTTTTGGCCGGTCAAAAAAATGACATAAATGAAAAAGTACACAAACCTCTACGTAATGTGACCTGTCATATTCTGAGTTACACACGAAGTTACCGGCTACGCAACATGAGATCGATTTTTCTAAGTGCGGAGCGGAATGGAACAGGGCGAATTAATGTCAACGACTCGCTTCTTGAACTTCCAACATATTGACAGGTCAAGCTATTTATCTTCATCGAAACGCAAGGAATAAATGAATTTAAACCCACGGCAATGTCTTAGCTAAGCCACATTTATAATCGAATGCGGACACCATTAATGATTTGGCTGGTGGAGACCCAATTCTTGCCACACATCCTCATCTTCGACAATCCAAATTTTTCCCTGCTCCAGATGCAAATATGGCCGCCAGTTTCCTTGTTCAATCTGCATTTCATCGGAGCGGCGTACTTGTCTTGAAAAGTAAGCACATAGGTTGATTTCTAATTGATCAATGAAGCCAGCCATGCCAAAAGCTGTGATAAAGCAAGTGTTAGTGAAATTTTCAAAGTTTGCACTAGGCTGAACCCTACTCCAGATTGTGCCTTTACCTTCGAATTGTTTTTTCTCCACCCATTTTTGGGCTGTAGCAAGAATCAGCGCATGCCAATTGCCATCCTGATATTTTCCTTTGATGTTGTACATGTCGATTTCTATCGGACAAACGATGCGTTTGTTTATCTTGAATTCCGGTGTTGGGATGGTCGTTTTCAAGGAGGATTCCTTTGGGGTTTGAGTATCAAAACGAATCAGGTGACTCAAAAACTTATTTTTCAAGAATCTCGATCCGTACGATATTTACACCCCTGTCGGCACAAATGCATTTCAGCTTTGGCAGGGTGCATGAAGGAAGAAATATGTAGCCAATCGTTACGATGAGACTATCTCCAGGAAAGCCTAATGGCAGCATGCTTCCGGTTGAAAACAAAACCGAACGAGTTTCCGGAACATCGGGATAAAATTGACTACAGCGGACTTCGTAGCTTGTTTCAGGCATTAGCAGCATAACGACACCTTCGTCTGCTACATGCAAAACCGTCATCGCAGTATCAAGGGCACGCTTGATATCCTCTGGAGAAACAATGGCGTTCTCAATTGCAACCATGCCACTCAACTCTTTGATTCCCGATACTGGAGACCTGATACAAAGATGAATGTCTTCTGTGACTGACCCCAGCGCGTCAAGTGGCAAGTGGTGCAGTTTGCTGATGGCGTCGTATTCCAGGTCAATCGTTATCGTTCGCATTGGCTGAAGTCCATGACTTTCGGCTGAATGGGCCAGTCGATTCAGGCATGATGCCTCAACGTCACGACAGAATGTGTCGCATTCAATAGTGCAGTTTAGAAATGATTCAAAGTGTTTAGTCGCGGCAAAAGGGCTTGCGTGGCAGAATCCCTTCTGCCCTGATACGCGGTGTTGCCGGCCGCATGATCACACAGCGTCTGTTGCAGCGCCGGCGTCATCAGACTGGCGTTACCCGCACCGGCCAGCAAATGAGTGAGGCAGGCTTGCAACTCATCCCGACTCGCATGCTCGGTCGCCAAGCGGGTACCCTGTCATTTGTGAAAGACGGCGCGAGCGTCGCGCAAAGCCCAAGCTTCAGCGGTGGCGAATTGAAACGGCCGACCTTCATTGCCGAGGATGAAGTGTTTCTGCGCACACTGATTGCCGGGAAGGACTGGTTTGCCGAACAAGTAGGTTTGATTCAATATTTTTTAACTGTGGTCGCCAATATCACGTCAAGCCCTTTATCGGAGTGCTGCATCGCAAACAGTTTGCCGAGTTTTTTCGTCCAAATTCACCCAGATCACAGCACCATTAGGATGAGAATAGGGAATAGGATTCCCGTCTGACACTATTGATCACATTTCAGATGAGTCTATAGCAGGCAGTGCAACTTCAATAGTTCCACCAGATTCTATAATTGTTGCGACCCGAATGTCTTTGGGAAAGATTGCCAGACCCTTAGTTGCAGTTGCAATCAACCAAGACCTGAAGGCACTTTTCCTTCCCTGATGGCCGGTCAAATTCCCCCACCTTTGGTCACTTCAAAATCCCCCACCCTGATGAGCGCGTAGCGGTGCAATAGGGCACCGTTTTCGACGCTGCTAGGGGAGCTTCTGGCAGGACGTTATCTTCGCCCTTCGATTTTCGAAGGGAGTAAGGAGTGAACGTCTTGAAGGCACATCTACAAACCACCGTATTCACGCTGCTGGCGGCCGGGAAGAGCCAGCGCGAGGTTGCGCGCATCACCGAAATTGATCGCAAGACGATACGTGGCCTCGCGCAACGCCTGGCGAGCGAACAGTCAAATCCCCCCGGGGTGGCCACCGGTCCGGCCGCTCAAATTACCCCACCCCGGCCACCGGGTCCAGACCGGCAGTCAACGTCGGCGTGCGAACCGTATCGCGACTTCATCACGGCGCAGTTGCACCTGCGCCGCAACTTCACCGCCGTCTATCAGGACCTCGTTGACCAGTACGGATTTACCGCCAGCTACAACAGCGTCAAGCGCTTCGCCGGAAGTCTGCTTGAGCGTGAGCCGGCGCAGTTCGACCGACTGGAGTTCGCGCCCGGTGAGGAGATGCAGGTTGATTATGGCGAGGGGGCGCCCACGCTATGCCCCGGCAAGGACTACTACCGCAAGCCGCGCCTGTTTGTCTGCACCTTACGTTATTCGCGGCGCAGCTTTCGACGCGTGGTGTGGAAGTCTAGCCAGGAAACATGGGCCAAGCTGCACGAGCAGGCTTGGCGATATTTCGGCGGCAGTTGTAGCTATGTGGTCCTCGATAACCTGAAGGAAGGGGTCATCAAGCCCGACCTGTATGAACCGGAGTTGAATCGACTTTATGCGGCCGTCCTCACGCATTACGGCGTGGTGGCCGACCCGGCGCGCGTCCGGGACCCGAATCGAAAAGGGACCGTGGAGCACGCCATCGGGCATACCCAGAGCACCGCGCTCAAGGGCCGACGTTTCGCCTCGATCGAGGAGCAGAACGACTTCCTCGAACACTGGGAACTGGTGCTGACTCAGGATGACCCCTTGATCCGATCCGCCGAAGACTATGCCGACCTATTCACCCTTGGCGCTCAGCGTAGCGCCGCCTTGCCACCTCCCTTGGAGAAAATGTTATGAGTATGACCTTGACTGAAATTGAACGCGCCCTGCGTGAACTCCATCTGTCCGGAATTCGGGCAACCCTTGAGACACGCATTCTGCAAGCCCAAGTGACCCAGGAGCCGTTCCTCGATACGTTCGCCATGATTCTGCAGGATGAACTCGATCGGCGTCGTTCGCGGCTCATGGAGCGCCGTTACCTTAAGTCGGGTCTGGACGAGCGCGTCACGCTGACCGACTTCGATTGGCGCTTCAACCCGAAACTTCCTCGTCAGGCTTGTTTCGAACTTCACACGCTCAAATTCGTCGCCGAAGGCCAGAACGCCTTGATCATCGGCAAGCCCGGCACCGGCAAAAGTCGGATTGCCAAGGCGGTCGCTTATCAGGCTACGCTGCAAGGCCATGACGTTCGTGTTCTGGAGGCGGACAGCGTCTTTGCCCAGTACGCGCTCTGTAATAGTGCCGATCAACAGCGGCAATTGCATCCCTGGCTTGAGGCCGATCTGGTTGTGCTGGACGATCTATTTCTCGCCAGGCGCATCAGCGACAGTGCGGGCGAGCTGCTGCAAACGCTCGTTCATCAGCGCTATAAGACGCGGCGCAGCATCGTGGTGACATCCAACCGCGTCGTCCAGGACTGGGGGAAATATCTGGGCGATAACACGATGGCCACCACCATTCTCGACCGTCTGATGCACCGTTCGCATCTCTTGGAGTTCGAGGGAAAAAGCTACCGGCTCAAGGAGGCCGCGACACGATTTGCATTGCAACCGGAAACCGACTGATGCGCACCCTCAGAACATCCCGCCGGCTTCCAAAACCTTGGGGCGCCGCCCCAAACCCCGCGTTCGCCACGTGGCAGCCGCCGGGGATGATCAAACCATCCCCGGCAACCGCCCGGAGCGTGGGGACGCTGCGAGCCGTCAAGTGGCTTTCGCGGCATAAACAGGCGGCATACTGCGCCGCCCATTTATTCCACGGTCCACTTGACCGCTCTACGCTTCACTCAAAACAAGACATCCGCACACAGAACCACTTTCCCGGTTCGCCATCGGTTTCGTTACCCCGTAACGACTGTTGCCGTACCGTTACTGCGTAACGTGATTGAAAGGAATTGAACATGCCAAAAACAGCCGCTCAACGACAAGCAATGTATCGGGCACGGCGCCCCTTCGCCGGCACGGACGGTAACGGCGAACGACGCCTGAATCTCTGGATAAGCACCCACGCCAATTTGGCGCTCGAACGTTTGGCCCGCCATTACTGCGTAACGAAACGCGAGTTCATCGAACGCCTGGTCACGGCCGAAGAAGAGCGCATCCTATCCACCATCATTCTGGATTCGAACGAGTGGAATAACTACTTCCAGATAGCCCCCGTTACGCAGTAACGTAATAAAAATCGCCCACTCGTTGTGGCTCAATACATCGATCCGCAACAGCTAACTGCATTACAATTTCCACCGTCCTGCCTGGGGGAGTTTGGGTGGCCATAAGTGGGGGAGTTTGAAGTGACCATCGGGGTCCTTCACAGTGAAGTTGAAAAGACGTATGTCGAGCATTGGTGGCGAAGCACGGTAAATTTGTTCTCCCCGCGAGATCAGGGCGAGAGAGGGCGAGTCGAGTTTTTGGTCATGCGCAGATAGTCGAAGACTAATCGAGTATTACGGTCCAACTGGCGCATTTTTTCTGCGATGCTGGCGCTGCCATCGGAGATGAACTGAATGACCCCGACGGCGAATCGGCGCAGGCGAGATACGTTTTCAGGACCGTAGCCTTTGCAGATGCGGCTGCGATCCTCATCGAAATTCCAGTCGATGACATAGTGGCATCTGTTTTCGATTGCCCAATGGCCGCGATTCGTTGCGAGAACCCGCTTTGGATTGGCTTGTTCTGGTGGACGACTGGTAATTCCGACCACGCATTCCAAGGTCTGTTTGCCGGTTTTTTTGTGGAACACCTCCCGCTCGATCATGAAGGTTTGACCCACATGGGGGAAGTCGAGATAGGTATTCAGCGCGGTACGGCACCAGATGCGACGGGTTTCAATACGGCCATGGTCGGGCGGTGAGACCTCGACAAAATCCGGCGCCTTCCGATCCTGGAACAGAAGCGTGATATCCGACTGAAGCGTTGCTTGATTGCCTTTGACCGTAAAGTGGTAATGCGCCTGACGCTGCACCACCAGATAAGTCGCAAGTTTGCGTTGCGTCAGCAGCGCATCGGCGGTGATGTCCTTGCCGGCGATGTCGATGCCATCCAGTAGCGGAATGAACATCCCGATTTCATTGGTTTTCTTGGCTTCTTCGCCCCCCGCTACGGGCAAGGTACCGACTTTTTTTGGGTGCGGCACAAGGCGGTTTCATGGCCGATGACGCTCATGATGTGCGCTTGTTGCCCCTGTGCGTCAATCGCGTTGCGCATGGTCTTGCCGTCCACCGCGTAGCTATTGTCTTCTTTGCCGAAGGCCGCATTCCACGCTTGCAGCGCACGATCAAGCCGCACCGGATCGACACGAACCAGCACCTCACGAATGACCGATTCGCTGGGGACGACGTAACGTCCCTTTTCGCGGCGGCAGCCAAAACGCTCGCGGGCCTTGGCGCCCAGGTCGTTAGCCCATCCGGAGATGGCATTGTAGCCACGCATGCCGCACAGGGTTGCGCCAGCGGCGATGCCGAGCACCACGGGGAGTCGATGGCGCCGTCCTTCGGCGCGACGGTGATCCGGGATGTCGTTAAAGAAATCGGGCAGAGTGCGCATCTGTTCGGCATTCAGCATTATCTTGGGGGATCCAGTGAGGTGAAGACGTGCTCGGTCGGGGTGCGTCAAGCATGCTTGCGCCGCGCGACAGAGCGGACGCACAAAGACGCGCTTCGGCGCGTCGATGTCCGCGCTGTAGCCGTCCCGGGTTCGTCGATAGCCTTGGGTTAACCCCAGTTCCATCCAGTTGGCAGCGCGATAGACGCCGCCATGAAAACGTCGGGGGTCGACAAAGGTTTCCAGGAGCAGCAACGGATGTCCAAAGCGGGCCTGCCAGTCCGCAACGACCCTACGCTCGATCAGCGAGAGGACGCGAGAGCCAACGTTCGGGTGGTGCCAGTCGGGGAGGATCAAAAAGCGACTGTTGTTGGCAATCAGTTTGAGCCGCCCATACTGGGTGCGAAAGTCCCAGCCAATCCAGCGATCGCGGACGCCACATTTCAGCGCCGCCGCCGATAGACTCAGCTGCGCGACCCACTGCTCACGCCAAGTCGCGATGTACCACACCGTCTCGCCAATCTTCGCTAGCTCGCCAAGATAATGGTGACGCGCCATCTGCTCTTGATAGCGCGCCTCCTCGCCCCGTTCCACAGGACGTACTTGGATCTCGGCTAGCATGTCGTTTCTGAATTCGGCTCGGTTCATTCCAGGCTTTATACCGGGTCTGTTTCACGATGTCCAGCTTTACCGCTTATCTCATTGTTTTATGTGTCAATTCTCGGGAGCATAAATTCACCCTGGGTGGCGAAGTGAGGCAGCAAACATTCAAGATTTGGGAACGGGTACTACTGTTAAAGGTATTCGACTTGAGGACATACGTTCGCTTAATTTTCCTTTGGCTCCTCTCCCAGAACAAAAGCGCATCGCCGACAAGTTGGACACCCTGCTGGCACGCATCGAAAACTGCCGCGACCGCCTTGACCGTGTGCCAATAATCATCAAGCAGTTTCGACAGTCTGTCCTCAAGGCAGCTACGTCGGGGCGGTTGACTGAGGATTGGCGCAACAGCCGGTGCTTGTCAGATGTGTCGTCATCTAGGATGACATGCCTGAGGAGGATCCAAAGAGAGAAGACTGCTTGGCTTCACGAAAATACCGATCACAACGAGGCAGGCCGCATACAAAGGCGGCTTGAGTCTTTCTAAGAGGGATCTGTCAGTAATGATGGGTTGCCTGATACGTGGTGCTGGGCAGCTCTTGAGGACGCCGCGCTAATGCGTTGTAAACGAACGCCATCGTACCCAGCGCCTACGACAAACTGCGTCGCTTACAGTTTGCCGACTCCGAGGCGCACAAACGCACTCAAACAACGCTCGCCATTTCCCCTGCATGCAGGGATAAAAGATGATTTGGCCGAACGGCGGATGCCAGGGTGAGTTTCACCTTGCCGGCAAGGGTGTCGATCAAACAAATGAAACCTGCCTGATTTGGTGAGTGAGGAATTGCCTGGTTTCTTGGCCGAAGACGGCATGCACGTCAGACGCCAGCATCTTCCGCCAGTCCACTCCGTTGATGTTGTGCGAGGCGCTGTAACCACCGTTTGCGATGAATCAACGTGAAAACAATAGAGTCGTCGCCTCCGCACACGAATGGAACAGGAGATGGGTTTGCATAGTCCGAAAAATATTTCTTATAAAGCAATTGAACCACACCAGGAAAATGGACTCTTATAAAAAAATAATACGAATGACGTACTGCTCATCTGTTCGACCTGCTGACATTGGCGAACCGTCCTGCAGTTGTTAAAAAATTGCACAAGGGGAAATCCATGAACAACTCTAGCCAGCCCAGCGAACAACCGTTTCTTCTCAAGCTCGACGGCAAGATGACCTATCCCAATTACCCGGAACTGGAAGAGAAGATTACTGCTGCTATCCAGCGCCACAAGTTTCTTGAAATAGACCTCTCGGAAGTTAGCGAGATTGATCTTTGTGGACTGCATTTGGTCGGCTTGCTGCAAAGCGCTGGGGTGATCGTTGCCTCTTCACCAATCGTGGAACAAGCGTCGAAGAACCTGTTTTCGACGCTCAGTGCGGCGGCCCTCGGCCGTGCAGCACGAAGTGATCGCATGGCCAGGACGCACGTAAACGAAGTGCGCACTGGATAGCTCATTTTCCGGCGTGACTCCTGACCTCCTTGAAGTTGATAGGCAATTCGAAGATTGGCGGTAACCCTGGTTTGCCCTGCCTCGGTCGCATTGCGCCCAGGTGAAAGGCCGGGATTTAGCCACGGCAAGCCGCGTCACATTCCATCAGCGGTACAGTTTTTCTGCTTACTTTATCTGACGGGGGCGATGGGCCATGCGTAAATGCTGCAAACGTGTGATCAGGCCCGTATCGGTGCCAATTGGCCCGAGCCAGCACGCTGATCTCATGCTTGGATCGCGCTTGCACCTGGAGATGGTCCTGACCCAGCCGGCCGTGCCGGATTACCAGTATTCGGTGATGGGCGTTTTCAATATTGCTTTTGCGCTGGCTTACCTGCAGAGGAATCTTGCGATCCTGAAGCAATTCGAAGCGGCTCAACTCACCCTGATGCGGTTAATCCAGGAAAAGCGCATCCCGGATCATGAAGAGGGCGATTCGCTTTGCCACTGTTTCAACCAGGCCGACCGGTTTATCGGAATACAGAGTAAAGCATCCTTTGTCCGGGCTACCGAATTAGTGAATCATGTGATTGCGCGGAAAGAAGCGGCTTGAAGTAGCGAATGGCCGAGGTTGCGGATCAATCCGGCCTCTCTGCGTGGAACTTCAAACAAGCCCAGCACAGAAATACCTTCAGTCGGTCACAAGAGAAACAGGGCTGACGATGCAGGCAATGAGTTCTTCAAATTTGATGCGTCCATGCGTCGACTCAGCAAGGAAACTGCTCATCAGCGAGGCATACCGGTAATCCTGTGCAAGCGTTGGTTCAAGACGGGTCAGCAACCTCTCCCGCGAAAAGTTCATGAGCAGCGGAACACCATTGGATCCTTTCAGAAATTGGAAAAATCCTGAAACAGCCGCTTTGTCTTCCTTGCTAGGCGTGCTGTTCTGAAAGGCTTTGTGTTGAACGAGCTCAATATCGTAGGCGGACAATGATAGTGTTCTGACCGTGATTTCAAAGGTGGATCGTGGCTTCCCATGACGGTCACGCACCGAGAAAATAATGGATGTTCCGTGGTGGCATTCGGCACCGTAGCTCTCGACGCAATGGCCGAGGCGAACCGTTTCAGCGCTTAAATCGGCTTGCGAGGTGAGTTGGACAATCGCCTGCTCGCCATGGTTGAAAGGGGTTGGCAAGAGCAGGGGAAAAGGCTGCAATGTTTTTCTGGCGATGAGCGTTTGATCTGAGTCTCTTTTGATTGCTTGCCATTTGGTGGCCAGCAATTCGACGCGACGCAATCCGATTTTCACCAGGGCGTTCGAAGCCACGACCTGCGCTTGCGCAACAGGATGTCCTTTGGTTCCGAGTTTCTCGACCCGGATATGGGCCGCCAACGCGTTGCCCAGATTCTTGATGAACGCTTCGATGCAACTGGCGCGCTCAACCAGGCTGGCGTTTAGGGTCTTGTTCAACTGCCAGTTTCTGCGGGCAATATCGCCCAGAAGAATTCCGGTGGACGCGGAGTTAACCGGGTGTTTGGTTGTTCCCTTGATAAACTGAACGGCTGCAGTAAATGCTTGCCACTGTGCGGAAGTTGTTGGATACCGCTCCGGTGGCAAGGTTGAAAGCAGAAAAAGCAGCGACTGAAGTTTTCCCCGCCAGCTTTCGCCGATATCGTTCTCTGACAGATAGCGAAGCGCTCTGGCCGCAGCCAACCGGACGTGGAACTTCTTGGCGATCCAATCGATGATTTTCTGTCCCGAATCGATAACCTTGCCCAGCTGGATAATCTCTGGTGTCGGTTCGGGCTGATTCAGAATTTCACCGACGAGCAGTGGAAAAATCACCACCGCCTGTCTTCTGTTTCTTCGAATGGTCGAATCCAGGTGGCAAAGGTAGTTGTACCGGTAACAATTGAACACCCCTGGTTGATTGGCCGCGTACAGGATGTCCGGATCAAGTGAAGCCAGAAACCGGCTTACCTCGGACTCCAGTCTCGATGTCATCTCGGCCAGTTCATGGCTTGCCCGGTGTGAGATTTCGGCGGGTTGAAGATGGGGGTTGAGTTGCACCAGTTCGCAAGTGTGTTGCATGCGCCAGCGATCCAGACGCCACGCACCGGGCCGCCCTGGATTCATGTCCATCAAGAGCAGGTTGCAATCCGCGCTATCGCTGACCTGAATTTCCAGAGCGCGCAATGAGAATGCTCGCGGCGCACAAGCCATCAATGATCGACCGATTGATTCCAACAGGGGGAGTACATCGGTCGTGCTGTACGTAGCCGACAGGAAATAGACCTGATCATTGGCCAGGTGCACGATCGCAAGGACTTCCCGCTGCTTTCCCCTGTTTTTCTTTTCGACAATCAGCGTAACTGAACTGATGACAGTTTGTCGATCTGGATTCAGACTGTGCCATGAGGTTAGGTCGTCAAGGCCACTTTCTGCTGGCACGGCATCGCCGAGGCGCAATCGGGTCGAGTCCAAAAAACCGTCTGCCGTGTTGTCGGCTCTCAGCCATTGGTAGGCAGGCGCATCAGTGGGCATCGCGTCGGTCTTTGCTTGGGGATAAGACGAACCTCGGGGTTTTCAATCGATTGCCGACTCGATCGGACAGCCCTCTACCGAGCCATCGAAGTAGGCTGTAATGGATCTGCCCAATCCTGGAACCCACTCAAATTGGAGCATTACCCCTCCCATGGGGGGGCCTTCTCCTGCTTTCGCATACGCGGCCCCTTGCTCAGCCGTGTACTTGTTGATTTTGGCCAATTGCTCATCAATCAAGATAAAGTCAGAATGTTCCAGTCCCATGTTTTTCCCTTTGATAGTGCATTGATCTTCCCGCCCAATGGATTGCGGTAGGTGGTGTAGCCATTGCCGCGCAGCATCCTGAAGCCATGAGGGTGGACACCCCGTGCTGATGATTCTTCCGTGGCTCGTTTTTACCCAATTTCTGTCCTCTCGGCATTCCGACGAGGCATTGCTCTTGCGGCACTCATCAAGACAGGAGATTCATCAACCGCGACGCTCGCCTGCTTCGGCAAAAACGCACTGGCACAGGCCCGCAAGGTGTTGTCATGGATATCGAGTACCCGGCGCAGCGGCGTCTGATAACCACCCGCAAGATTCCAGGCTACCGGCAGGCCGATCCGGCGCGCCGTGTCGAACACGAGCCGGTCCCGCTCGGCCAGTTCTTCCGTCGTCAGCCACCCGCCGAGTGGATCATCGACGTGAGGATCCGCCCCGGCCTGGTAAATGAGTACGCCACAGCCGGCGAATGAGTCGACAATCGATGGCAACAGGCGCAAGAAAGATTTAGCCTGGCTGCGATGGTGTAATTTCTCGCCGGCGGTGTAATGCAGTACCCGGGCGTTGAAGTTCAACTTGTGTCTAATAGCGTTGGTGCCGTCGCCGTAGTGCATGTCGCAGTCAAGAATGCCGACCCGGGTCACATTTTCCTCCTGAAGCAGAACCGCAGCAGTCACCATGAGACCGTTGAACGTGCAGAATCCACCACCTGTAGCATAGCCGGCGTGGTGGAAGCCCGAACACGGCGCGACCGCCACACATCCGTTGGCCATTGCCTCCCGTGCAGCGGACAGCATCGCACCGGATGTCCAGGGAAGGGATTCGGCCACCGTCGGGCTCGTGTTACCGAAGCCGTTTTTGCTTCGGCAGGCGAGAATGTCCTCTACGTACAGGCGATCATGCGCCAGGCAAAACTGATCCAAACTTACCGGCTCGGGTGCTGCGACGCGCAGTGGAATCCCCAGCGCACGCCATGAATGGATCACCTCACGCGGTTTCCCCGCGCTGGGAGAAAAGCTGGCAATGTCGGCAGCCATCCGGTCGCTGTAGAAAACCGGAATGGCATCGAGCGCTTTGAAAGGGGTGGTGTGGGTCATGGACTCTCCAGTAGGTCGGCAGCGATTCCTTGAAGGGCCCGGTGATCCGGGACAAAGGAAGTCGCTCAATGAACCCAGTATGCAGAGCGTGAGGCTCACTGGATGCGCCTATGGTATTTGCTGCCGACTTTTCCCCGATCGACCGCCAACATTCCCGATGTCGAGCGAAGTGCCGTCAACCGATCGGAGGCGCTTCTCCAAACTGTTAATAATTTTCCCACTATTTATCCAGGCTCGTTCTATGAGCCCCTGAGCCCGTATCGTGTATCTCATGCCTCGGCAATTACGCCGGGCAACAGGAGACATGATGCCAAACAACAATACCCCGCAAGTTCTGATTACCCCGCTCAAACCCGCCTTGATACTCGGCCATGCCCAGAAGTTGCCGGTACTGGTTCGCGTGCAGGCTCCGGATAGCGATCCGGCCCAGAAGAAGGTGCGCAAGCCCTACCACCTGTCGCTGGTCATCGATCGTTCCGGATCCATGTCCGGGGAACCCTTGATGGAGGCCGTGCGCTGCGCCGGGCACATCATCGACCGTCTCAACGCCACCGATATCGCGTCCTTGATCGTCTTCGATGACCATGTCAATACGCTGGTGCCGGCCCGTCCGGTCAGTGATCGCAAGGTACTCTACGCCGCACTCGCCAAGATCCGCTCCGGCGGGTCGACCAATCTTTACGGTGGGTGGAAGGCCGGCATGGAGTCCCTGCTGCCGGCGGCACGGAATGCCGCACTCGCCCGCGTCATCCTGCTTTCCGACGGAAATGCCAATGTCGGCGAAACGGAAGATAGCAACGAGATCGCCGCCTTCTGTGCCGAAGCCACCGAGAAGGGAGTCAGTACCTCCACCTACGGACTGGGGAGCGATTTCAATGAAGCGCTGATGGTCGAGATGGGCAAGCGAGGTGCCGGCAACCATTACTACGGCGACACTGCCGCCGACCTGTTCGAGCCCTTCGCCGAGGAGTTCGACTTCATCTCGAGCCTGTACGCTCGGCATGTCCGCTTGTCACTGTCGGCACCGCAGGGGGTGAAGATCACGCTGCTGAACGACTATCCGGTCGAGGAACGGGATGGCTTTCCGCTGATCCGCCTGCCGGACATTCCCCTCGGTGCCGAGGCATGGGTGCTTGTCGAACTCGAGATTCCGGCCGGTCTGGCCCTGGAGTCCGGCAACCAGTTCCTGCAGGCGGAGGTTACTGCGACCACACCGGAGGGAGAACCGCTGGCTTTCCGGAACGAGTCGCTGACGCTGCAAGCCATGTCGCTGCCCGCTTGGGATACCTTGCTGCCCGATCCGCTGGTGCTTGCCCGTCAGGCCGAAGTAGCGGCCGGATCCTTCCTGGACAAGGCCCGCTCTGCGGCTGAGCAGGGTGACTGGGAGACGATTCAGAAAATGATCGCCGAGGGTCGCACACGCTTTGCAGACAACCCCTGGGTCATGGAGGTGCTGGAGGGCCTGGCCGAACTTGCCAGGACAATGGACGGCGCACGTTTCCGCAAGGAAGCGATGTACACCAGTCGCAAGATGGGCTCACGCGTCTCGGCCAAGGACGAGGTCTTGGGCAGCACGGCCTCTGAAGCCGCGATGCCGAGTTTCCTGCGCCGCAAGAAAATGCAAGGCAAGGCCCAGTTCGGGCCGCGTCCAGAGGACGGACCGAAGTAACGGGGCAGGGCGGGAGGTAAATTCCTCCCGCCACCCGAAATTCAAGAAAAGTTCACCAGTGCAGCACCCATAGGAAAAAACATGGCTCCTGATGAACACCCACCCAACCTGACTTGCGACTGGATTCAATGACAGAACTCACATTAATATCTCCCGCCATGGGCAAACCGCCTCAATCAGAACAAGGCATTTCCACACGGATTTCCGAAGGCGCGTGGCGGCCACCGGGCAAACCGGTGGTCATCACCGCCACACTCATTGATCTGCTCCGGGAGAAATTCCACCTCGACTGGAACGGGATCCATGGGGTGGCCCACTGGGCACGTGTCAGATCCAACGGCCTGACGTTGGCCCGCCGCAATGGGGCCAACCCCCGCGTCGTCGAGTATTTCGCCTTTTTACACGATGTCTGTCGGCGCAACGATGGCCGGGATCGGAGCCATGGCTCACGCGCCGCCGCCTTTGCCGAGCAAATCCGCGATCGACACCTTGTGCTGGACAATGGGGAGTTTTTTGTGCTGGTCGCTGCCATCGATGGCCATACCCATGGGAAGTCGCATGAAGACCTCACCGTCCAGACCTGCTGGGATGCCGATCGTCTCGACCTGGGAAGAGTAGGGATTGAACCTTTGCCGGAACGGCTGAGTACACCGGAAGCCAAGGATCCCTCGGTAATCGCGGGAGCCTGTGAAAGTGCGCGACTATGGTTGCGCCAGTATCGCGATGGTGGCGGTTCGCGGTGAGGTGGAAAATTTCTCCGATCAGTATCCCTCTTCCCGTATGATGATAATTGCATCGTTCGGCATCAGTTGTCGCGATATTCAAGAGATTCTTGCCTGAATGGATCAATCCATGCCCATCACCCCTTTCCATTTCGGCCCAGGCGCCCTGATCAAGGTTCTCGCACCGGACGGATTCAGTTGGACCTGCTTCGCTTTGGCAAATGTTCTGATCGATCTGGAGCCAATCACGCTGTTCATTTTTACCGGGAATCCGGCCCATCCCTGGCTGCACACGCTGCCCGGTTCCTTGGCCGTTGCTATCGTGGCGGCCACATTCGGGCGGCGATCGTGCGAACGCCTGCTCACATTCTGGAACCGTCAACTCAGCCCCCAGCAGACGAACTGGCTCGGTGTCTCGCCACACATCCCGATCATGGCGGCCTGGTCAGGCGCTTTGATCGGCACCCTGAGTCACCTCGCGCTGGACACCTTCATGCACGCCGACGTTGAACCCCTCTGGCCATTGATTCAGGGGAATCCCTGGCGTGGAATGATTTCTCTCGAGTCGCTCCACTGGAGTTGCATCGTTGCCGGCGGCGCTGCGCTTGTTGGATGGTTGATCCAGAAAATACTGGGACTCCGGTGACAAGCGCTCCGGGCGTCCCGCCCATAAATGCACGCTCATCCCTTGCCCTTCTGCTGGTCGGGGGCATCCTGCTCGGCTGCGGAATGGCTGTTCAAGCCCAGTCCGTGGCTCAAAACGAAAAGCCCGAAGGCGCAAGCAAAGTCTTTGAGGAAGCGCGCAAACGCATCTATCAGATCCGCACGCTGACCGTCGACGGAGCGGCCGAGAACTCGACCGGTTCAGGCTTCCTCGTTGGCAAGGACGGACTAATCGCCACGAACTGGCATGTCGTGTCCGACAAAATCCTGGAACCCGAACGTTATCGCCTTGAGGCGATGCGTACCGATGGGAGCCACATTCCTGTCAGTGTGGTGGCCATCGATTCAGTGAATGACCTGGCCCTTCTCAAGGCGGCGGACGAAACGGGTCGCCCATTCACCATTCATCCTTCCCCGCTGGTCAAGGGAGACAAGGGTTTCTCCCTCGGCAACCCCAGCGGCATCGGCTTCACGGTGGTCGAGGGTACCTACAATGGGGTCGCGGCGAAATCGCTCAGCGAGAATTTCCACTTCACGGCCGCCATCAATGCGGGGATGAGCGGTGGGCCGGCACTGACCACCAATGGGGACGTGTTCGGCATCAACGTCGCTCGGCGCACCGACGGAAATTTGATCAGCTTCCTCGTTCCCGCCATGAAACTGGCGGCACTCATGGCCAGGATCAGAACAACTAATTCGACCTCGGAAGCGCTGCTCGGCGAAGCTCGGCAGGGAATGATAGACGGTCAGGAAAAGGTGACGGCTGACATCATCGGTTCTCCACCCAGAATGCAGCCGATCGGGCCTTTCATTCTGCCCGTCGAGTCCGGGTCTGCTTCACGTTGTGGTGGTACCTCAAGAAAAGAAGAGGACGACGGTTACAATCTGGAGTGGGTCTTCTGCGTGGCTGATCTTTCCATTACGGCCGGAGGAAAGCATTCGGTGGGCGTAATGTGGTCAGAGTATCGGGTGGTCAGTAACTTGGGGCTGGATGCCTTCCGTTTCGCTGCCCGGCTCTCGGATCAGTTCAATGCGGAGAAAGATGACGGCGGCGACAAGAAAATTGTCGGCTACTATAAATGCCGAACCTCCTTTGTGAAGTTGAAGGGAGGTACGGCTCGGGTGACGCTATGCAAACGCCCTTACAAGCAACTCGACGGATTGCTCGATGCCCACCTGCGACTGGTAACGGTCGACAGTAGCGAGGTCGGGCTTGTCGGAAATCTCATGTTGCTCGGCTTCACCGAAAGCAACATCAAGCGACTTGCTCGCTGGTATCTGGAGACGATCGAGTGGAAGCGCTAGCCGTCGTTGAGGTACTGGGACGCCATGGCGAGATACTTCATCGCGAACGCCTTTTTTCCTTGCCGGCCATCATTGGGCGGGGCTTTGACGCGGATCTCATGCTTGACGACCCGCATGTTGCCGCTCACCACCTGCGGCTTGAAGCCAGTGATAAAGGCGGCTTCGTGCTGACCGACCTGGAAACGCACAACGGCTTCTCGGTACCCGCACACCCCATTGGCCCGCTGCTGGCGACAACTGAGATATCGGCCGGCGAAACGATCCGGCTTGGACACTCCCAGATACGAATCTGGCGTCCTGACTCGACCGTCAGTCCGGAAGTGCCGACCAGAAACGCCTGGAACCCCCGGGGCTGGCTTTCATCTGCGGCCTGGATTGTCACAGCACTGATCTTGATTGGGGCCTTTGCCTGGATAGAAGCGACCGGCGCCAATCGGGATGGCGCGGTGAGCATGTGCATCATGGTAACGGGCATCCTCATGGCCGTCTGGTCCGGGCTGTGGTGGGTTGCCTCCCGATCCTCGCACCGGCCTGACGCCTATCTCGCCCACCTCGCCGTGGCAGGGAGAATGGTGTGCCTCGTTATTCTGGGCCAGATCGCGACGAGTACGATGTTCTTTGTCTTCGATCTTCACCGCTATGGCCTGGATCAAGTGTCGAACATCGTGCTGGGCGGTTGCCTGGCCTACGGGGGGTATCGCCACCTCCGTCTGGTCAGTCGCAAACCGAGGCGAGTGCTCGGTACAATGTCGATCGCGCTGGTTGCTGCATTGCTCGTTCCCGCCAATTACATATCGAATCAATACGATCTCGACAAGAGGGGGCTGCTGGATATTCCCTCGACACTGCGCCCACCCTGGATGCGGGTTTCAGAGGGCGTGTCACCTGAAGAGTTCCTGAAATGACCGGGCTCACGATTTGCTCCCCAAAGCGGGTGCTGTGCGTAACATACGCTCGCACTCAGGTAAATCCCCATCGCGCAATACCCTGGTCCATCAAGAGCCTCGGTTTTGATATATCACCAGTGCGCTTCAGGGAATCCACACGCTCGTCGTTACTCCATCGCACTTCACCATTGAATTCGCCCACCCATGGAAATCGATAAACATCCCATTCCCGAAGCCGTGGTCGACGCCTTTTGCCGACTGGCGGACGAACTCAAGCCCGCACTGATATTAGCCAAGGGGGAACCCACGCTCTTTCAGAAGCATCGCGTCCTCCTGCAGAACGTGCCTGTGGCCCTGAAGTGCATCAAGACGTCACTGAAGAACGACCGTCATCTTGATCCGGCGATTGCAACGCTTCTGCGCTGCGACAGCCTTTATATGAAAGTGGTGGCCGTTCTCTCGGAAGCAGCACTGGCGAACGGTTTTTCAGCCCTGGTGATCTACTATGGGGAGGCGGATTTTCTGGCGGCCACGCTGCTCGACGAACGCGAGGCGGTGCGAAAGTTGGCACACGATTTCATTGCCGGCTGGGACGGTAACAACTCCGACGACGGCCGGCGCGAACAGGCGGCAACCGACATCAGCACCACGTTCGCCCCTTTCCTCGAGAACCTTCAGCGATTTGCAGCCAACGCCTTGCCACCCATGGCCTGCGCTGACAAAGGTCAAGGACTGGCCGAGAAGATCAAGCACGACAAAGCGCTTGAAGCCGCCAAGGCCGAACTGGCACGTCTCACCAAAAGTTCCGACCGGGAGCAGAAGGAACGGAAGGAACTCCAGAACCAGAACGCCGTTAAGCAGCTGGAGATCGATCGATTGCTGGGCGACATGGTTGCGGCGCACAAAGAAACCAGATCCCACCAGTGTTCGCTCATTGATGCCCAGAAGGAACTTGCGGAGTTACAAACTTCGTTACAGCGGCTTATCGACGAAGGCATCAGCAAGGCATTAGCCAATAAGCTCCGACATTGGATCGAGCCGGTTCTGAACACTGAAGTTGCGGTGGCCAGCGAGCAGCGCAGCGATCTGCTGGCCCGTTCGGCCGCTGCGCTCGTGAAACAGCGCTCGCAGGATATCCACTCCGGAAACCGGGCCGAACTGACCCGAATGATTGCGGAACGGCGCCAGATGTTGGCCGACGTACAGCGGGCGCGGATTGATGCGTTGAACCCGCTTCCGGAACTCACTTCAATTGCCGCCGAACTGGAGCGCGCAATTGGCGACCTTTCTCGCCGTCTTGGGCCGTCTGATGAACACCTCAGCGCGACCGTGTCGGGACTGCTGGCCAGAATCAATGCGGCAATTTCGCTCGACGCGTTGTCCGCGGTACGTAAATTCATCCAGGAGGCGGCCTCGTACGGACTGTTTGAGCGGGATGAACTGCACTGGCTATATCGTGCAACGGACAATAAAGCGGGCCTGCTTTACGACAAGGCGGAACTATTGGACAAGGAAAGTCCCGGTTCTCCGACGACGCGGTTTTTTCTCCGTCACGCGATTGCGCAAGGACATCCCTTCACGCTGTTTATCGATGGGCACAACGTTCTCTACACACTCAAGGATCTGTTCTTACGCCATTTTCTGGACGACCACCCTGGCCCCTTGGCGCGAACCGAACTCGCCAACTGCCTGACCTCAATCTTTTTCAAGCAGGGGGCCGACGTGATGCTTTATTTCGACGGCAATGACCCCTCACAACAGTCACTTTCCGATCAAGTGCGCGTCTTTTATTCCGGTGGAGCGGGAGCGCATCGGGCGGATGAGGCGATCCTCAAGCATCTCATGCATTACGTCCATTCGGATTCCTCCGCACCACTCTGCCTGGTCACCAATGACGCGGACTTTGCCCGCCAGGCGAGTGCAATGGGCGTCTGCATCATTCACCCAGAGGAATTCGCCACATCGCTCGATATCGTTGCGTGATACAGGTGCATGGACCGCGGGAATTCAGACTGATGCAGTGTTTCTCATGATGGTCAGTGAGCAAAAGTGACGTTGACCGGGGTATGGCACTCAAGGATACTCGGTCATGCGCTTTTGCAATTTTTCCCCATTGGGCTACGAAGAGATGTCAGTAGTAGCCTGAATGCAGCGAGCTAAAGCCAGGAACTTCACCCGATCAACGTACGCAAAAGATCTCGACAATGGATATCTCGGTAATCGGTGCCAGTGGAAGCTGCGGCCGTGAGGTCGTGACCCGGCTCGTCAGCGAAGGCGTACTCGGGCGCGGCGAGTTGCTGCAACTCGTCGGCGGAAATCCGGACTCCGTCCGGCCCAGCTATCTGCACGGCCTGCGGGCGGATCTGCAGGACGCCTACGCCGAAAACATTCCCGAACTGGATGTCACCGACAACGCAGATGAAATCGTTGGCGATATTGTCGTCATGGCCGCTGGTGCCACCTTTCCCACCGATGCCGCCAAGGCCGGAAGTCTGCAAAGCAGGGACGATCTGGCGCGTGCCAACGCTCCCCTGTTTGAGCACTTTGCCGCCGCCGTGGCGCGCAACCGCAAAGGCAATCCACCCGTCGTCATCGTGCTGAGCAACCCGGTGGAACTGGGCGTTCATGTGTTCTGCCGCCACTTGCCGCGTGAATGCGTACTGGGCATGGGCTCCTTCAGCGATTCGCAGCGTTTTCGCTGGGAGATCGCCAGCCAGCTCGGCGTCGGGCGTCAGCGCGTGCATGCCTCGATGGGCGGTGAGCACGGCCTGGGCATGATGCCGCTCTGGTCAACGGTGCGCATCCACGGACTGCAGGGCAAGGAACTCGCTGCAACGATTGCACGCTTGCGCGATGGCACGACCTCGGCCGACTACGCGGCCCGTCTGGCCTCCGAGCATGCGGCGCTGATGGCCGAAATGATGGCGGATCCTATCAACGGCCCGGTTCGCGCCATTGCCCGGATCACCCGGTTACCGCCCGATCTGCGTGTCGCGCTAAAACCCTTCCCGGTGCATTACTCCCAGGCCAAAACGATTTCCGCCTCCGCCACGGCCACCGTTGAGCTCGTGAAAGCGCTGTGCGAAGGCAGGGCGGTAGAAATCTGTGCGCAATACCAGCATTGCGGTGAACTCGGCATCCACGGCCCGATCGGCAACCGCGTGATTCTGGAAGGCGCGGTGCGGCGTGTCGTGCCGGGCGACGATCTGACGGAAGAGGAAATAACCCTCCTGCAAGCCTGTGGTATCCGCTGTAGCAGCAAGATCAAGGAATGGACCCATGAGTGAGGAAGCGAATGGCCCCGTCGACGAATCCCCGCTCAACGTACTGGCCATCGGCCTGCTGGATCGGCCCGGCGCAGCCCATGGCGTGGCCGAAGTGTTTTCCGGGCGTGGCCTGCAAATGGAAGCCTTTCACGGTACCGCTGGCAGCCTCAACCCCGACGGCCAGGCCCAGGCGCTGATCCTTTTTCGCGCCGACCCCGACCGCGCCAATCTCGTTATCCGCGTCATCCGCCGCCTGTCCAGCGTCAGCAGTGCCGAACTCCTTGCGGCGGACGATCCGCGCATCATTCAATCCGTGCTGATTGCCATTTCCGACGCATCCGCGCCAATGGGCATCAACATCACCCCGCTGGACCCACAAACAGCACTTGCCGCAGGATCGCCCACGGCGATGCAGACCTGGCTTGCTTCCAGCGTGGCACCACGGCGCCTTGGTGCGCTAAGGCTGGATCTGCTACTCAAGCATTAGTCACACAACCCACACTGCCAGTAACGACTCCGGGGCAATTGCCCAGAATGAAACGATCGTTTGCGCCTGTCTGGTCAATGGAAAATGCCATGGCATTGAAGAACTCGAACTCGTTTCCTTACCGACTTTGCACGAGAAGTTGAAGAACGGAGAAGCGATCGCGAATATAAGGCGATGAAGCGGGCTGGACAGCTATTTCAATTGGTTTGAAATGTATTCGCGACTCCAGTTCGTTTCGCTGCAGAAGTATGGCGCATCTCTTTCGGGAGGCTCGTTATATGAGCCTCCTGCCGCGTAAAGTGATGCTTATGCCTTCAAAAACAGCGTAATCAGACAGGAGTCGCCCATGTCAAAAAAACTCAGCCTGGATCAGGAATACTCACAGTGGCAGCGTCAGTTTGCCGCCGATGCGTTGGCGGACGACTATGCTGAGATGCGCCGCCATATTGACTACCTTGAACTGGATTGCACGCCGCAGGCCATGGTTGATGATACAGCGATGCTGCTCCTGGCTACCCTGGTTTACCGCCAAATGGACGGGCAGGAATGGGAATCCATCCTCAAGCAGCAACGCTACCGCCTCGGTGGCGACGGCCTACCTTTCTACTGCATGACATTCTGTTTGCTCGAAGGCCATTACGGCCGAATCCTTGCCGACGAGAAGATGTCTGGTGTGGACTTCGCTGACCTGTTCAATCATCCCTGGGACGAGTACAAAACGGCCGGTTTCAGAGACGTCCGGATATCTCGGCTCGATGGGGAGGCGATTGACGGGGACGAACTTGAAACCTTGGAGCGCCTGTTTAAGGAAGACATCTATTACGATTGCGCTGAAGACGAAGTTGACGCCTGGGTCACTGCAACGGAACTCGAGGATACAGTTCTGGCCAGCGCCGTGGATGTCTGCCTTCCACAGAACCTCCAAGCCGAATTCCAATCGTGCAGCCTGGCGGCAGCAACTGGCGATACTGACGCGATGAACCAGCTGGGTGCCTTGCTGCTTAATGGCACAGGGTGCACCGCCGATGCCGAAGCAGCGGTACGATGGTTCGAGGCAGCAGCGGAAAAGGGCGACGCGGCCGCCCAGTTCAATCTCGGCTTGCGCTACCTTGACGGCAGTGGGGTCGAACAGAACGAAGAAACGGCCGGTTACTGGATCGCCCGCGCTGCAGAACAAAATCATCCCGCCGCCCTAGGTGAACTCAGTACGTTTTATCGCGTCGGGCGTGGGACCGAACTGAATCTGGTCCAGGCGTGCGAACTGCACATGCTGGCTGCACGACTGGGAGATGCCGGCGCGCTTGGCAAACTGGCCGAGTATCGGGGCGATCTCGTCAAGCTTGCCCTTGACGGAAACCGGCAACTCGCTTTTGCGCTGTGCCACATGTATGACTGGGGTCTGGGCGTCGACATGAACCCGGCGCTGACCTGGGCGTGGCTGCGCTGGGCCCATGACGGCTGCGACCCCCTGTCGGACGATAAGGCATGCGCGTTGGCGATCAACGCCGACGTAGTCGAAGCCTTCCGCTTCTTCCGGCGCGTGCTGGACAAGACCGTAATGGAAGAAGGCGAAGCCCATTTGATCGAGTGGCTCACTGCTGCCGGGATGTCGGACAGCACCATCTTCAGGCCCATCCTGGTCGTTCTTGCCGAAGGCGGCAGCATCGCCCTCAAGGGACGCTGGGTCAGCGGATCGTGGCAGTTCATCCGCGAGGTTGGCGACCAGACACCGGAGATGATCGACGAGCAGGCCATCCATCACACGAGTCCTGCGGCTGATAGCTGGCGTGGCGCACTCAAACTCATGGACCGATATCCATGGCACTGTTTGACAGCAACCGAGGTTCATCCTGAGTTTGCCGAGCGCGTCTGGCAAGCCTATGAACGGCGCTGGAGTCGCATTGATCGCCAATACGAACGTAACCGCGATTGCTGGGAAATAGCCTGTGGCAGGCGTTTTGAAGAGGATGGCAATTGAATCCGGCATCCCGTGACACAATCCATGATCAATACATCGGGGGATCAATATGAACTACGACATCATCGGCGACATCCACGGTCATGCCGACGCACTCAAGGCCCTTCTGTCGAGCATGGGCTACCGCGAAAGCAAGGGTGCCTGGCGCCATTCGGAACGGCAAGCCGTCTTCGTTGGCGATTTCATCGACCGCGGACCGAAGCAACTCGAGACCGTAGATCTTGTGCGGCGAATGGTCGATGCCAGTAGTGCCCAGGCGGTCATGGGCAACCACGAGTTCAATGCCATTGCCTGGTACCTGCCTGACCTGAAACAGCCCGGCGAATACCTGCGTCCCCACCTCTCAGCCAAGCATGGGGACAAGAACTACAGGCAACACGAGGCGTTTCTCAATGAAGCTATCGGCACGCCACGGCATAAGGAAGTCATCGACTGGTTTCTGACCCTGCCGCTATGGCTGGAAAACGAGATTCGTGTCGTGCATGCCTGCTGGCATCAGCCTTTCATCGAATACCTCAGTGAATGGCTCGCTAGTGGTAACAGACTGAGCGCAGAACTGATGGTCGAGGCCAGCCGTGAGCCTGCGAATGAGGCGGAAAAGGATACGCCCGATGAAACGATCTTCAAGGCCGTCGAAGCCCTGACCAAGGGAATCGAGATTCCCTTGCCGGATCCTCATTTCTTCGTCGACAAGGATGGGCATAAACGCTACCGGGTGCGCACGAGTTGGTGGAATTCCGATGCGGCGACATATCGGCAAGCCGCGCTGCTGGATGCCCCGTCACGCGAAGCGCTTCCTGATGAGCCGATTCCAGCACACGTCTGCATCGGTCACGATGGAGGGAAGCCATTGTTCATCGGCCATTACTGGAGGTCCGGGAATCCTGAACTCTTGTCGGACAAGGTGGCCTGCGTCGATTACAGCATCGCCAAAGGCGGCAAGCTCGTCGCCTATCGCTGGGACGGAGAACCCCTTCTGGATAAGAGCAAGTTCCATTGGGTTTCATAGCAGGGGAGAGCGAGTGCTGCGTACTGACACAATCGCGGTTCGCCTACAAGTTGAGTTGGTTTATCCCCCAGAACTGGCGACGAATGTGTGCACAAAACGTCGCAGACGTGATCTTGTAAGCCAGCAACTTGAAAGCGTTACGCGTTTTCCTAGGCCGGAAAGTCATGCAATTCACACAGCCTCATTGTCGTGTTCGAAATTTTGAGAGAGGGATTTGCTTATGGACTGGTTTGAACGTCTTACAGGATTTCGTGAGAACGCCTACGACGAAACCTGTCGCCAACTTGAGGTAGAGGGCAACCAACTTCACTCCCTGGTCAACGGGAAAAGCTATGGCATTGGAGAGCTCGAACTTGTATCGCTACAGACTTTACGCGAGAGGGTAAATAGCGGGGGTGGCCTGCCGGGGCGACTCAAGGTAAGCGTAGTGACGGGTGACGTACGGAAACTCCACCAGTCGCCGGAATATAACGGAGCACTGTTCCAGGTCGCCTCGCAGTTCAACTTGTTGGAAATGGTTTCACCCACAGTGACACCGGAGCAGGGCGTCACACGCTATCAGCACGATTCAACACAAGGTCCAGCCTGCGCAATCGCAGCGGGCGCGGCCACAATATACCGAAACTATTTTGCCCCGGTGGCAGGTGGCCATGGCCAGACAAGTGAGCGTCAGTTTGACGGCTTGGCTGACCTTGGAAATATCCTGAGCCAAGCCGTCGGTCTGACCGTTGAAGCGTTGTGGAGCATGAGTAATGGCTACGCCTTATGCACCAGTGACGGACTCAACGCGATTTCAGAATATCTTGGGGCACTAGCGCCAAAGGAGATCGACGTATTGAGTGGCAAACTGCGGATCGGTGTGCATAGTGATGTAGAAGTCACAGACGCCCAAGGACCTGGCCGGCCGCATGTTTCACAGGTTTTTTGTTCGGCTCTCCCGATCGCCTACAGCAGTGTGTCTGGCGCTCACTGGAAAGCGTTCGCGTCGCTAATCCTTCAGGCCGCGTACAACGCCACGATGTTGGCCGCTGTGCTGAATGCACAGCGCGGCGCATCGAAGATCGTTCTGCTGACACGACTTGGCGGTGGTGCTTTTGGAAATGACGACGACTGGATCCATGCGGCGATGCGTCGGGCGCTACAAACTGTTGAGGGATTTGATCTCGATGTGAAACTTGTAAGCTATGGATCGCCATCGCACGCGATGCTGCAAATGGTCGAGGACTTTGGATAGGTTGCCAGTCGGGGGCCTTCATTCTATGCGATCGGCTATGTTTTCTCAAATAAAGCACGGCACCTTCGGCATTTCGGGAACCCACATAAACATTAGGGTGCTGTCGCCTAACTTGCCGAATCCTGAGTAAGTAGCTCTATTTGGTGGAAGTTGGTTTCCTGGCATTCACCGAGACAAAGTGCCGCCCCGTGGCATTTTGGTTCAAGCAGGACCGCGCCCGGATCTCGGATCATTACCTAGAGTTAATCTGTCCAAAGCGTGCTATTATATGACTATGGTTGACGACTATGGGAGCTATACCATGCAAACAACAATTGGCGCCGGAGATTTCAAGACAAAGTGTCTAAAACTGCTGGATGAGGTGGCTCTCACAAAGGAGCCATTGATCATCACCAAGCGCGGCATACCGGTTGCGAAACTTGTGCCCATCCCGGCTGAAATTGACCTGTACGGGGCGCTGGAAGGCAGTGTAATAGCCGAAGGTGACATCATCTCCCCGCTGGACAACGAGTGGTCGGCCTGTCAATGAGTGCGCTTGTCATCGACACGCATGCTCTTGTATGGCTACTGGAGAAGAGCCCGCAGCTAGGGCCCATCGCAAGAGCAGCTCTAAAGCGGGCTGCGTCGGTCCATGCGTTGTATGTTCCTGCAATTACCCCCTGGGAAATTGCAATGCTCGTAAGTAAAGGCAGGCTGACGCTCAAGCGCGATGTCGGTGACTGGCTGGAGTCCGTGTTCGCATTACCTGGGATACGACTTGAGCCGCTATCGCCGGCGGTCGCGGTGGCCAGCACGCGATTGCCTGGAGAAATTAACAATGACCCAGCCGACCGCATTATCGTGGCAACGGCCAGACATCTGGGCGTACCGCTGGTTACCGCAGATGCCAACTTGTTGAGCTATGGCGAGCAAGGACACCTTAAAATCATCCAGGCTAGACAATGACCCAACCGCCATGCAGAACTGCCGGGGTTTCAGTTGAGGTGTCTCTCCTCCAGTAAATCGCACAGCATTTGAATACCCGCCGGAGAAAATTGATGGTTATCAAGAACAGCCTAAATTCACCGCTTCAAATCGCCGAGGTTCTTTTGCAGCCCGGCGAAGGGCGCATTGGACTCACTTTGTGTCCTGGTAAAAAGGATCCAGGTCACTGGAATCGGAACTTGAGTGAAGATCTCAAGGTTATCCGGGCCTGGGGTGCGACGACAGTCGTGACGCTGATTGAGGATCACGAATTTCAAATGCTTGGCATTGAAACGCTGGGGCAGGATGTGCGCGCACTGGGTATGGACTGGCTGCATCTTCCTATCCTTGATGTCAGCATCCCCGATCACCGCTTAGAAGAAGCCTGGGGCCTGACTGGCCCCAAACTGCATTCCCGGCTTGACGCGGGTGAGCGAATCCTGATCCATTGCCGTGGCGGACTTGGCCGCACCGGATTGCTCGCAGGTCGTATGTTGGTGGAGCGTGGTTGCGATCCGCGAACTGCGATTCAACGGGTTCGGGCGGTTCGGCCCCATGCAATCGAAACAGCAGCACAAGAACAATATGTTTTGAATTCGACTGTAAGGGCGGCAGAGTAAACCTGAACGTGCCATTCCGACGATCATTGAATCCCGGGGAGAGTGAAAATACGGGCATGGCTTAACTCCACCATCAGGGCAAGTGTTTTCCTGCTAAACACTTTCCCCATTCAAAGAACACCTGGCTCATCTGGCGAGCCCTGAACACTCGACAATCCCATTGCACTGCGCGATAGCTCAGGGAAAAACATTCCAAAAAGAGAGCATCACGCCTGGCAATGCGTTTTAACTCTTGTCAATTGTTCGGGCCTTAACCAATGAACACACTGCAACGACTCTTCGACCGTCTGGTCGGCTTCTCCCGCTACGAAACAGAACTTCGCCACAAAGCCTATCAGGTGTATTGCGGACCGACCCTCAACCTCATTCCACTTGAAACCCCAGCCTGCTGGCGACGCCCGGCGCGAGTGCAGGGAAGACGTCGCGCATGATCACCGGGCACACGGTGGTCAAACATCATTCTATGCCCTCAGTCTTATGCCAGCGCATCGGCAAACCGGTTAAGATGCTTCCCGAGGCTCACGTTTCGAGCTTGGCGGGAGGCGCCCTGTTCATTCCTCCCGGACATCAGAACCGGGGGAGAGCAATGAGTCAGACCGAGCGGTACTACAAGATCGACCAGTTGCTCAACGATCGCGGAATCGTTTCCTTCCAGACGCTGATGGATGAACTCGAGGTCTCACGAGCCACGCTCAAGCGGGATCTGGCCTACCTGCGCAACCGCCTCAATGCCCCGATCATCCACGACCGGGATGCCGGCGGCTACCACTACGATCGCATTACCCCCCGGGTTGGCGCCCAGTACGAACTCCCGGGCCTCTGGTTCTCGGCCGAGGAAATCCACGCCCTGCTCACCATGCAGCACCTGCTGGTCAACCTCGACACGGGCGGCATGCTGGGTCCGCACATCAAGCCGCTGCTCTCGCGGCTGACCGCCTTGCTTGGTACCGCCGACAACCCGGTCGAAGAGATCGTTCGGCGGATTCACATCGAAACGGTGGGCGCTCGCGAATTCCATCTCGACAACTTTCAGGCGGTGGGATCAGCCCTGTTGCGCCGCAAGCGCCTGATCATTGACTATTACGCCAAGGGCAAGGACGAACTGACGCAACGTGAGGTTTCTCCACAGCGTCTTGTCCATTACCGCAACAACTGGTACCTCGATGCCTGGTGCCATGTTCGCAACGACCTGCGCGCCTTTGCAGTGGATTCGATCCGGCGCGCTGAAATACTGGAAAAGCCCGCCAAGAATGTTTCCGAGAAGCGACTGAACGAGGTGCTGGGTGCCGGCTATGGGATCTTTGCCGGAGAAAACGTACGCTGGGCTACCTTGCGCTTCTCGCCAGAACGATCACGCTGGGTGGCCAGCGAACGCTGGCACCCGCAGCAGAAGGGCAGTTTCCTTGAGGACGGCCACTATGAACTGACTTTGCCGTATAGCAACGATCCGGAATTGCTCATGGACATCCTCAAATACGGCGCCGATTGCATGGTGATGGCGCCTGATGACTTGAAGACAAGGGTCAGCGACGAGATAGGCAAGATGGCCAAGGTCTACGCGACGGCGTAAAAAAGCCATCGGCCAGTGCTGCGATATCTCTCCAATCAGCTCATCTGGTGAGCCTTTAGGCCAGGATAATAGCGAAGGCTCACGCGAGCCCGATCCGTCCGAAGCCGCAGGGCACTAACCAAATCAGGGAGCGACCATGCAAATGCGTGGCAAGCAAATTTATCGTTCGGCCGCCGCTTCAGGCAGTGACCTGAAGTGGGAGTCCGGCGCCCCAAGTGACCAACTTCACCTCGACAATCCGTTCCCGAAAACCTCGCCACGCTCACAAGCCCGCCTTTTTTCCTGCCGATGCGACATGTTCTGTCGGGCTCAACCTCTATTCTCCATCGTTCGCCCCCAACGCCCATTGATCACTGGAGCCTGACTTGACTGCAACCCACCTTCCGGCCGGCCTGATGCTGGTCCATGGCAATTACCCCGAAACGCTGCGCGACCTGTTGCTGACCTGGATGAAGCGTTATCCGCTCGCTCCCCTGGAAAACGAGGTCATCCTGGTGCAGAGCAACGGCATTGCCCAGTGGCTCAAGCTGGCGCTGGCGGCCGATGTCAAAGCAGGGGAGGGCGACGGAGAATCGACCGGGGGCTGCGGGATTGCCGCCGCGCTGGATATCTCGCTGCCATCGAGTTTTCTGTGGCAAGCCTATCGCGCGGTGCTCGGGCGCGAGGCGGTGCCGGAGGCGTCCCCCTTCGACAAATCGCGCCTGCTCTGGCGTTTGATGCGCCTCTTGCCTGACGTCATGACCCAACCGGTGTATGCCCCGCTGCAGCGATTTCTGGACAATGATTCTGACCGGCGCAAGCGCTTCCAACTCGCCGAACGCTTGGCCGATCTCTTCGACCAGTATCAGGTGTACCGCGCCGACTGGCTGGCCGCCTGGGCGTCAGGGGAGGACGTGCTGATAGAAGCCCGGGGCGGACGTCCCTCATTGCCGGATGAGCAACGCTGGCAGGCGGCTCTCTGGCGAGCCCTGCTGGCCGACGTGGGGGCGGACAACGCACCAGCCGGCGGGCGGATGGTCGTGTCCAATGCCGGGCGCGCTGCCGTGCATGCGGCCTTCATGCAGGCGGCCGGCGCCTGGCCGCAGGAAACCCGCCCGCCCGGCCTGCCGCGCCGTGTCATGGTGTTCGGCATCTCGGCCCTGCCGCGTCAATCACTGGAGGTGCTGGCGATGCTGGCGCGCTGGACGCAGGTGCTGATGTGTGTGCATAACCCGTGCGAGCATTACTGGGCCGACATCGTTGCAGACCGCGATCTGCTGGGCGCCACACAGGCTCGCCAGACTCGCCGCAACGGCGTTCCCGAAATCATCTCCGAGGAACTCCTGCACCTGCATGCCCATCCGCTGCTCGCCGCCTGGGGCAAACAGGGGCGCGACTTCATCGGTCTGCTCGACGAGCACGACAGCGATGCGGCGCGCGCGAACTATTTGCCACACTTCACCGCGATCGGGCAGCGCATCGACCTGTTCGACGAACGCGACGCCTCGACCCTGCTGCACCAACTGCAGGACGACATTCGCGCCCTGCGCCCGCTCAACGAAACGTGTGATGTCTGGCCGGCCGTCGATCCGGCACGGGATAGCTCGATCCGTTTCCATCTCGCGCACAGCGCACAACGCGAAGTGGAAATCCTGCACGATCAGTTGCTCGCCGCCTTCAATGCCGATGCGAGCCTCCTCCCGCGCGACATCGTGGTCATGGTGCCGGATATCGATACCTATGCTCCGCACATTCAGGCGGTGTTCGGTCTACTCGAAGTGCAGGACCAGCGTTACATCCCCTTCAGTCTGGCTGATCAGGGTCGACGCCATTCCGATCCGCTAGCCCAGGCTCTGGAGAAACTGATCGGCCTGCCGCAGTTGCGCTTTGCGGCCAGCGATCTGCTGGATCTGCTCGAAGTCCCGGCGCTGCGCCTGCGTTTTGGCATCGCCGAGGAGAATTTGCCGCTGCTCCATCGCTGGATCCGTGGGTCCAACATCCGCTGGGGGCTGCATGCCGAGCAACGCGCGAGCCTCGATTTGCCGGCTCAACCCGAGCCGGCAGCGCCGAATACCTGGCTATTCGGGCTGCGCCGGATGCTGCTCGGCTACGCCGTCGGGGCCAAAGCGACTGACTGGCAGGCAATCGAACCCTATGACGAAATCGGCGGGCTCGATGCCGCCTTGCTCGGACCGTTGGTGCACCTCCTCGACCGGCTGGACGCCACCTGGCGAATCCTGCGCGAACCGGCGCCGGTCAGCGGGTGGTGCGCACGCCTGCGCGCACTGATGGCCGATTTCTTCTTGGCGGAGGAAAGTGGCGATGCCTATACCCTGCAGCAACTCGACAGCGCCCTGCAACGCTGGCTGGAGGCGTGCGACGAGGCGGCACTTAATGAGACGCTGCCCTTGTCGGTAGTTGGCGATTACTGGCTGTCCCAACTGGACGAGGGCGGCCTGTCGCAACGCTTTTTTGCCGGCGCGGTGACCTTCGCCACGCTCATGCCGATGCGCGCCATTCCCTTCCGCCACGTCTGCCTGCTCGGCATGAACGACGGCGACTACCCGCGCACCCGGGTACCGATGGATTTCGATCTCATGGGCAAGGATTACCGACCGGGCGACCGTTCCCGGCGCGAAGATGATCGCTACCTGTTTCTCGAAGCACTCCTCTCCGCGCGCGACAGCCTGCACATCTCCTGGGTGGGGCGCAGCATCAACGACAATACGACGCGCCCGCCATCGGTACTGATCGGCCAGTTGCGCGACCACTTTGCGTCCGGCTGGAAACTGGCCGGATTCACCGGCGAAGCGACCAAAGGGGGCGAAGCGCTGCTCGCTGCGCTCACCGTCGAACACCGGCTGCAGCCCTTCAGCCCCGACTATTTTAGGGTCCAGCCGAATTCCTCACCGCTCTTTACCTATGCCCACGAATGGCGTAACGGCGCCGAACTCCCTCGGGAGGCAGTCAGATCCACGGCAGGGGGCCTGCTGCCGCCACTGCTCCGTGATGAGCCGCTTTCGGTGCGTGATTTGGCGAGCTTCCTGAAGGACCCGGTCAAGACGTTTTTCCGGCAACGGCTGAACGTGTCTTTTGAGCGCGACGACCCGGCGAGCGAGGATCAGGAGCCCTTTGAACTCGACGGGCTGGGCAACTGGAAGCTGCAGGACGAACTTATTCGTGCCCAGGAAAACGCTCTGCTAGACGGCAAGGTGATTGAAACGGCCTGCGCTGCTCAGCTGGCCCGCATCCATCGCCGCGGCGAACTGGCTGCCGGCGGATTTGGCGAGTACATGGCGGCCACCTTGGCCGAACCCATGCCGGATCTCTTCGAGCGCTATCAGGCGGCGCTACTGCGCTGGCCCCGGATCAGCGAAGGCGAAGAGGAAATCCGTTTTTCCGCCGACATCGACGGACAGACGCTGGACGTGGCGGACTGGCTGGGCGGCATCCGGATGTCGGACACCGGCGAGCGCGGCCGGGTCGTGCTCGAGACGAGCAATCTCGTCGACAAGACCAAGCACTATCGCGGCGACAAGATGATTCGCCATTGGGTCACGCATCTGGCCAGTCACCTGGCCGGCGGGCCGCTCACGACGATGATCGTCAGCCTGAAAGGCGAGATCGAACTCAAACCCATGGCGATCAGCGAAGCCGAGGCACACCTCAAAACATTGTTGGCCGCCTGGCAACTGGGCATGCGCCGACCGCTGCCCCTGGCGGCCAAAACCGCGTTTGCCTGGCTCAAAGTCATGCCCGCCCCAGTTAAGGTTACTGGCGGTACGGAAGGTACCGCTAACGCGGCTGAACGCCGTGACGGCGAGCCGGCGGTGGCGCCGCCATTCCCTGTCTCGACCCTTGACAAGGCCATGGACGCCGCACGCCAGGCTTACGAGGGCGGCTACAGGCAACAGGGCGAGGTCGATACCTGTGCGTATCTGCAACGCGCCTACCCGGATTTTGACGCACTTTTTGCGGACGGGGAATTTGCCGAACTCGCCGAATCCCTTTTGCGTCCGCTGCAGCGCGCGATCCCTGCCGAACGCAAGAAAGCCGACAAACCCGCCCCACAAACAGATGCCGGAGTCGCCGCATGAGCACCCCCTCTTTCCCGACTATTCCAGCGCTTCCTGAGGCCCTTCCCGAAGTGCTCGATCCCCTTCGTTTTCCGCTGCATGGCAGCCGGCTGATCGAAGCCAGTGCCGGCACCGGCAAGACCTTCACCATTGCCGCACTCTATGTGCGTCTGGTGCTGGGCCACGGGCAGGCGCAAGCGTACGCTCGTGCACTAACCCCGCCCGAGATTCTTGTCGTTACCTTCACCGATGCCGCCACCCAGGAACTGCGCGACCGGATCCGCCGCCGTCTGGCCGAAGCCGCCGTCTGTTTCTATGCCGACCCGGCGGGCATCACGGCCCGGCCCGCCGGGGAAGACCTGCTGCATGACCTGCGCGCCGAGTACCCGCCTGAACAATGGACCGGCTGTGCGCGCAAACTGCAACTGGCCGCCGAGTGGATGGACGAGGCCGCCGTGTCCACCATCCACGGCTGGTGCAACCGCATGTTGCGCGAACACGCCTTTGACAGCGACAGCCTGTTTACCCAGACACTGAAAACCGATCAGAGCGAATTGCTCTCCGAAGTCGTGCGCGACTACTGGCGCACCTTCATGGCGCCGCTCGATGCGCCCTCCGTGGCCGAAGTCCTGCCCTGGTGGCCGGGGCCGGCAGTTTTGCAGAGTAACTTGCGCAATCTTGTCGAGCACGCCGGCCTGCTTGCTGCCACGGGTGAACCGGCGGTGGCTTTGCTGGCCGCGCGCGCGGAAAAACAGCTACGCCTAGCTAAACTGAAGGCACCTTGGGCGAGCTGGGTAGAGGAATTAAAGGAATTGCTTAACGACGCCGTCGCGGGGAATTGCGTCAATAGGCAAAGACTGCAGGCGCGCTTCTACCTACCCTGGCTTGAGGCGCTACGCGCGTGGGCTGTGGATCCGCAAGCGCTCCAGCCCGAACTTACCGACACCGGCTGGACACGCCTGACCCCGGCGGGATTGAAAGAGGTCTGGATCAAGGGGGACCCTCCAGAGCACCCCGCCCTTGATGCCATCCTGGTTCTCCAGGCGGCTTTGAAAGCACTGCCGACCGCCCGCAACGATCTTTTGCGCCACGCCGCCTGCTGGGTCGCAGAGCGTTTTGACGCAGAGCAGGCCCGCCATGCCCAGATGGGTTTCAATGATCTGCTGACCGGGCTCGATGACGCCCTGCATGGCCCCAATGGCCTGCGCTTGGCCGAAATCATCCGGCGGCAGTTTCCGGTCGCGCTGATTGATGAATTCCAGGACACCGACCCGGTGCAGTACCGGATTTTCGATGCGGTGTATCACGTCGCGCAGAACGACCCCGAGACCGCGTTGATCCTCATTGGCGACCCCAAGCAGGCCATCTACGCCTTTCGTGGCGCGGATATCCATACCTACCTGGCCGCCCGGCTGGCGAGCGTCGGCCGGCTCTATACCCTCAAAAAGAACTTCCGATCGACCCACGCCATGGTCACTGCGACCAATCGCTGCTTTGAAGCGGCGGAAACACGCACGCTGGGTGCAGGGGCTTTTCTCTTCCGCAGCGAGAGCGGCAACCCGGTTCCCTTTGTCACGGCCGATGCACAAGGACGCAAAGACATGCTTCAGGCCGAAGGGGTGCAACTGCCGGCACTCACGGCCTGGTGGTTACTACCCGAGAACGAGGCGAAGCCGATCAGCAAGACAGACTACCTCGACCTGATGTCGGAAGCCTGCGCCAGCGAGATGGTGCGCCTGCTCAATCTGGGCCAGGCCGGGAAGGCGGGGTTCGGTGCCGAGACCCTTCTGAAATTACTGCGCCCGGCGGACATGGCCGTGCTGGTCAATAACCGGACCGAGGCGGTTGCCATCCGCAAGTCACTGGCGGCACGCGGGGTGCGCAGCGTCTATCTGTCCGACAAGGACTCGGTGTTTGCCAGCGCCCAGGCCGCCGAGTTGCAGCACTGGCTGGCCGCCTGCGCGGAACCCGACGACGCGCGTCTGTTGCGTGCGGCGCTCGCCACTGCGACGCTCAACCTGAGCTACCCTGAACTCGATACCCTCAACCACGACGAACTGGCCTGGGAAGCCCGTGTGCTGCAGTTTCGCAGTTACCGCGAGTGCTGGCGTCGGCAGGGTGTGCTGCCCATGCTGCGCCGGCTGCTCAACGATTTCCAGGTACCGGCCCGGCTGCTCGGTGACAGTGGACGAAGAACGGGAGACAGTCCGCAAAACGGCGAGCGCATCCTCACCGATGTGCTGCACCTGGCTGAACTGCTGCAGCAGGCCAGCCTCCTGCTCGATGGCGAACACGCCCTCATTCGCTATCTCGCCGAGCAACTGCGGGAGGCCGGGCAGGGTGCCGGGGGTGATGCTCGGCAGATCCGCCTGGAGAGCGATGCGGATCTGGTGCAAGTGGTCACTGTGCATAAATCCAAGGGTCTTGAATATCCACTGGTGTTCCTGCCATTTGCCTGCGGCTACCGCCGGACCAAAACCAATGACCTGCCGCTGAAATATCATGACGAGGAAGGCCGCTTGCAGATTGCGCTCTCCGATGAGGATGGCGTACTCGAGTTGGCCGACCGCGAGCGCCTTGGTGAAGACATGCGCAAACTCTATGTGGCACTCACCCGCGCCCGTTACGCGACCTGGGTCGGTATCGCCCCGCTGGCCTCGCTGGAGCGTAGCGCCTTTGGTTACCTCCTTCGTGGTGGAGAGGCGCTGGCAGCCGGTGCGCTCGCGGCTTTGCTGAATGACTTGCGCGGATCATGCGAACACATCGTGGTCGCCCCGGCCCCCGAGGCCACAAACGAGCGCTTCAAGACACGGGGTCCGACGACCGTCAGCGGTAAGGCGCGCCAGACGCAACGGGCGGTTCGCGAACACTGGTGGATCGCCAGCTATTCGACCCTGAAGACAGTCGGTGCCGACAGTCTCACGGTGCCCGACACCCCGGCCGAGGACGTATTCCGTGAAACACGGGCTGCGCTGGCCGCCTTGCCCGCCCCGACAACACTCCCGGCAACGCCCCAGGCAATTGGACCGGCCGCCGCAGCGCCTTTCCCCGGCTCGCTGCACGGGCTTCCGCGCGGCGCCGAGGTGGGCAGCTTTCTGCATAATCTGCTCGAATCGGTGGCCACCCAGGGCTTCGCGAAGGTCGCGGCACGCCCCGTGCGGCTGGGAGACATGATTGCCCGACGCTGCAATTTGCGCGGCTGGGATCACTGGATCGAGCCACTGACCGCCTGGCTTCAGGATTTTCTGATCACACCGCTGCAACTCCCGGCGATGGATGGCGTTCCGGCGGCCTCGTTCTCGCTGGCCGGACTGGCCTCCTCCATGGCTGAAATGGAGTTCTGGCTGGCGACGCACACCGTCGATATCGAGCAAATCGACCGACTGATCCGTGCCCATACCCTCGCTGGGGCGCCGCGTCCAGCGCTCGAGCCGGGACAACTCAACGGCATGCTCAAGGGCTTTATCGACCTGGTATTCGAGCACGATGGGCGTTACTACGTGGCCGACTACAAGTCGAACTGGCTGGGACCGGACGATGCCGCCTATACGCCGGAAGCGCTGTGCGAGGCGATTCTCTACGCGCGCTATGACCTGCAGTACGTCCTGTATATTTTCGCCTTGCATCGCTTGCTCAAGGCCCGGCTGCCCGATTACGACTACGACCGCCACGTCGGCGGGGCGGTGTATGTCTTCCTGCGCGGCCTGCATGCGCCCGGTCAGGGCCTGCACACCGATCGCCCACCACGGGCCCTGATCGAAGCGCTCGATGAACTTTTTGTGCAAAAATCCGCAAAGGAAATCGCATGAACCCCGGTATGACCCCCGGCCTTCCGCAGACCGCCCCTGCTACCCCGTTCGCCCCCGAAACCCTGGACAGCAAGGGCCACATGCAGCATCTGCTGACCGACTGGGCGGCGCGCGGCTGGTTACGCCAGCTCGATACGGCCTTTGCCGATTTCCTCTGGCGCGAAGTGCCGGATGCGCCCCCGTTTCTGATTCTGGCGGCGGCCCTCGCCAGTCATCAGCTCGGGCGCGGACACGCTTCCCTGGATCTGGCGGCCACCCTGGATGACCCGGCGTTTGCCCTGTCGCTTCCCCCCGAAGGTACGTACGCAGAAGAATCCGGGAATCCGGCGCAACTGCCCGGCGAAGTGCTGGCCGGGTTGAGCCTGACGCAGTGGCAGGTAGCCCTGGAAAATACCGTCCTGGTGGCTTCCGGGTCTGGTGACACCCCGCTGGTCCGCGTCGGTTCGCGCCTCTATCTGCGCCGCTACTGGCAATACGAGCAGGACGTGCGCGCCGGAATCGATCAGCGCCTTCAGACATCGCCCACCTTGCAGGCGGCGCTGCCGATCCCGGCGTTGCGCCAGACACTCGAGAGCCTTTTCCCGGTGTCATCCGAGCCGGGGCCATCGCCTAACTGGCAGAAACTGGCCTGTGCGCTCGCCGCGCGCAGCGCCTTCAGCATCATCACCGGCGGCCCCGGTACCGGCAAGACAACGACGGTAGTCAAGCTGCTTGCGCTGTTGCAGGCCCTGGCACTGGCGGCGGCACCATTGGGCGATCGGCCGGCACGGCCCCTGCGCATTCGCCTGGCGGCTCCGACCGGCAAGGCGGCGGCCCGCCTGAATGAATCGATAGCCAGCGCGGTGGCCAAACTGCCGCTGGACAGCCTGACCAAGGGGGATTTGGTTCGTGCCGCCATCCCGGTGAAAGTGACAACGTTGCACCGGCTGCTTGGCAGCCGTCCCGACACCCGGCACTTCCGCCACCACGCCGGCAATCCGCTGGCCCTCGACGTACTGGTGGTCGACGAGGCGTCGATGGTCGACCTGGAAATGATGGCCGCGGTGCTTGCAGCCTTGCCGGCCTCGGCGCGACTCATTCTGTTGGGTGACAAGGACCAGCTCGCTTCGGTGGAGGCCGGTGCCGTGCTCGGCGAACTCTGCCAACGCGCGGGGCAGGGCCATTACACGCCGGCCACCGGTGACTGGCTGCTGGCCGCCACCGACGTGCGGATCAACCCGGCGCTGATCGACGAAGCCGGGACTGTGCTCGACCAGGCGGTCGTGATGCTACGTCACAGCTTCCGCTTTTCTGCCGAGAGTGGCATCGGACAACTGGCCGAAGCAGTCAATGCCGGCGATACGGCGGCGGTGGGTAAAATCTGGAAGGCGGGTTATACCGATCTCGCCTTGCTGCCGCTCACCCACAGCGACGACGGGCCATTCCGGGCACTGGTCATCGAGGGGCGCATGGAGATTGGGCAAGCCGCTAAATCTCCTGAGCGTTCAGAGAGCAAACCCGTGCGCTACGGCTATCGCCATTACCTCGACACCTTGCGCCAAGGGCAACCTAAGCTTGAAGCGAGCCCGGAAGCATTCGATGCCTGGGCGAGAGAAATACTGCAAGCCCACGGCCAGTTCCAAATCCTGAGTGCGTTGCGACGCGGTCCGTGGGGGGTGGAAGGGCTCAACCAGCGCATTGCCCACCTGCTCCACGAGGCGGATCTGATTCCGGCAAGCGAAGGCTGGTATCTCGGGCGCCCGGTACTGGTCACCCGCAACGACTATGGCCTGGGGCTGATGAATGGTGACATCGGCATCACCCTGAGGCGACCGGGTGTTGGCGATCAGGGCTGGAGTCTGCGCGTGGCGTTTCCGGCAGGGGATGACGCTCAGGGCATCAAGTGGGTATTGCCGAGCCGTTTGCAGGCGGTGGAAACGGTCTATGCGCTCACGGTGCATAAGTCACAGGGCTCGGAATTCACCCATGCCGTCCTGGTTTTGCCCGACACCCTGAATCCGATTCTGACGCGCGAGCTGATCTACACCGGGATCACCCGAGCAAAGGCCTGGCTGACGCTGGCCCATGCCGGCAGCGCGAAAGTGCTGGGGCAAGCGATTGGGCGGCGTGTGCTGCGCATGAGCGGGTTGATGGGCGGCAACGGGGGATAAATTCAAGCGACTGAATGGAGGGAAAAGCGAACGTGAAATATGGCCGTGCCCATCCGTGGGTGTCAGCTTTTTACGCATTCGGAAATTCAGTCGGTTCTATCCACAATATTGGTGCCTGTTCTCGGTCCATGCAGGTCACTGGAGTTGAGGGTTTTGAATAGACTTCCCATCCGGGCAGGCTTTCATGCAGTCATGATTGTTGCTGCGGGATACAAACTGAGCATCATGCGAATTTCACTAACCCACCATTTTCATGCGATTTTTAAAATGACAATGGGAATTAAGATGCTTTAGCCTGCTCAAAAATCAACGCGCATAAAGGCCAATCTTGCTCGCTCAAACAACCGCCGACGGCAATATCCCTGCCGCAATTCATCATAAGCGATACTTCTTCGTTCACCCACGTAGACAAATTTCAACGTCCAGATCAAACCGTGCATATCGAGATATGAGAGTTTGCCTGAAGGAACAGATTTTAGACCGAATGTTAGATACTTACGTCTTTGGTGTTGTACAAAACGTGTTTAACAATTATGCGGATTGTGTGTATTGAATGACAATGTAAAGATAGATGGATCGAACCTCCACGCGCCACAATACGGACCGTTCAAATTTCAAATATTTTGGCTGGTGGTGTTATTACAAGAAATATTAAGTGACGCATTTTGAATGTGTGCTAAAAGCATCCCCATGCTCATGAAAGCCTTGGTCAAAACAGCTTCTGGCGTGCAATGCATGGAATTGCCCGTGCCTGCTTTAAGTGGGCCGCAGCAGGTGCTTATCCGAGTGTTGCGTGCGGCGATCTGCCGCACCGATTTGTTCGCGGCGCGGGGTATTCTGCCGGTGGCGGATGGGCGGGTACTGGGGCATGAGTTCACGGGAGTAATCGAGGCGATGGGCGTCGGCGTGACGCGTTTCGCCGTCGGTGAGCGAGTGGTGGTGAATCCGCTGTTGGCCTGTGGTCACTGCGCGGAGTGCGCGGCAAAAAAGCCGCACCAGTGCGCTCATGCGGACTTTCTTGGGATTCATGCAGACGGGGCCTTCGCGCAGTTCATCGTGGTGGATGAGGCGCAGGTGTTTCCACTCGTTGACTGGGTCGGGGATACGATCGGAGCTTATGCAGAGCCGCTGGCGGCGACAATGGCGATACTCGATGCCGACCTGCCTCCCGATGGGAAAATCGCCGTCACGGGCGTGGGCCGAATCGCGGAGCTGACGCACTTCATTCTTGAAGATCATGGCTACGACGTAACACTGACGAGTGAAGGCGAGTTCGATGCTGTGGTGGAGACGGACCTTTGCACTGCGAACGCGGAGGCCACGCTGCTCATGATCAAGCCAGGCGGGTTGCTCGTATTAAAAAGCCGCAGGCCTGCGGCGGTCGCACTGCCTCCGCTGCTGTGCATCACGCGGCGACTGCGGATGCAGGCTGTGTATTATGCAAAGTTTGAGTGGGCACTGTGCTACCTTGGGCAGTTAGCGCATAGGCTGGATGGCTTCATCGGCAGCGAGTGGACTCTGGAGGCGCACGAACAGGCTTTCGCGGCGGCTTGCTTGGATGATGCGCTGAAAATCTACTTCAAACCTAACGACTGATGTGCGGCATCGTGGCCATTCATTCCGCGCAGCGTGACACGCTGAAACCACGGCTGGAGGCTGCTCTAGCCACCATGCGGCATCGCGGGCCTGATGGTGATGGGACGTGGCTTTCGTCGAGTGCGGGTATTGGTCTCGGCTCGGTGAGGCTGGCAGTGATGGGCGTTGAAAATGGCCGCCAACCACTCGCGAATGAGTCGGGAAATATTCACGCTGTGGTGAATGGCGAGTTCTATGACTTCGAGCGCTTGCGTGGTGATTTGCAGACTCGTGGTCATGTATTCCTGACGAGCAGCGACAGCGAGCTGCTGGTGCATCTTTATGAAGAGCACGGCCTAGACTGCCTGCGGCATCTGCGTGGCGAGTTCGCCTTTGTTTTGTGGGATGACGCAAACCGTCGCTTCATCGCAGCGCGAGATCGTTTTGGCATCAAGCCGCTGAACTTCGCCCGAATTGACGGAGAGTGGATTTTCGCATCTGAGATCAAAGCGATCATCGCAGCGGGCATTGAGCCCCGTTGGGATGAGGTGACATTCCTGCACTGTCTGGCTTATCAATACTCGCGTCCTGATGAGACGCTATTTGCTGGAGTGAGCCAAATCAAACCAGCGCATGTGATGGTGATCGAAAATGACACAGCGCACGAGGTTTGCTACTGGCAGCCTTCCTTCGAGCCTGATTCCATCATCACTGCCGCAGATGTGCGTGCGGCCCTAGAGGAAAGCGTGCGACTGCGGATGCGTAGTGATGTCCCGATGGCCTGCACGCTCAGTGGCGGCTTGGACTCCAGCGCAGTGGCGGCGATCTCGGGTGTGCGGGATTGCTTCTGCGTGCGCTTCGATGCTGAAGGCTATGACGAAGGCACGCTGGTGCTTGCCGATGCTGCCGCGCATCAGCGTGTTCATGAGGTGCGCGTGACGCGGAGCGATCTGATCATGCATCTCACCGCTGCAGTGCGTCAGAGTGAGGGCTTGGCGATAAACGGGCAACTTGTCGGCAAGTTCCTGCTCTCGCGTGCCATTCACGATGCGGGCTTCAAAGTCGTGCTTGCGGGCGAGGGTGCGGACGAGGCCTTCCTCGGCTACTCGCATCTCCAGCAGGATTACACGCAGATACATGCTGCCTTCGCCTTGCAGCGCGGCGTGATGCTGCCTGCGGAGGGCGAAAGCGCTACCTGGAGCACGCCCGCATGGCTGGATCGATTGCCTACCTTTCTTCAGGCAAAGCTGTCCACGGGCAGGCACTTAGCCGACCTCACGCGTGAGCCATTCGACTCGCAGCGTATCCTCGATGGGGCCCTCGCGGACATCGGCGTTATCCGTGGATCACTCGTGCGGCAGAGCGCGTGGCTATGGACTCGTATGGCCCTCGCAGGATACATCCTGCGCACGCTGGGTGATGGCGCAGAGATGGCGCACTCGGTCGAGGCTCGGCTGCCGTTCCTCGATCACGTCCTCTTTGAACTGGCCGCGAAAATCCCCGCTGAGTCACTGATCGACCGCGACCACACGAAGCTCATGCTGCGTGAATCACTTCGTGGACTCCTACCAGAAAAGGTGCGCTCACGGCCAAAGCACCCCTTCCTCTCACCGCCGCTGGAGAGTGACCCAGCGGTGCGGGATTTCATTCGGGACACAATGCACAGCACGGCCTGTCGCAGCCTTCCTCTTCTCGATCACCGCGCCGTGCTCGCGTGGACGGATGACCTCGACACTCTCTCCGCCTCCGCACGCGCGCGGCTCGATCCTGTGCTCATGTTACTACTCACTGCCACACTGCTGAATCAAACCTACTCCCTCTCATGAACACACCCTGGTGGCAGACATTCTATGATGAAAATCTCGCCGACATGCTGCTGGAGCAGGCCAGTATGGTGGAGATCGCGCGCGCAGCGGATTTCCTCATCCAAACCCTTGTGTTGCGTGGCGGCGAGAGCGTGCTGGACCAGTGCTGCGGCAGCGGTCGCCTGACTTGGGAGATGGCGAGGCGTGGCTACACAATGCGCGGCATGGACCTCATCCAGGGCTACATCCAGCGGGCGCAGCAGCGTGAACCTGCGGGCGCAAATGCGCCACTCTTTGAGGTGGCGGATGCCTTTGTCTTCAAAGCTGATCCGCTTTGCGATGCGGTGTTCAATTGGTGGACGAGTTTTGGCTACGCGGATGATGACGATACAAACACGCTTATGCTCCGCCGTGCCTGGGAATCCCTGCGGCCCGGTGGGCGCTATGCGCTGGATTTCATGAACGTGCCCGGGCTTTACCGGCACTTCCTGCCGGATGTCGTCACGCGCTGCGGAGAGGTTACCCTCGTCCGAGAAAGCACTCTCGACTTGTCAGCGAATGTCATCCGTAAGCAGTGGACTTACTTCCTGCCGGATGGCCGCCGCGTGGTGCATCAAAGCGCGGTGCGGCTCTATGATCCGGCGGCACTGCGGCGCATGTTTGAGGACGCTGGTTTCGCTGATGTGATCTTCTTTGGCGATGTGGATGCTTCGCCGCTCACCCTGAGCAGTCCACGCTGCATCATCATTGCTCGCCGACCGCTATGAACTCGCCTTTTTTCAAAACCACACTGCCTGCTGACAACGTTGTCATGCGTGAGCGCCTCTTCGCAGGAGATGTTTTCCTGATGCAATCGGACACAGCCTCTCAGTCGCTCGTGGCTCGTGTCATCAGTCTCATTCAGGAACGGCTGGAGACGGAGGACATCCGCACGGGTCATTTGAAATGGAGCGCGGAGGAGATGTTTGATCGCATCGGCTCATTGCGGCGCACGGTGTATCTGGACGCGGAGTTTCACGAGCGCGTACGGGCTGTAGTGGCGGAATGCGGCTTCGCACCGGGACGCGTGGCCTTTGATTCCATCCGCTTACGTGTAGTGCAGTCTGGTGGGCATCGGAACCCGCTCGCCGCACCCGTATATTACCCGCATCGGGATACCTGGTATGCGCACTCGCAGAGCATGATCGTATGGTGGGTGCCGCTGCATGATCTGGAGCCGGAGGAGACCTTTGTTTTCTATCCCGACCAGCTCGATCAGCCGGTGGCGAACGACTCGGAGATATTTGATTATGCCGTATGGACCAAGGACGGCCCAGCTCTGAAGATTGGATGGCAAAAGCGAGACTCTGGCATCTCCGCCCGCTATCCTGGATCACTGGAACAGGTGATGCCCGCTCATGCCGAGGGCTTCTCCTGTCGTGCGGGTGATAATCTCATTTTCAGCGGGGCGCATTATCATAAAACTCTGCCGCATGATCTGAAGCGCACGCGCTACAGCCTGGACTTTCGTATGGTGCATCTGGATGACGCCGCCGCTGGTCGTGGCGCTCCGAACGTGGACAACCGCTCGCGAGGCAACACACTCAAAGACTATGTGCAGCCTTGATGCCAGTCAGACCTTCGTCTGGAATCTCGCGCGTGTCGTGGAGGCTCATGCGGAGCGGAGCGCCATCGAGACAGCAGCGGGGCAACGGCTGACATACGCGCAGCTCTGGGAGCGTGCGCTGGAGCTGAGGACGGAGTTTCAGCAGCATGGCGTGGAGCGTGGTGTGGTTGTGGCGATCAACCTACCGCGCTCGTTGGATTTCGTCGCAGGCATCATTGCCGTGTGGCTATGTGATGCGGTGGCTCTGCCGATCGATGTGCAGATGCCGCAGGTGCGGCGGGAGATGATCTTGAATGAGGCGAGGCCTAGCTTTGTGCTGGGTGTGGGCGAGAGATTCACGAGTGAAGTCATCTCGACGGCAGCGGCGTATTTTATCTACACCTCCGGCTCTACTGGCCAGCCAAAAGGCGTGCTCGTCTCGCTCGCAGGTTTGGTTTCCGTTTTAAAACAGCAGATCGAGTGGTTTCGGATCACGCCGGAGAGTCGCTGCCTGTGGATGCATGGCACGGGTTTCGATGCCTCCCTTTCAGACATTGGTACAGCGTTGCTCGCAGGTGCGGCGCTATGCTTTGATGAAGTGAAGCCGCATGACCTCGGCCTCATCGAGCGCATGGACATCACGCATGTGGATTTGCCGCCTGCGCTGCTGCCGTATCTTGCTGACTTGACCCGGCTGCAAACCATTGTTATCGGCGGTGAGGTCTGTGCAGCGGCAGTGATTCGGAAATGGGCGGTGAAGACGCGGCTCATCAACGTCTATGGCCCTACCGAGGCGACGATCTGCACGAGCATGATCGTCTGTGATGAAACTTGGGATCGTGCGTGGATCGGGCAACCCATCGAAGGCATTGACTATTGCGTCTGTGGTGACGATGGCCGCGAAGTGGCCACGGGCGAGTTGCGTATCAGCGGGGCAGGGGTGTCGCTCGGCTATCCCTGGCTGCCAGAGCTTTCCGCGCAACGATTTGTAGATGGGGGTAGGACCTACCGCACGGGCGATATTGTCACGCGGCATGAGCATGGTGGCTATGAGTTCCTGGGGCGGACGGATCGTCAGTTCAAGCTGAATGGTCGTCTCATCTGCCCCGAGGAGATCGAGCGTGCGCTTTTGGAATGCGGACTCGCCAAGCGGGCGCATGTGCTTACCTGGCAACGCGGCACGCGCACGTTGTTGGCGGCGTGTGTGGAGTCGGAGGCTGATGACGAGATGCTGCGGGCGGAAGTGCAAACACGACTCCCATCATGGATGGTGCCGACAATTTGGATGATCACGAAATCGATGCCGAGCTTCTCGAATAGCAAACCCGACGCTGAGGCCATTCGAGCCGCGTTGAATGCTCGACAGCTTTCTGGACTGCGTCAGCCTTCTGCCGCATTCGAATGTCCCCCGGCCCCCGAAACGCTCCCGGGGGTTGGAGCACTCCAGAACGCTATCGAGACGATTCGACGGCTTTTTGAAGACAGCCTCCAGCTCAACGACATCGGGCCTGATGAAGATTTCTTCACGGACTTGGGCGGCGACTCGCTCGCGGTCGTCGCGCTGATGGCACTGGCGGCGGAGCGTGCGATGCCGCTGCCGCCGGATGCCATTCATCGTGGCCGCACGGTTGCTGGCGTGGCGCGTTTGCAAAACACCTCGGAGGCGTTATCGAGAGGTCAACTGATGTGTGATATGCTGCTCGATCGGACTTTCCAAACAGCACAAGCAGCCGCGCCCCGCTGCATCCTGCTTACAGGTGCCACGGGCTTCCTCGGCACCGCTTTGATGAATGAACTGAGCTGCAAGGTGATCGCGCTTTCGCGGAAGAGTGGCGATGTGCGGCTGGAGCGTTTCGGCTGGGATGAGGCGAGGTGGAGAATAATGACCGAGGAGGTGGATACCGTTATTCATCTCGCGGCGGAGGTGAAGCTCTTCGCACCTTATGCCGAGCTAAAGGCATCGCAAGTCGATGGCACACTGAACGTGCTGCACTTCTGCGCGGAGGGACGTGCGAAGACGCTGCACTTCGCCTCCAGCCTATCCGTTTTTGTCGATGCTGATCCGCTAGTGTCGTGGTGCAGGGAGGATGATCTGCGCCGAGACATCACGCTGATCCACGGTGGCTACGCGCAGTCGAAATGGGTGGCTGAGCAGCTCGTTTTGCAGGCGCGTGAGCGTGGGCTGCGTACGGGGATTCATAGGCTCGGGCTGCTTTCGCTGAATGCGCAGACGGGCAGCGGACCGAGGAATGATTGGCTCACGCTAGCGCTGCCGGGGCTGATGAATGGGTCTGCGGATGAAACGCTGGCTTTTGACCTAACGCCGGTTGATCACGCGGCGCGAGTGATGGGCTGGCTCATCCGCCATGGTGCAAATGGCATCTTCCACATCGCAAATCCGCAGCCGATCACCCTGGCACAGATCGTCGCGCTCGGAAATGGTAGGGCGAGCGCGTTTGCCACACTGGCATGTCGGCGCATGTATCGCTCATTGGATATCTTCAAGTGCTCGCGCACACACTTTGACATGAGGGAAACGACGCTGGCACTCGCGGGCAGCGGCATCGTTTTTCCAGAGATCACAAGCGACTATTTGCGCCGCTGCCTGCGTCATGCAGAGATGCCCTCCATTGCATGACACATCCCGCACAAACCGGAATGATGCTGGGCAAATTCCTCCCGCCACACTATGGACATGTGTATCTCGGCGACTTCGCGCGGCACTTTGTCAAAGAGCTGACCATCGTGGTCGGCACGCTGAAACGCGAGTCCATCCCCGGCCATCTGCGCTATCAGTGGATGAAGCAGCTCTTTCCCGGCGTGAATGTGGTGCATCTCGATGAAGAACTGCCGCAGAACCCGAGCGAGCATCCCGATTTTTGGCAGCGCTGGCAGACTGCTTTGGAAAACATTCTACCCTGCCGGCCCGAGGTCGTCTTTGCCTCCGAGCCGTACGGTCAAAAGCTGGCCGAGGTGCTCGGCGGACGCTTCATCCCGGTGAATCCTGACCGCAGCATCCGTCCTGTCAGCGGCACAGCAGTTCGCGCCGATCCCTACCAGCACTGGGATCTCATCCCACCTCCCGTGCGTGGTTTTTATGCGAAGCGCGTGTGCATCTTCGGCCCTGAATCCACGGGTAAATCGACACTCACACAAAACCTTGCCTCGCACTTCAAAACATGTGCCGTCCCCGAATTCGCCCGCACGCTGCTGGAATGGCGTGAGGGCAAACTCGACGAACAAGACCTGCCTGACATTGCGCGCGGTCAGGCCGCGAGCGAGGATGCACTCGCGCCTTATTCGAATCGACTCCTCTTCACTGACACCGATCCGCTGGCGACTTGCATATGGTCCGACTTCCTCTTTGGCCGCACCGATCCGACGATCACCGAGCTAGCGCAGTCACGCCGCGCCGATCTTTATCTACTCACAGATACCGACGTGCCATGGGTGCCCGACGTCGTGCGCTACCTGCCCGAAGGACGCGCTAACTTCCTCGACCGCTGTGAGCAAGCTCTCATCCACGAAGGCCGCCGCTATGTGAAGATCAGCGGAAATAGGGAGGAGCGCATGCAGCAGGCGGTGGGGGCAGTGACAAGCCTGCTCTGCGAGCGCTAATTCACGACCACGCAGCACTTCGATTTCCGCTCGCAGGCGCGTGATCTCGGCTTCGGCTTGCTCAGCCAGCCTGCGGTACTTCCTGTCAGTTAGTCAGTCGGCCTCAATAAGTTCAAGGCCGCTATCTTGGGCCATCGACGCCGGGATTTCATCGCCTTCATCAACGGCCTCGGTATTCGCAAATACAGCATTGCCTGTTGTGCGTGCAACCAGATCTAGCAGCAGCTTTTGCCGCGCTTTCATGAAGCCGTCGAAGTCGTTGGCATATAGCTCCGGAACGGGGATGCAGTGGGATTTAAGGTAGGTAGCGAGTGCGGCTTTTTCGATGGGTGGCTCGATGATCTGTCCGTTGGGGCCGGCCTTGCCATTTTCCAGCTTTTCCAGATAACTAGAGGGCGCTACTCCGCCGATTATGCGGTTGGTACGGTATCCTAGAGGAGTCTTATTGACTACGGAGTCGTAGAGGGATGCCGGTAACTTGGGCGACTGCTTCTCACACCAGTCTTTCGGGAAAATGTGATGGATATCGACGCCTTCATCGAAGAAGATGGTCTGGTCAAAGGTTTGGCCGCTGCGGAAGTCGATGGCGCCTTGCCGCAGTAATAGCGCCTGCAAACCCTTGTAGGCAGCAGAGAGGCGGGAGCGCATGGTTAGTAGGCGTTCGGCACGTAGCACGCCATCGGCAACAGTGGAGGGCTCGGCACCACCGTCGAGCCAAACCGGCATTTCGAGTATGTCTTTCGAGAAGCGGCTTTCAACGGTAGAACCATATAATTCGCCAAAAACGCCGCACCAATACCAACGGGCGATCTTGTCGTTGTTGGTGGCGTGTTCGGCCTTATCACCGATTTCGGCAAAGATAGCCGCCAGCGGGACGAGTTGCGTCTGGTAGGGGAGATCGCCCACACGGTGAATTTGCTGCTGGCGCAGGAATTTGGCGGCACGTTCGAAGCCAAACTGGACCGCGTTGGAATATTTTTTGTAGGCTGCCAACGGCAGATCAAGCAGCGATTGACGGGTGGCGCGGACAGCCGGCCAGTCGCTTTCCTTCTTCGACGGATCTGCTATTGCCGCAAGGCGGAGTTCCTTGGTATGCAGCAGGGCGATGGCTTGCAGGAAGTCAGTCGAGGCAACGTTGGCCAGTACACCCTGCACCTGCCCGGCAGCGCGGCCGTAATTGGCAAGGCGCTTTTGGATGCCTAGGCGTCGGTCTGGGTTGTCGGCTTTCTCGTCACCGAGCCAGTCATCTCGTAGTTTGTGGCCTTGGGCGGCATACATGGCGGTGAGTAACTCGAAGGCATCGAGTGATTTACCGCCGGTGTTCACCTTCTCGAAGACTAGGCACACGGCTTCGTGTGAGGTATCGGCGCCGAGCGCGATGACCGGAACCTGGTATTCTGAGAAGCTGTTTAGGACTTCATTCTTGAAGCGGAAGAACACTTCGATCTTTCCGCTTTCGCCTTTTGTATTCCAGTAATTCCAAAAACCTTGCATCCACGGATCAGTGCTGAATGCCTGGTTCAGCGGGTACATCAGTTGTTCGTATTCCAACTCTGGCGATGACAGATTGAGAACAATGTCCTTGTCGAAGTTTTCCTTCAACTTACGGTCTTCTGGAACGGCGAAAATCGCCGACTCGCGATCAGCCTCGCTATTCATTGCCTTCATCATGTCGATGTAGAACCATCGCTTAATCAGTCGCTTCTTAGCGGTAATGGTGGAAACGACCTGACGGCGCATGCAACTCTGGTACAAGGAGGTCATGCGTTGTTGGCCATCGAGTAAAAGTTGTTCAGGCTTCGTCTGTGCTACAACCGGAGTGCCCTCAATGGGGCGGTATGCAAACACTACACCCGTGTCGATCTTCGATTTGAGCGACATCAGCGCCCCCATCGGAAACCCGCGTGATACTGAGGCGATGAGGCTCATGATGCGTTCTTCCTCCCAGACCCAGCTCCGCTGGAAATCAGGCAATTGGAGTTTGCCATCTTCGCAAGTTTTAAGCAGCGTGTGGAGCAATACCGGATTTGTGTCGAAAGTTGTTTTGGCCATTTGTGCGCTACTCCCTGTCTATTCTTATTGGTTACGCTACTCTCAAATGCTGTTATTTGCTTTGTTGGACGAACCGCTACGCGGAGAATTCGCTAGCCCACGCCGCACGATTTATCCTTCAATTTCACCCCTTGCTTCGGAGGGGGATGATTTTGCAATATATCGTGAAGATAAACCAGCATGACGCGTGATCCGAAGTGATTTTGATAAAAAATCGAAGTAAAAGTAATTACAAAGCAGTGCAAATCCGACGAAAACATTTTTTTTACAATCAAAATCTACGCGTTAGGGAATTTGCGAAGTAAATTGGAACCTGTAAATTAAATGGCTTACGAATTCTTATTGTTTGCAGAATTACTTCAATTCACGGGAATAAAAGGAAATCTAGGTATTCCCGTTTCCTGACCCTCCTCCCCGGATTCAGCTTTCGCTTCATCCTGGCTACGACAGTAAAATCAGCTTAAGGTAAAACAGCTAACCAAGTGCCTTTACAACCCGTGGCACTAATCGCCCACTCTTCCCAGGAATCATCCGTACGATTGCACGATTTGCATTTGGTCCGTAACTGACGTGAATTGGCCTGTCCTCGCCATAGAAGTAGAGTCGATCAAAAGGTGTGTTGGCAACGACCCATTGCGCCACCGCCAGCATGTTTTCATCCTCAACGATGAAATCAACCGCCGCACCAAGGCGAGAGCAAATGGGTACTCCCATGCGATTCTTCTCGTGAGCGGCGTGTTGATCCAACCTGGGTTCAATGCGACCCGTGATTTTCCGGGCCAGCGGCGGTGAACAAAATCCGTAGGTTAGCCGGATCATCCCGAAATAGTCGATGACCGGATCCAATACCTGCTCGACCAATTCCACGAGCGCGTTGTAGCTTTCGGGTTGCACCGGCAAGTTAGGCAATCCGGTTTGTAATTGTGTTTCGCCGCATTCGATGAGTTGTCGAAAGGTCAGGAAGCGCCCGCAATGATCGTCAAGGTTCGGGATTGTGCGCGACCGCACCAGATCGAACCCGGAGATCGTCCAGCGCTGGCGGGACAGCTCCGAAACAAAGACATCGGGTGACGGGCCGAAGACGGATCTATCAACGAGTTTAAGGTTATCGAGTGCCTGCTCGAATGCCATCTGCTCCGGGTAGTTCCTGAACTCTTCGTTGATGTAGCGCGACTTGTGAAAAAGGAACGGTGGTTCGAAGTATTCACCGTAGGCAAAGTAGTCGATGTTCTGCTCGCGCAGCTTGATCTTGACCCGCTCGACCATGCGCGGCAGCGGATGATCTTCAAAGTGGTCAAACCGCATCAGACTGACTTTGCCCGACCCCGTATGGATCTTGATCAGGTCAGCGTTACGATAGTCGCCGTAGAGCACCGCGGCACATCCGACATACACCCGCAGCAGTGGTGGAAGCTGCTCGACAAGGCTGACGTGCAGTTGAAGATACCGACCTGTCTCAAACCAGCCCAGGCCAAGCTCGCAAGCTTGACGACACGCCTCGTCAATGGCCTGCACATTCGCGATCTGGAACAGCAAGGCCTGGCCTCGCGCTTGGGCGGCGGCATAATCGCCAAAGAAGTGCCTGATATCCTGCTGCAATCCACGCTCCAGGTGGCCGTAAGGTTTGCGTCGCTCAAACTGATTGAGGGCAAGGAAGACTTCCAGATCGGCAACACGAGACGCGGCGGCCCGCTCGATTTCGGCAGGATCATGACGCTCCTCCAGAAAACGCAGCGCTTTGGGCAATGAGCCAAAGCCCTCGGTCAGAACGATTAGATCATCCACCTCCGACTTGTCCGGCCTGCGTCCAAGACGGCACCATCGTTCCCACAACCGATCCAGCGGTTCACGATAAGCATCGTACTTTGCCTTGGCGCGATCCAGGAGTGGTTTTTGACCCTCTTCACGTTGGCGTGGAGACGGCGCGTTCAGCCCGCGCAATCCATTGCGCCTGCTGCGAAAACGGTCAACCAGGAAGCGTTGTTCCGCATCCTTGTCGCGAAAGACGTAGAGCACCCCGGGCGCCACAGGAATGGCTTCCTGATCGAGGACATTCTCCAGAAATCCCTTAATCTCTGATTGGGTGAAATATTTTTGAAAGGTGCGCCGCTGGGTCATTACCCCATCGCGAAATTCCTCACCTCGCGGATTATTCTGGTTAGACAGCATCACGGACACCACCAGCAAACGTTCGGCGACCGACCATGCCCGAGTTAAGGCATCGAGTCGCTCATCGAAGTCTTCGATGACATTGATGACAAAACCAAGATTGACGATGGCCGCCGAGACAATCGGGTTGTCCGGTGCATAGTAGGGATCCCATCCGGCGGCAGCCACGCCGTTTTCGAGCAACCCCCGAACATCATCGCCGCGACCACAACCGTAGTCGAACACTGTATTCCGGCCATCGAGATAACCATGGCGGGCCAACGACTGCACAGGCGCTGAAAACCCGTAGCGAACCATTGCCGTCAGGTGTCGCGCGGCCTGCCAACCAGCGCGCAGCGGAGCCTGCCCGTCGTCATCGACGACTGCGGTCAGGGCCGACTCATCATTTCCCAACGGCACCAGGGCGTGTCCCTCGATGCGAAAGCCTTTTTCCTGAACCAGAGCCAACCACTGGCGACGATATCCAATGCGTTTGGGCTCGTCGAACAGCCCGATGGACTCGGCGGTGGCGGTCAATGTCGCGTATGCTTCGCGGCGAGTATCGTCTGTCGAGAGCAGCAATTCCTTGCGATGCAGGATAGGCGGATTGAACGATTGAGCATAGCTACGATAGCTCACGATCGAGCGGTCCATATCCACCAGCCAACTCTCACGTAGCGAGGGGAAAGGGTCTTCGAAAAAATCAGGGTAGTGCAGCAGTGCGATCCGTACTCCCGCGTCGTCGATACGTACCAAATTGAAATGCACATGTCGACTGACGCCGGACAACAACTCGGCTTTTGCCACGCCTGCCACTGCATCGGCATCGAGGCAGGAAAGCGAGTTAATGTGAAGGTAGGTGCTGCCTCCGATAACTTTTGTCGGAATCAAACCCATCGACGCTTTCCTCTCTCTCAGCCAATGTTAAGCGCATACGTTCAACAATGCGGATAGCAGGTCAAAAATCTGACGCTGCTGTGGTTCCCGGAGACACTTAATGCGCGCCAAAAGTTCGTCCAGACTCAGGCGATCCAGATGCGCTGTCAGTGTTGTCGCGATCGGATCCATTCGAGACTGCTCCTCGGGACAGAGCTCGCAAGGTGGAGTCCGGATCCGTTCTAACAACCGCTGGGTCGTGTGTGCATCCAGGCGATCGACATTTGGAATATCCAGGTAGACCTGTTCCCAGGTAGCGACCTTAGTACGACGCGCCAACTCATCGATATCTGCTCCGCGCCGCCGAACCGCATCAGATAATGCATCGACTTGGGCGACGTGAGGCGCCGCCAAAAAAGTTGGGGCCGTACGCAATTCCCTCTCGAGGGCAACGCAACCCGCTCGGTCAAGCGAATCGATCCGGACTCCCAGTGCTAAACGCGAACTGAACCATTCTGCGGAACGTCGCCGAGCCGCCGCTGAGCGCTCGTTCCCTAAAGACTCGTAGATTGCCGCCATATTCCATGCCGGATCGATCTCATTACTCTCTAAAAACTCGGCCATCCCGGCCAATTGAAGTTCAATCTGGTGCGCCAATACCGCTTCAAGACGTTCCACTGAAACGTCGCTGATCTCCCAAGATCCGACGTCGGACAGAATACGTTCGAGTTGCGTCGCCAGTTCACTAACTTCGCTCTCATCTCGGGTGCCCGCAAAGACGGCACGCAGCCGATTGACCCGGGTCAGCGCCTCCTGAAGTGAATCCTTGCTGTGCAGAACCAACGCATAGACGCCCGCCAGTGCATCTTCCTGTCGTTTGCAAGCCACTCTGAGTTTATCCTGACGCTGCTCAATGGCTTGAATGTGTGCAGCGATCTCGGCTGGTGCAAGAGCGCCCGTCGCCCCCTGCATCCCTGTGACGAGGTTGTCTCCCAGAATGATTTCATCACGAAGGTTACGAACAGAGGTCGACTCCTTCGGCTCCGGCTGGCGCGGATAATCGTTGCATTGCGCCAAAGTCAGGCTGAATGCTTGCCGAGCTTCAACCGTTTGGATGCAGCGTTGGGCCTGCTGGGTCAGCGCGTGTGCCTGCCCAGAGAAGCCCAAACCGGTCAGCGATCTTGTCTGGCCCTCGGTGCGGCGTCGAAAATCAGTAACCATGGCGGCATTTTGGCAACTCTGGCGGGGAATCCAACCGGCAATTTCGCGGTTGATCAGTTCTTTCACAAAAACCAACAGGCCGTCGCATTCATCCACGTAGATACTCGGCCAGAGATGACTATCCTGCATTGCATCCCGCTGAAACAGCACCTGACCACCCAGCCGTATTGCGTGTTCGACGCTCGATTTTCGCATCGCCGACTCGATTTCACGTTCCCAACCCTTGATCTGGCCGACCGTAGCCACAACGATCTGTTCAATCTTGTCGGTCGCATCACGGTGATAGTTGTAGTTTCCTTCAAGACTCTCAGGAAGCGGGTCGACCGTGCGCATCTGCTCAGCCTCACGCGCCAGTCTCATTTTTTCGCCGTAATTCTGCTCTGCTTCCCAACGCTGCAGCAGGCTTCTCCAGCGACTTTCGCTGTCTGCCGAGAGAAAACGGATGCAGCTCGTTGCCAGAACGGCCTCGTCCAGATGATGCTTCCCCTGTTTGTTCGGGAACGCGGAGCCGAGCCAGTCGGCTGAAGCGACGAGCATGCCGTTCTGCTCGATACGCCGGGGCGGACTGTCCAGTCCCAAAAGCAGTCCCAGCAGCAGGCTCGCCGAAGACGCATTGAGTCCATAGGGCGGTGCAATCAGTGCGCGGTAAGAGGTCAACAAATTTCGTCGTGAATCCTCTTGATGAGCCTGCTCCAGCCACTCGAATACGGCCTTGACGCGCGGTTCCAGGGGCGGGGCCAGATCGCCGGTACGCCGGCCCAATGCTTTCCAACTTCCGATCAATACCGCTTCGACGCGGTTTTGCTGTCGCTTTGGCAGCGCCTGCCGTCAACCGAAGTAAATTTGTATAAAAAACGAAGTAAAAGTGCGAAAAAATTGACGGTGTGTCGAGCATCATAAATCGCACCCTTTAATAACAATCACTTACGCTATTTGCGAAGTAATTATACGAAATTGTTGATATGCGTTTTTTTGCGCTCCGTTGGACGCGAAATAAAAGCAATCGGTCGAGCTCGCAGGCGCCAAACATGCCGGTCCAATTCCGTGACACCGAGCAGATCAATGCAGTCGAGGCATTCATTCCAGGACGCTTCCAACGCGTTGGCAAACTCGATCATTTCAGCATCCAAATCGTCAACATCAGACACTGACTGCTCTGCTTTCCATTCCGCTAGGCCATACAAAGGCATCAATTGCTCGCTGACGAAACGTGCGCCGGAGGAGAGATAGGGCAAGATGCGCATCCAGTTCTCGATCCAGACGTTGCGCGAGGCCAGATTCTTGACGTCAATGTAACGCACGCCAACGTTCTCATCTGGACTCAAGAAACCGGCGCGGGACGGCTAGTCATTACGAAAAGTATTTGTGGACAAGCGCGTTGTCTTACGTGACGTCACGTTTATAATGAATTCCGTCACGTCACGAAAATGAAGTCATGCCCACCAATATAGACACCACAACCAAGCTCGGACGGAAGCCCATTCATAAATCACCCGCCGCCCGGGCCGCTGCCTATCGAGCACGCAAGGCGGAAAAGATTGCCGCCGCGCTTGCTTTGGCAGCCCAACCGCCCGACACCACAGAGCTCGATGCTCTTAAAAAACAATTGCAGGCATCGCAAGACTGTTTACGAATGGCCGAAACGAATCTAGAAAGATGCCGAGCAAAGTCCGCTTCATCGCACTCACCCAAGGGATCAACACCAGGCAAGCCCCGCTCGTCATCGGACAACCGCATGGAAGCACTCCGGAAATACTATGTCGACGGTGGATGGCCAAGGCCCGAGGACGCCAAACGATTGCGTGTCAGCACGAAAAAGGCGTCCGGCGCCGCGAAGGAAATTTTCGAGGTCATTGGACGACTCCATTTTGAGATGCGTGACGCCATGGCCGGTGATCTGGACGCCTTGGCAGCCGCGGCCGCTTTGCTTGCCGATTACGGAAACTCGCTCGAAAAAATCCAGAAGGATGCAGCGTTCGCTGTTGAAGTGAAGGCCGTTACTCAGAAAAGGGCCAACGACGCCTTAGTTATTCAGACGATCGACGAAATCCTGCCTGACGTGTCGACACGAAAAGAGGACGCCAGAAGGCTCGCTGAAGACCTGGTGAACTATGAGACCGAAGGCCGCACCTGGTTGGCAACAAGGCATCACACCGCGCGCGGGACGCCCCATGTGAATAATGATTTCCACCTTGCTAATGCCATCAAGATTGGCGATGGCGCCCAAATTCAGCGCCTGGTTGCCGAGTGCAAGATCGAGATGGCAACACGGGGGCGGTCATTTATGTATAACGGGGAGACTTGCTGGATGGGTGGATGGGAAGACTTTATTGAATGGAGGAAGGAAGACAGATGACCACGCCGAAGATACGGCCTCCACCAACGGGTCACGCATCGTGGCTCGACTACGCTGTTGACACGATGGACACCAGGTCAATCGAGATTGAGAGCCTATTTGATGACGTTGAGAATGCACCGACGCGAGAAGCCATGCGCCATTCTGCACGCGCTGAACTTGATGCGTTGCGACAGGCGACGGCTACCATCAGGTCCGATCCGGGCGATGCCGTTGTGACAGTAAAAGGTTAACGTTGGCCGTTGAGCAATTCTTCTTCCGCGGGAGAAGCACTTTGGCGCTCTTGTTATTTGCAAACCCGCTGTATGACGAATGCTCAAGTGGTCAGGATGGAACTTATATTTCAAGCAAGACCACACCCGGCTCCCTTTCCACAGCAATGCCCGTGCGCGTTGTCGAGTACGTCAGAAAGCCTGCGTGCCTGGGATCGGCAAGCACTTTAGGATTGAATACAGCATAAACGCTGCCCAGGGTTCTTGCTGAGGGCGAGACCAACCCTGGATGTCCCTCCCGATGGATTTTGGCCCCCACCTGGTGGGGCAGGGTGTAGTCCTCCGGATGAACCAAGGATGGGAAGCGTTGGGCGGCCAACCTCAAATCAACCAGCGCCGCATCGCAACGCACCTGATAAATTTTCCGTTCAATCGTGATCCCGGGCTGAAGGTAGCCCGCGTCACGCAGAAATCCGGATCGCCAGTGAAAGGCCGTCTCATGAATCGTGGTCTCAATGCCGTCCGCGCCGTACCAGACGCCATAGGACCCATCCGAAAACCGGCTGCGCATCCAGTGCGTGAATGGGTAGTTGATGGCATCGTTCCAGATCGCTTCCTCAAACGGACGGTCAATAACCGGCACGTGGGACGAGAAAACCGCGGGTTTTGTCGACCTTTCGAGTTCAATGGCGCTGTTCCAGTCTTGAGGATCCGGGCTCAAGTCGTCAAACAGGTCTTGTGATACGCGAATCGAGACAATATTCCTCACCAGGTCGCCATGCGTTTCTGCCAGGCCCGCCGCGGAGAAGACGTGCTCGATCATTGGCCGCGCGCCCGGTCAAGGTAGGCCCGCACCATCAACAGCCCGGCAAACCCGTACGCCTGAATCACTTCAATCGGCGAACGGTTCTGGAACGCCAGATTCCGCGCCTTGATCCATCCATAGGCCAACGCACGATTCTGTGAAAATAGAAGGCGCAGATTCTTGTGGATGCCCAGCAAGTGACCGGCACGTTCCAGGGTATCGCGACTGCTGGCCAGCGGCTCCCCCCGGCGGTAGCGCGCCAGGGCGGCCCGGTTCGTGGTGGAAAGTCCCAGGGCATCGAGCTGTTCTTCCGTGTTGAGCTGCCAGTGATCGAACAACTGCATCAGCATGGAGGCCACGGCCTGGCGATCGACGGTTTCGGTCTTGACGGTTTCGACGGCGAACATGAGCGTCTCCAGGGGATTAGTTGTTACAATTATAACATATTTTGTTTTATTTACAACTTTCAATGATTCATCTTTACCTGATAATGCGTATTATCAGGCTTACGTTTATGTGCTAGAATGCCGGCAGATGAACTTAATCCACCCAAAAACCCCGCTTTTGCGCCCGCCGGAACGGGCCGCCGCATTCCCCAGCGCGCGCCTTGCGCGGCCCCGTCCACCCCGGTGCCTGGAGAAGCGCAGGCCGACGACGTCGATGACCGTTCGCCGCCGGGTTATCGTACGAGACGGAAAAACGCTTCGCTGGGTGACCCCGACCATCGCGCATCCACGGTGTCGCCGTTTTCCCCGGCCGGCGGCCACCCATCCCGTTTTGCCTCCCGCAAAAACCGCAACGCCGGCCGCGGATAGCCAAAATAAGGCGCTCGCGTGTTCAGAACGGGACGCACAAAGGCCCCTGGAAGCGATCAAATGCACGCCACGCAGGCACGGGCATCAAACGCAATGGAAAATGGCACCGCGGGCGTTTCTGGCGGTTTCAGGCCCGTCGCTTTCCGCCCCGGGCTTGGCAATGGCCGCCTCGCGGCCTAACGCGACCTTGCTGACACGACCCATCGGCGGCGGCCACCCCAGGTTCGCGGGAAGCGTTTGGCCGCCGCGCCCGGCGAGGCCCGGTGACGAAACGATCAACCAAGGCACGCCGAGCGGCCTTGATCCAAAAGCGAGCGGGTCGTCGCACCGGGCACGGACTGCACGGGGTTGCCATGGCGCAGCATAACGAAATCGAAACCCCCGTCGTCCGCTACACCCGGGCGGACTTCACGGCGCTGCGCGCGTACCTCAACCGCGTGGCGCTCGAGCGCATTGCCGACCTCTACTACACCGAGGATGACCGCGAGCAGCTCGGCCTGCAGGATCCCGGCGACCTGCGAGCGCGCCTCGACACCATGCGCGACCAGCTCGTGCAGCGGGCCAGCGAAGCCAACCCGCACCTGGCCGAAGCGCTGCGCGATGCCCGGCGCGCGCAACGCTATTCGAAGACCGCCATCGATTATCTGGTGCAGGCTGCCGACCAGGACCACACCCACCCGAAACGCACGGACCCATTGTCCCTGTGGTTCCGGCCGCTGATCACGTCGCTGCTGAAAGGCGAAGGCGCGCGCACGCTCGAGGGCCTGGTCGACCTCATCAACGCGCGCGGGCCGGGCTGGTGGAAACCCATTCCGCGAATTGGCGAAGGCAAGGCCGCGGCCATCGTGCGCTGGCTGCAGCGCCACCCGGTGATCGCCGCCGGATTCGACGCGGCGGCCTGGCCGCCGGTACCGGCGGAGCGCACCGATATCGTCGTGCTCGATCCCGATGCGCCGGTATTGATCCCCTTCGAACGCATCGGCCTGCCCGAAACTCTGTCCGGCGCCCAGGGCATGAACCGCCCCTCGGCGGCCAATCACCGGTCCCTGATTTCGGCAAAAAACGATCTGCAGGCGATGGAGGCGTACCTGTATAAATTCCGCGCCCAGCCTAAAACCTGCCGTTCCTATCAGAAGGAGCTTGAACGCTTCCTGCTCTGGTGCGTATTGAAACGCCGCCGCGCGCTGTCGAGCATCCTCTTCGAGGATTGCGAAGCCTACAAGGATTTTTTGGGCGGTCCCGATGAACGCTGGATCGGTCCCCGGGCGCCACGCCTTTCCGCGCAATGGCGGCCGTTTGCCGGAGTCCCTTCCCTTCCCTCGCAACGCTACGCGATCCAGGCCCTGCGCAGTTTCTTTTCCTGGCTGGTCAATGTGCGCTACCTCGCGGGCAACCCTTGGGTGACGGTGGCCGACCCCCGGGTCGAACAGGCGATCCATGCGATGCAGATCGAGAAGGCACTGCCCGAAGCCCTGTGGCGCAAGCTCGCGCAAGCGGAGGGCGTGCTCGATCAACTCTGCGCCACGCCGGATGACGTCCTGCGCGAACGCTATCGGATGCGCGGATGGACAGCCAAAATTTCCATGGCCGCCCAGTTCCGCTTGCTGCGCGCGGTGCTCCTCCTGCTCGGGGATGCCGGATTGCGGCGCGAGGAAGCGGCGACGGCCTCGCGCAGCAAACTGAAACCCCTGCCTGAAATGCCCGGTCTGTGGGAACTCGAGGTACTCGGAAAACGCAACAAGCGGCGCACTGTCTTCCTGCCGATCCGGGCCATCAACGCATTGCGGGCGCACTGGCAGGATCGCGCGCTGGACTTCGACTACGGCATGGTCGCGATACCCCTGATCTCGCCGCTGGCCATTCCCCCGACGGCGTCTTCCCGGAAGAAGCACACCAGCGCCGACGGCCAGCGCCGGGACGCCGGGTTCACCCCGGACGGGATCGGCCAGCTGATTTTCGCTTCGCTGATCCGGATCGCGGACGACGAGACCGTGGCACTGGACTTCGACGAACGGGAGATCCTGCGCCGCTCCGGGGCGCACGCTTTCCGCCATACGTTCGGGACGATCGCCGCCGCCAAGGAGGTACCGCTGGATGTGCTGCAACGCGCCTTGGGACATGCCTCGCTGAACACGACGACGATCTATGTGCAGGCCGAGAAGCGTCGCTCGATCGAGGAATTGGCCAAGTTGCACGCGAAAATGAATGTCTGCCCGTAGGATGATCCGGTCGGGCAAGCGACTTTGTTGGCCGTTAAGACAAAGACGACTCGGGTGAAACCGGCCGTTCATCAAAACAGGATCAGGCGATCTTATGGGCAGCGATTGGACGGGGCCGAGATCACGTCACGACGGCGCACCCAACCACTTTTTTGTCACTCTTGGCGCGGGTGGTTTCTGAACTAACGAGTTTCTTATTGTCTTCTTGCAATAGCCTACTCAATTCGATCCACTCAGTTTATTCCATGACTTGCTGCTTGGGATCAAGAGATCAAACAACTCGGCCAGCCTGAAGGTGCGGTATATAAAGGTTGGTTCCCATACCCCCCTGATAATTCAACACATGAAAGAAGCCATAAAATGCAAAATTCTTGTAATCTTTTCTCTCGATAATGGGTCTCCCCTTCAAGCTACCTGGTGCCGATTTTCCATGGAAATGGTTGTAAAGGATGCCGGGCCTACAGTCACGGACTGCTGGGCGAGACGGATAACAAATAACATTCTGCAGGCACTTGAACTGCGACGGTTGAAGCGAAACGTGAATTCATCGAGGTAGTAATAATCGAGATGCCGTTGTACAACACGCAGTAGCGTAAAGAACAAACACCCCTGTGCTGCAAGTCGACGTTATGAACGCGCGGCATGACTTCATTGGCTTTTCCGTCCGAGCCGCTAATGCCTGTGTCGCGAAGATTGTAGCCAACTACTTGCAGGTCAGAGCAACCCTTTTACCCGTCTATATGAATAGTCGCCCC
>NZ_JBMOJE010000002.1:0-103171 GCF_049316945.1 Propionivibrio sp. | reverse complement strand
AACTCAGCCGATCCTTGGCGCTGTTTGGCGCCTTGAATATTGAACAGACGATTGAACCCGCGCGCATGGAGGCTTTTACCCAGAAGAAGGCCGCGCTCAAGGATGAAATCGACGCTTTGCAGGTCAAGCTCGTCGCGCTCAAAGCCACCAGGAAAGCCACCGATCGGCATATCGCCGTCAAGGACTTGCCCCAGGAGCTGCAATTTACCCAGCTCAGCACGCACAGCAAACATTTTGTTGATGCCATCAAGATGGTGGCCTACCGTGCGGAGACGGCGATGGCCAATTTCTTGCGCGAGTCATTGACGCGTGTTGATGAGGCTCGCACTTTGTTGTGTTCAATCTACACAACGGAAGCGGATTTGTTGCCCGACTACCAGAATAAAACACTGACCGTTCGCCTGCATCACCTCGCGCAGCTCAGATCAGATCAGGCCGCCGCCTTGCTGTGCGATGAACTCAATCCAACCGAGACGGTATTCCCGCGAACAGACTTGCGGATGATTTTTGAACTGGGGAAAACAAAAACTTCCATAAAAGAGACGGTTCGCGCTGATTTTGTGGACATCACTAAATCCTAGATATCAGGTCGTCTGAAATTTCGAAAAATTCACCGGGCTTGAACATCGTTCTTACGAGTTCTCGGTCTTGTTTGTAAGGAGAGATCAGGGCGACCAGAGTTATTACTCCCGCCTCGACAAATAACGAGGATAGCTCTCCTACGCGCCTAAGGTTCTCGCCCCTGTCTTCCTGGCTGAACCCCAGATCACGGTTCAGCCCATGGCGAATGTTGTCGCCATCGAGGACAAAAGTGCGTCGACCCGCCTGATGCAATTGCTCTTCAACGGCATTCGCAAGGGTTGATTTGCCCGCCCCGGACAAACCGGTGAAACACAGCACGAATGACTTATGCCCATTCTGCCGTTCTCTTCGTTCTCGGGTAACGGTGGCGTGCTGCCGCACCAAATCGGACGACTTGTTCATGGCCGGGCAATCCCGGGGAAATCGAGCCCTGCCTGGTTCGGCCGGGCAGAATGAATGAGGCTGTCGATGATCATTGAAATGTTGGGCATTGTTTTAGCAGTGCCTGCAAGAATAATCCCAAACCGGACGAGCCGGAACCAAAGAGGAAAATCCAGAACATCGTTGTCCAATGAGGTATGAGCCTGAACGGCAATCGCTTCGGAAGAGCCGTTCAGCAGCAAAAAAAGATCGCCTCAATACAACGTCCGCTTTCAGGTGCGCGGCCCAGTTCAACGTCGGCTTTGGAGAAAAAACGCCACCGTCCGCAACTGGCCGGGAGCTGCCAGGCAAGTTTGGCAAGCGACCGTCAGCTTTCTGCTGCAAAGCAGACGGTCAGGGAAAATTTTATAACCTCCAGATGCCGCGCGATGGTTTGCCTGCCATGCTGTCCACTGATACCGCATATTGGCAAGGGCTATCGGCGGAACGTGACCTGGTGGGCTGACCGTTCAATGTTCACCGCACAAATCAAAGGTTACAACCGATGGTTTTCGTAAAGGTTACAACCTCAACCAACGGTTTGCCGTTGCAATAGACCGCACACAAAACGGAACCTGATTAGCGCTGATCTTCAGCCAGCCTTAACCACACCTCGGTGCGCTTGCCCGTGATCGTGGCAGCGCGAAGCAGCCGAGGCAGGATGACGGCGAGATCAAAGCGGCGATTGAATCGATATTGCATCTCTGCAAGATAACGATAGCCATACTTCTCAAAATCGAACGCATGATACGTTCCGTTAATCGCTGTTTTGAGATTTCCAAGAATCGTATTGACCCAGAGGAAGCAAGGCATGTCGGTACTCTTGCGTTTTTTGCCAACTACTTCTTGCTCATGCTGACACCCCGCCTTGGTCACCGCACTGAAACAAGCCAATCCGTCAGATACCACCGTGGCAGAGGCCGCCAGATGTTTCGTCGCCCACGCTTCCACCTCAGCCAGACTGAACGTCTTCACCCGCGAGAACACCGCCAGGAGGGGGTGGTGATCATCAGTCGTCTTCACAGCGGCAATAAACGAAACCTTGTTTTCCGATCCACGGCCTGCTTTGCCGCCAGGAAGTTCGCCCCCGAGATAGGCGTCATCGATCTCAACGCGCCCATCCAACTGGCGCGGGGCCTCGCGCTCGGTCATCACTTGCAACAACTTGTGCTTGAGGCGACACGCGGTTCGATAACAAACGCCAATCAGCCGTTTGAGTTCGAGCGCCGAAACGTTATTCTTGGTCTGGGTCAGAAAGTACATGGCCTGGAACCACTTTCTCAGCGGCAGCTTGGTCGCGTGAAATATCGTGCCCCCGGTCAGCGTCGTTTGTTGGCGACAGGTAGCGCATTGGAAGGTTTTCACCTGGTCATGCCACACCACACAATGGCCCGTTCCCTGGCATTCAGGGCAGACAAACCCATTGGGCCAGCGGTTTTTTTCAACCGCCGCTTCGCACTGGCTCTCGGTTCCATACTGCTCCAGAAATTCCGTCAAGCTCATGCTCGGTTGAAACTGAACTCGGTTCATCTTTGCCATGATCGCCTGTCCTCCGATAGGATTAACAGGTGTCAGGCTAACAATGGAAAGGCTCATAGGATGAGCCTCGAAACCGTTGGCTGAAGATCAGCGCTAATCAGGAAACGGAATGCTGCGCACGATAGTCGCCTGAAAACTCTATTCCTCTGGTGAGTCCTTGGGCTCGGACGAACTGGATTCTGACTCCGAACAGTTTTTGTACGGTAGATACGAATCCATCATAGGCGTCAGGCACCTGCTGGAGAGTGATGGACCGAATGCCAGCATCAGATACTTTGGCACGCCCTGAATCTTTTCCAAGGGAATCTTTGAGTGTTTGTAATACTTTTGTTTGCTCATTGGTCGGCGAAAGAATCGGGTTATCGGACTGGAAAAGCATAGCACGCGCTATAGTTAGCCGCGATTACATTGCAGCATGGCCACTGTGCGGTTTGTTTGCCGTGGGGTGAATGGCTGGACGCAGCAAGGTGCAACTGTGCAAGCCTGTGTAAAGATGTCCTCAGTTTTGAGGCGATCTATTTGGCCCTTTCAGATTTGAAATCTAGAAGGGTCGGATTTGAAATCGAACCCTTTGAAACGGCAATCAGTCTCGCCACATGGATTTGAAATCCGAGTGGGCAGGAGACCTAACTTTATTTCCGACCGTTACCGCCTGTGCTGGTAATGGACTCCACCCGGCAAATACCGTACTGCCCGGTAATATCGTTCGCACGGAATTGACCGCCTGACAGTTCCCCCGCTGTTACGCAGTAACGCCCGTTTAACGTTTCAGCAACGACCGGGTAACAGAGGACGAACCAGATTTGGATAGTCACGCAGGCTGCACTCGTCAAAAGTAACGCCAGCAGTGATTACCAGTCAGGCCGGTAATATCGTTCGGCTTAATTGCCGGAATTCCGGCAGTTTCAATTTCGTTCGTTCGTAATTGGCCGCCCAAACGGTTCCCCCTCGCTGCTATTTCGTGTCGGTCACAGAATGCAGGACAGGGGAAGTGGGGGATTCCCATATCATCGCGCCATGCTAGGCCGTTCCCGCTTACATGCCGGACTACTTGCCGCCGCGTTCCCTGATTGTTATCTGCACCCGACCTGTGGCGTGTATCCACTCAAGAAAGTTGCCTAGAACCTTGCCTTGCGCTTTGGCCGCTGCATGTTCGACCAGAAAATCCGCGTAGTCCTGACTCAATTTCTTTTGCTTGTCCGTGGTCATTGCCGGTTCTTTCATTGGTACGTGTTGATTCGTATTGCAGGAAAGTGGCTACATGGTGGCTACACATAAACCAGAAAGCAAAAAGCCCAACCTTGTGGGCTGGGCTGATCGCTTGGTATCTCTGGTGGCCAGTCGCGGAATCGAACCACGGACACGCGGATTTTCAATCCGCTGCTCTACCAACTGAGCTAACTGGCCAACAAGCGTGGAATTATAACGAGTCGTCCCAACTTCGTCAAAAACAAGCATTGTCCAAGGTGTGATTAAAATGGGAACCTATCAGGCGACCAACTTTTCACCCCCTGTAATAGCTCCAAACCCTCCCGCTAATTGAACCATTCAACCATTCAACCACCTGTTTTGGTGATCCCCGCAGCGAGACCGTCGAGCGTACCTTCCACCGTCCGCTGGTCTTCGTTGCGCCGGGGGGCTTCGGCGCAACGTCCGGAAGGCGGCGCCTCTTTCCCGGCTATCAGGGGCAGCAGCGCCGGCTGGAGTTCCTTGAGAATCTGCACCGGCAGCGCCGAAGTGAAGTCGTAGCCAGCCGCTTTCGCCCCTGGGACGAAGGCCGTGACGACGCCGTAGAAGCGGTCGCCGATGTAGAAGGCGAAAGTTGCCGCACGGTTCATCACGCGCGAACTCTTGACCGCACCGCCAGCACCGATGACCTGGAAGCGATGGTCGCCGGTTCCCGTCTTGCCGCCAACCGGCAGGGGCTTGTCGTCGGCATCACGGAAAGTGCCCTTGACGCGCCGAGCCGTTCCACTGTCAACCACGCGCAACAGGGCGCGCCGCGCAACCTGGGTGATTTCGGCCGGCAGCACCCGCTCACCCGGCTCGTAACGACGCTCAAGCAGGGTTTCGAAGGGCGTTGCGGCAGCGAAGCGCAGCCTGTCGATGCGTACCGTGGGGCGCCGGATTCCATCGTTGACCACGATCCCCATGAGTTCGGCAAGCGCTGCCGGGCGGTCGGCCGAACTGCCGATCGCGGTCGCCAGCGAGGGCACCAAGTGCTCGAAGGGATAACCCAGCCTGCGCCATTCGGCAGCGATGCGCTCAAAGGCCGCTACCTCGACGATGATGTGGATACGCACATCCTGGGCATGCTTTAAACGGCTGGAGAACAACCAGCGTGAAGCCTCGCGGCGTTCGGCGACACTCGCCGCGACAACCGACTGCAGCCCGGCGTCGGGATTCGTACGCAGATGGCGAACTAGCCACAGTTCGAGCGGGTGCACGCGCGCCAGATAGCCCTGGTCGGACAAGTTGTAGTTGCGCGTCGCATGGTTGTCGTAAATGCGGCGCAGGCCGGCATCGGTCCCTGCCTTGTCGCCGAGACGCTGGCGCATGAAGGCGAGGAAGGTGGGAAAATCGCTCTCCGGTTGCACCGTCAGAAATGCCGCCGCCTGCGGCGATTGTCGATCCGGCACAGAATCGGCCAGGACTTCAAGGCGATCCTGCGGGGAGACATCGCGGTACTTGTGCCAGAAGGTACGCAGGAAACCGATGCCTTCACGCTCGGCAAAACGGTTAAGGAAATCCTGCCGGGCTTCCTTGCTACTCTCGTCGCCCTCACGCAGTGATCGCGCCGGCGCATCAACTGCCTCGTAGGCGTGGTAATGCACCACATCGCGCATGATGCGGACAAAGACCAGATTCACCGACTGCTCGAGCGCTCCGGCCACGGTCGGATTCTGCCCGTCGTCTTCATGCTTGAAGTTTGAAAAATGGTGCACGCCACCGCCGGTGAAGAAGGCCTCGCCGGGACTGGCCGAATAGGTCCGCTCCATGGCCGCTTCGAGCATCGGCGTCAGGCTGCGATCTGTGTTGCCACGCAGATAAGCGATGGCCCAGACGCTCAGCCGGTCGCTGGGCTTGGTGGCAATGCCGGCCAGTTCCTTGTCGTCGAGGCCGGCGTAGCGCTGGTGCAGGTCGGCGACGACATTGAGGTACGTGATCAGCGTCCGGAACTTGGCGCTGGAGCCCAGATCGAGTTTTGTTCCGGCGTTGATGTCGAGCGGCTGGTTGAGATTGTCGGCCTGCACGCGCAACATGTTGCCGAGGGGCGTCCGCTCATAAAGGGTGAAACTGTAGTTGACCCCGGCCGGATCGCCGCGATCGAGCATGCGATGCGCCTTGAATCCGGCGCAACGAAGGTAATCCGTTTTGGCGAGACGGCCGAGATAGGCTGTTACCCTGGATTGTGCAACCGCATCGAGCGTGGTTCGCGCCTCCAGATCGAAGCGATCGAGAGCGTAAAGGTCGTCAACCCCGATGAGGTCACCAAGCGTCCCGCGCACATCGTTCACGGCTTTGCGCTCGACGAAAGAGATGGCGCCGACCTCGCGCGCCTTGCGCGCCAGCGTCAGCCGGGCGCGCAAGGCATCGTCACGCAGGGCTTCGGGAATGCCGCCATCACTGGTCAGCAGGCGCAGGTAACTGTCGGTCAGACTGTCGAGACGCTCGGTTGAGTCGAGCAGGAGACCGGAAGGGCGGCGTTGCGCGACGATGAGTGACATCGCTTCCCTGAGCACCTGCGCCCGGGCTGCCGGGTCGGCTTCGGGGTCAGCCAGCAAACGGGTGGCTTCGTCGAAGTCGCGGCCATACCAGGCCCACAAACCGTCCCCGAGGCCATTGACCTCGCCGTAGCCGGCCAGCCCGGCCAGTGGAACGGAGTTGAGATAGTCGAGGACGATGCGCTTGCGCGCGGCCAGCGTATCTTCGCCATCCTGGTAGGCACGTAGCGAGGCGGAGACCATCTGCTGCAATTTGTCGTCAGCGTCGCGTGTGCGGCCGCCCGGGGAATGCCGGAATTTTTCGATCTGGGTGGCCAGCGTACTGCCGCCCGCACGCCCTCCTTCGAGGTTGAGGACGCGCAAGGTCCGACCCAGCGCCGCGCGAGTAAAGCGCCCCCAATCCACCGCCGGGTTGCGCATCGGGTGCTCGGGGTCAAGCAGGTCGCGGTTCTCGACATAGAGCAAGGCGTTAACCAGCACTGGCGGAATGGCCTCGAACGAAGCGTATTGCCGCTCCGGATAGCGACTGCTATAGAGCATCTTTCCGTTGCGGTCGAGCAGAGCCAGGCCGGCCTGTGATTTTTCGCGGTAGATCGGGTAATAGCCGCGGCCAGTGATCCTCAGAAACTCATCTGACTGTCGGGCCTGCGCGGAAACATCATAGCCCGACGCAACCAGACGCGGCAGCATCGCCTTCATCTGGCTGTAACCGAGACGCGTGCTGTAGGGGCCGGATTGGGGCAGCCAGAGTTCGTCATTGGCCCCGGCCTGCACCTCCCAGCCGATACCGCGCGCCATAACTGAGAAAAAATGCGCCTGCAAGTGCGAATCCCGGGCTTCGACCCATGCCACCGCCGCCATTGCCGCCAGAAACGTGCCGGTGATCGCGCCCCAGAAAATATTGCGTCGCCGCCGACGCTTTGCGAGCCGGGTGCTGGTGAGGAAGCATTCGCTTTCCATTTTGTCTGCCATCTCAAAAGCCAATCAGTATTTACACAAAAAAAGTCACCACTTCATTGGCCAATCAATGGCGCTTCATATTTGATGTTGAAAGCTTTGACGCTTGAATTCCAGATATCGCCCTTGCCGGCCACCGATCAGTGGAAATTGCTATCGAAGAAGGCAATACAGGTTCGGCCATTTGCAAGGCCAAGCGTGGACATTCACGCATTCGCAACGTTCCCTGAGAGACGACGAAATGTTCCCAGGCCAGTAACCCCAATAAAAGACTTGTCATTACACTTGAGCCGGCAGGAATTGCCCTTAGGAGTCGAGCAAAAATAACATGAACAATACGATTTAGACGATCGGACTTCGAGGCATCAAACGATAGTTCCATTCGCCATGAAATTCGTCGCGTTCAATGGCGAGCGTAGCCAGTTCCTCGTCGGAGATTTTGATTCCTGGCATATAGATTTTTTCATCGAGAGCTGCTTTGATGCGCAAGCCTTCTTGGGTCGTCGTACTTCCGATTAAATTGACGACGACTTCTCGGCTAACCAGCGGGCGACCTCGCCAGTTGGCGGTGATGTGGCAGAACATGCGGTGTTCAATCTTGTTCCATTTGCTGGTGCCTGGCGGGAAATGACAGACTTGTATCTGCAATTGCAGTTCATCGGCGAGGGCCTGTAACTCTCTATGCCACAAGCGCACCCGATAGCCATTGCTGCCGCCGCAGTCGGCGGTTATCAGCAGGCGACCGGGATGTTGATACACGGCTTGACCCATTTCCCGCCACCACCGACGAATGCTCTCGACTGCGAATTCTGCTGTGTCATGATCGATACCGACGTTGACCCACCCTGTATTCGTCGTCAGGTCATAGACGCCATAAGGCGCAACCTTGCCTAATTCAGGATCGATGAAGTCATAGACCCTGACTTCCTCCGGCGTGCCCTGGTGATGCCATTCCCTACCGGCGTTTTTGAAGTCGCCAATCAGTTCCTTTTTCTTCGTATCGACCGAAATAACGGGCTCTCCCGCCGCCTGGTAGTTGGCCACCGTCTTGGCGATGTGCGCAAACTGGGCATCCCGATCTTCGTGGCGACCGCCTTCGCGTGTTTTACGCGTCGATTGCAGGCTGTAGCTCATCTGGCTCAGTAGATCACAAACCGTGCGCTGACTGACTTCGTGTCCTTGTCGTTTTAGCTCGTTCGCCAAGTGATAGGTACTCTTGCAGGTCCAGCGTAGCGGCGACATGGGATCGCCACGTGACATCGGTTCGACCAACGCATCAAGGTCGTGCAGCAGCTGGTCGTCCTTGTCGGTCAGCTTCTTCCGGCCGCCCCCGATCGCTCGGATACGTGGGCGTTTATCACCTTTACTCAAACCGACCGGCGCGGGTGCCTTCAGTTCAGTGAGCCCCGCATGAATTGTCGTTCGCGACAGACCGGTGGCCTTGGCTACTGCGCTCACGCCACCCCGGCCAAGACCGCGCGCTTCCGTTGCCGCCCAAACGCGCAACGTAGCCTCATCCAACCGGCCTGACAGCGCTTGAAACTTGCTTTCGATCACCGTCATCTCATCCATGTACTTAAGATAGACGAAATGTCTTATTTGTTCAAGTTATTATTGCTTAACTCCTTAATGACAAAAACCGGCTCATTCCTGAGCCGGCTTTGGTCATTTCAAACGGCTGATCAGCCCAGGGTGCCGACGTTGTTGAGGTCAGCAAAGGCCTGCTTGAGGCGTGCAATGAAGGTCTCTTCGCCCTTGCGCAGCCAGGCGCGCGGGTCGTAGTACTTCTTGTTCGGCTTGTCGTCGCCATCGGGGTTGCCGATCTGGCCTTGCAGGAAGCCTTCATTCTTCTTGTAGTAGTTCTTGACGCCTTCCCAGAAGGCCCATTGCGTATCGGTGTCAATGTTCATCTTGATGACGCCGTAGGAAATGGCTTCGCGGATTTCTTCGAGGCTTGAACCCGAACCACCGTGGAACACGAAGTCGATCGGCTGGGCCTTGGTGCCGAACTTCTTCTGGATGAATTCCTGCGAGTTCTTCAGGATGATCGGTTGCAGCTTGACGTTGCCGGGTTTGTAGACACCGTGCACGTTGCCGAAGGAAGCGGCAATGGTGAAGCGGTTGCTGATCTTCGACAGTTGCTCGTAGGCGTAGGCCACGTCTTCAGGCTGGGTGTAGAGCTTGGAACTATCGACATCACTGTTGTCGACGCCGTCTTCTTCACCACCCGTGACGCCAAGTTCGATTTCCAGCGTCATGCCGATCTTGCTCATGCGCTGCAGATAGCGCGAGCAGATTTCGATGTTCTCTTCCAGCGGCTCTTCCGACAGGTCGAGCATGTGCGAGCTGAACAGTGGCTTGCCATTGGCTTTATAAAACTTCTCGCCCTCATCCATCAGGCCGTCGATCCAGGGCAGCAACTTCTTGGCCGCGTGGTCGGTGTGCAGGACAACGGTCGCGCCGTACAGCCCGGCCATTGCATGGACATGGTTTGCGGCGGAAACAGCGCCGGCGACACAGGCGCGCTGACCTTCGTTTTTCAGGGCTTTTCCGGCATAAAACTGGGCGCCACCGTTGGAGAACTGGAGAATGGCCGGGGACTTGAGTTCTGCGGCCGTTTCCAGGACGGCATTGACCGTGCTGGTGTTGATGACGTTGATCGCCGGCAGGGCGAAACTCCTGGCCTTGGCCAGCGCGAACAGGGCTTGCAAATCGTCACCGGATACAACACCCGGCTTTATCTGTGGAGCATTCATGGTTTCGGTTCCAATAACGGTTGATCGAGAAAGTTAATCCTACTATGTATACTTATTTCCGGTCAATTCATTGCTGAGCCAGTGAGATCAATATAAAGGCACAACCTTGCAGGGCATGGGATCGGGTGAAATCCCCGCTGGTCGGGCAGCCTGTTAGAATCGCGTTCGTCCCTCATGTGAAAGGTTGTTCGATGAAGAAGTGCTTCCCGCGTTTTTTGCTCGCTGCTGGCCTGTTGTTCTGCGGCATTTCAGCACCAGCGGTTGTGGCAGCAGAGCGTGCTTATGCTGTTGTTGATAGTGTGCAGATGCCTGCCTGGGTCGAGCGCCACGGCGTCCGGCAGCCGCTCGAGCCGGGTAAGGTGCTGCAAAACCGTGACCGTGTGGCGACTGGTGCCGACGCTCGCGTACTCATTCAGTTGGCAGAGGGAAGCGCGGTCAAACTGGGAGAAAACGCTCAACTGGATCTCAATGCGCTCGGACGGCGCGAGAACCGCGTTTTCACTGCGGCGCTGGATGTCGCGCAGGGCGCTTTCCGCTTCACCACCGGGGTTTTCTCGACGTGGCGCCAACAACGTGCCGTCAATGTCCGCCTCGGGACAATCACCGCCGGTATTCGCGGCACGGATCTGTGGGGAAGTTCGGATGCCGAACGTGATCTTGTCTGCCTGCTCGAAGGGCGGATTACCGTAGTGCATCCTCAGGACGAGCCGCGCGAGATGAGCGAAGCACTGAGCTTCTACGTCGCACCCAAGGGGCTTGTGCCCAACCCGCTTGGCCAGGTTGATGCCGAACAGGTCAGCAAATGGGCGACGCAGACGGAAGTCCGGCCGGGTAGCGGCTACGCTCGGCGGGGTGGCAAGTGGAATGTTGAATTGGCGACTCTGGACGGCGAGTCCGATACGCTGGCCTTGTATTATCTTGCGCGTGCGGCTGGTTACGCGGTGCGCATCAAACCGCGGGCGGCGGCAGGGGGTGGCTATCGATACTCGGTGCGCGTTACCCAGTTGCCGTCACCAGCGGAGGCGGCTGTCCTGGCAGAAAAACTCAAACTGCAACTGGCGCTAACTGCTCCCGTGGTAACACGTTAGAAATCACTGCACTGCGCAATGCACTGCGACTGTGTATACGCCTGCGGCAGCAGGTGACAACAGGCTGTCCGCGCATTCAGGCGGCCTGTTTATGGCCGGTGACCAGGCTTTCCCAACTGGTCAGCCATAATCGGCAAATCTTTTGGGCGGCGAGCAGATTCCCTTGCGATAACCGCTTCTGGTAACGCCAAATCCGGCTAACGCAACAATTTTTGGGTAGACCACGCTCGGCGTACTTCTCGCCTTCTTCTTCCGACAAATCAATGAAACGCTCAACGGCCAGGCGGTAATAGTCAGAACTGTTGCAGCAACCGGTCATTTCTTCAGCCTCTCCGGCTGCACGGCGCCACATTCTCAGCGCAAGCTCGTCGCTGATGCCGGCTTTGCGGGCGACCCACGGTAGTATTTTCGGTGCTTTCATGGTGTTGCTCCTTGTATTCTGGTGGTAGCCAGGCACTGGGATGTTCGACCTTGTGAGCCTTGTATTGGTGCAGTGCAACATAATTATAATTCGACTCCGGAAAATCTGCCGTGATTTTTTTCCTGCTTTGAAAAACTTTTTTTGTTGCTTTACACAAGTGCAATATTCGCTCATCGGTGCGGCAGCTATAATCGACGGCACTTCCCCCTAACGGGCATGGCTTTGCAAGGCGCCCCAAATTATGAAAGTCATGCCCGTTTCCCTCCCTTGCAGGGCGTATTCCGGCTTACCAGCCGGAATCGCTCGATGGGCGCGGAGCATGCTCCGCGAAATCCCCATCTCGCCCCCCGACCCCTCTCCCGGAGGGCGAGGGGAGATTCGAGAGTCACTGGGGCGACTTTCACGCTAAAGTGCTTAAATGTCCGATCTGCTTGCCAATCTCAATCCGCCGCAACTCGCTGCCGTCACCCTGCCGCCGCAGCATTCCCTGATCCTTGCCGGAGCCGGTAGCGGCAAGACGCGCGTGTTGACGACGCGGATCGCCTGGCTGATTTCAACCGGGCAGGTCGGCCCGCACGGGATTCTTGCCGTGACCTTCACCAACAAGGCGGCCAAGGAAATGCTGGCGCGCCTTTCCGCAATGCTGCCGATCAACGCGCGCGGCATGTGGATCGGCACTTTCCACGGCCTGTGCAACCGACTGCTGCGCGCCCATCACCGCGATGCAGGATTGCCGGCGCAGTTCCAGATTCTCGACTCATCCGACCAGCTTTCGGCCATCAAACGCCTGCTGAAAAACCTTAACGTCGACGACGAGAAGTTTCCGCCGCGCGAACTCGCGGGTTTCATCAACGCGCACAAGGAACAAGGCATCCGGGCGGCGCAAGCCGAGGCTTACGACGATTACACCAGCCGCCGCGTAGAGCTTTACGCCGAATACGAAAGCCAGTGCCAGCGAGAAGGCGTGGTCGACTTCGCCGAATTGCTGCTGCGTTCCTACGAATTGTTGCAGCGCAACGAACCACTGCGCCACCACTACCAGGAGCGCTTCCGGCACATATTGGTTGACGAGTTCCAGGACACCAACCGCTTGCAGTATGCGTGGCTGAAACTGCTGGCCGGGCACGACGGCCGGACGACGCAGACGAATGGCGCCTGCCTTTTTGCGGTCGGCGATGACGACCAGTCGATTTACGCCTTTCGCGGTGCCGAGGTTGGCAATATGCGCGACCTTGAACGCGAGTTCAAAGTCGCCAACGTGATCCGCCTCGAACAGAACTATCGCTCGCACGGCAACATCCTCGATGCCGCCAATGCGCTGATCAAGAACAATCGCGGACGTCTCGGCAAGAACCTGTGGACCGATGCGGGGGCGGGCGAGTCGATTCGTGTCTTCGAAGGCTTTTCGGATATCGACGAAGCCCGTTTTGTCGTCGATGAAGCGCGCGAACTGGTACGCGACGGGTTCTCGCGTAACCAGATCGCCCTGCTCTACCGCTCCAACGCCCAGTCACGCGTCCTCGAACATCAGTTATTCACTGCCGGCTTGCCGTATCGCGTTTATGGCGGCCTGCGTTTCTTCGATCGTCAGGAAATCAAGCATGCGCTGGCCTATCTGCGCCTGATCGGCAACCCCGACGACGACACGGCCTTTGCCCGCGTGGTCAATTTTCCGACGCGCGGCATCGGCACGCGCAGTACCGATGCCTTGCAGGAAGTTGCGCACCGCGCAAACTCCAGCCTCTACAACGCGGCCGCAAGCCTCGGCGGCAAGCCGGGCGCGTCTATTGGGGCCTTTATCCGCCTGATCGAAACGCTGCGCGTCGAAACGGAAAATCTGCCACTGCCGGAAGTCATCGATCACATCATCGAAAAAAGCGGTCTGCGCCAGCATTACCTCAGCGAGAAGGAAGGCAGCGAGCGGCTGGAAAACCTCGACGAACTGATCAACGCCGCGACCAATTTCCTGCAGGAAGAGTCCGACAACAGCACTGACGACGGCGAAGAGCAGAATGGCGGCCCACTTGCCTCGTTCCTTTCGCATGCCTCGCTCGAAGCCGGAGAGCATCAGGCCGGCGAAGGCCAGGAGGCAGTTCAGTTGATGACCGTGCACGCCGCCAAGGGACTGGAATTCGACGCGGTGTTCATCACCGGGCTGGAACAGGGGCTGTTCCCGCACGATAACGCCGCGCAGGAACGCGACGGTCTGGAGGAGGAGCGGCGGCTGATGTACGTCGCCGTAACCCGCGCCCGGCAGCGGCTCTACCTCTCGCACGCTCAAACCCGCATGCTGCACGGCAAGACGCGCTATTGCCTGCCCTCGCTGTTTCTGGAAGAGTTGCCTGAGGAATTGTTGCGCAAGGTCGGCCATACGCCGGCTTTTGCCACCAAGGCGCCCCCGTACAAGAGTGCTGCGTTGAGTCCTGCGTACGCCACCACAACCAGCAACTCCTCCGCAGGCAGCTTTCGCATCGGGCAGAACGTAGAGCACGCCAAATTTGGACTGGGCGTGATCGTTTCGGCTGAAGGGCGCGGGCCGGATGCGCGTGTGCTAGTGAATTTCGGCGCCCAGGGCATGAAGTGGCTGGCACTGGAGATCGCCAAGCTGACGCCAGCCTGATACCTTTTGAAAATATCAAGAATCCACCGCGGAGGCGCAGAGCCGCAGAGAAAACGCAGAGGAACCCTATTGTTTTTAACCTAAAAACATCAGCCTATCCACGAAAATCACGAAAGACACGAACAAAAACAACAACTTGATGTGTTTTCTCTATTCACCCTTTGGTGTCGATCTTCAGCTTATTATCTCCTTGATTCTTTTCGTGCTTTTGGTGCTTTTCGTGGACGAACTGCTTTTTCTAGGTTTAAAGATTTTCTCTGCGAAACCTCTGCGGCTCTGCGCCTCCGCGGTGGATGTTCCGGTTTTTTTTCAAAGCCTCTGAGACAATCCACAGGTTTCTCACAGGGGTTGTGGGCAAGTCTGTGGATTGTTTCTGGCTATGCTGCCTGACTTGCCCGGACAGCGCGTAGCGGCTAGGCTAGAGTTCGTATGCATTCTCACCACCGGTCGGGCGAATACAATCTCTTGACCCGACCGGCCCTCGTCCTCGTTCCTCGTTCTTTTCCCAGGAGTAAATCATGCCCTTTGCCATTCGAATTCATCAGACCGGTGGTCCCGAAGTCATGCGCTGGGAGGAGGTTGCCGCAGGCGATCCAGCGCCCGATGAAGCGCGCGTACGCCATGAGGCGGTGGGCCTCAACTACATTGATGTTTATCATCGCAACGGACTCTATCCTCTGGCCTTGCCGGCTGGATTGGGCATGGAGGGAGCGGGGGTCGTCGAAGCGGTTGGCGCTGGCGTCACCGAACTCAAGCCCGGTGACCGTGTGGCCTATGCCGGTGGCCCGGTGGGTGCCTACAGCCAGGTGCGCTGCCTGCCGGCGCATCGCCTGCTGAAGATGCCGGATGGCATTGATTTTCGTACCGGGGCGGCAATGATGCTGCAAGGCCTGACCAGTGCCTATCTGCTGCGTCGCACTTATCCTGTACAGCCCGGCGACGCGGTCCTGGTGCATGCAGCGGCCGGTGGTGTTGGCCTGATCGCTTGCCAGTGGGCCAAGGCACTTGGTGCAACGGTGATCGGCACGGTGTCGAACGAGGCCAAGGCGGCACTGGCCTTGGCGCACGGCTGTGACCACGTCATTTACTACACGCGGGAGGATGTGGCCAAACGGGTGCGCGAGATCACCGCTGGCGAGGGCGTGGCCGTGGTCTACGATGGCGTCGGCAAGGATACCTTCATGGGATCGCTCGACAGCCTGCGCGTGCGCGGCATGATGGTCAGCTTTGGCAATGCCTCCGGCCCCTTGCCGCTACTTGATGCGCTGTTGCTGTCGCAGAAGGGCTCGCTATTCTTCACCCGGCCGACCTTGATGCATTACACCGCCAAGCGTGACGAACTGGTTGCCCTCGGCGCAGAACTGTTTGCCGTTGTCAGTTCGGGAAAAGTCAAAATCGAGGTCAATCAAACCTACGCGCTGGCCGATGCCGCCAATGCGCATCGCGACCTTGAGGCACGCAAAACAACCGGTTCGACGATATTGCTGCCCTGATGAAGAGTATTCGCGCCAAGTTCGTTTCGATACGTGACCTGCTGGCGACGGCCTGGCCGATCGTACTGATCACCGCCATCGGTTTTGTCGTCGCCTACCAGTTTGTCGAGCCGGCACCGCCGAGCAGCATGACGATTACGACGGGTAGCGAGTCGGGCGCTTACTATGCCTATGCCAGGCGCTACGCCGAACTTCTCGCGGTCAACGGCATCACGCTGGAAATCAAGACCTCGGCTGGCTCCCTGCAGAATCTGGAGCGCGTCAAAAAGGGCGAGGCCGACATTGCGCTGATCCAGGGCGGGGTTGAGGAATCTCTTGAAGGCGAAGATCAAAGCGACCTTCGCTCGCTCGGCAGCGTGTCCTACGAGCCGGTCTGGATCTTCTATCGCAGCGAGTACCGGTTCGACAAACTGCATCATCTCAGCACACAGCGTATTGCCGTCGGTGAAGAGGGCAGCGGTATTCGCGGGCTTGCCATGAAATTGCTGGAGGCCAACGAGATTCCGGCGAACAGCAAGAATCTGCTGCCGATTGCCGGACTCAGTGCGGCCGAAGCCCTGCAGCGCGGGGAAATCGATGCCGCCTTCATCGTCGCTGCGCAGGAGGCTCCTGTGGTGCAGGTGATGCAGCGTTTGCCCGACGTGCGGGTGATGAGTTTCATTCAGGCCGATGCCTATACCCGGCGCTTCCCCTTTCTCTCGAAAGTCGTCCTGCCGCGTGGTGTGGTCGATCTGGTGCGCGACACGCCGCCGCGAGATACCGTTCTGCTGGCCACCACCGCCAACGTGGTGGTGCGGGACGATTTGCATCCGGCACTGGTCAGCCTCATGCTGCAGGCCATGACCGAGGTCAACGGAAAGAACGGCTTCTTCCAGCGCGCGGGTGAATTTCCGGCCTACAAGGATCACAGCTTTGCACTGTCGGACGAGGCGAAGCGTTACTACAAATCCGGGCCGCCCTTCCTGCAGCGCTACCTGCCCTTCTGGATTGCCGTACTGGTCGAGCGCCTGTTCGTGCTGATCCTGCCGATCATCATTCTGCTGTTCCCTCTGCTCAAGATTGCGCCTTCAATTTACAACTGGCGGGTGCGCTCCAAGATATTTCGCTGCTATGGCGACCTGAAGTTCCTGGAGAACGAGTTGCGCCAGAGCTACGTTGCGTCGCGCCACGCAGATTATCTGCTCCGGCTCGACCGCATCGAGGAAGACGCTTATACGCGCAACATCCCGCTTGCGTTCAGCGATATGCTCTACACCCTGCGCGTACACATCAACCTGGTGCGCGAAAAGCTTACCCACCTTGAATCCGGGGCTACACCCAACAACAAGCCATGAAATCCTATCTGATCGCCAACCCCAAGGGCGGCTCGGGGAAATCGACGCTGGCCACCAATCTCGCCGGCTATTTCGCCCGTTGCGGCCATCAGGTCATGCTCGGCGACACCGACCGCCAGCAATCGGCGAGTGAATGGCTCACTATCCGCCCGCCCATGCTGCCGCCGATCGGCAACTGGGACGTCGTAAAAGGCCTGCCGGCACGGCCACCCAAAGGCACCACCCATGTCGTGCTCGATACGGCGGCTGGACTGCACGGCAAATCGCTCGAACGGGTGCTCAAGCAGGTCAATCGCGTCATTGTTCCAGTGCAGCCTTCGCTTTTCGACATTCTCGCTACACGCCATTTCCTCGAAATGCTGCTCGAAGAAAAAGCCGTGCGCAAGGCGCAAGCCTTTGTCGCGGTGATCGGCATGCGCGTCGATGCGCGCACGCGGGCCGCTGCCGAACTGGAGCGCTTTCTGGCTTCCTACGAACTGCCCGTCCTGACCTGTCTGCGCGATACGCAACGCTACGTGCAACTGGTCGCCAACGGCATGACCGTCTTCGATCTCTCGCCATCACGCGCCGATAAGGAGATGGCGCAATGGCAGCCGATCATCGACTGGGTTGATGCTTAGCAGTGAGGTTCATCCTAGAAAAAGCAGTTGACCACGGCGAACACAGCGAACACATCGGAAAAACAATGACTTGCAATGTTTTCATGAATCACCCTTTGGGTGAGCAATGAAATCCTGAAATGCTGAGCACCCCAAGAGTATTTGCTTCGCAGCAGCTTTTCGCTGTGCCCGCCGTCCCTCTGCAGGGAGGCTTCGCGCTGTCGCCGTGGTTTGAACTGCGGTTTTTAGGTTCATTGCCCTGCAATGCCCGTCGATAGGCGATCTCCGCGTTCAATGCCTGGACACCCGCATGGCTATTGACTCCTGCTGGTGGCAACTTCAAGGCTGCCGTATTTAAAGGCGTGCAGGCAGGTCGTCGGGAGAAGCGATTTTTCAGTGCTGCAGAATCTTGGCCAGGAATTGTTGCGCCCGCTCGGAACGCGGATTGTCAAAGAACGCATCCTTGCTATCGTCCTCGACGATGCGCCCCTGATCCATGAAGATCACCCGGTGCGCGACGCGCTTGGCAAAGCCCATTTCGTGCGTAACACACATCATGGTCATGCCTTCCAGCGCCAGCTCGGTCATCACATCAAGCACTTCGTTGATCATCTCCGGATCAAGTGCCGAGGTCGGTTCGTCGAACAGCATGCAAATCGGGTCCATGGCCAGCGCCCGGGCAATCGCCACGCGTTGCTGCTGTCCGCCGGAAAGTTGCCCCGGATATTTCAAGGCCTGCTCTTTAAGCCCGACGCGATCCAGAAGCTGCATCCCCTTGGCTTCTGCCTCGGCCTTGTCCCGACCGAGCACCTTGACCTGGGCGATGGTCAAGTTCTCGACTATCGACATGTGCGGGAACAGTTCAAAGTTCTGGAACACCATGCCGACGGTCGAGCGCAACTTCGACAGGTTGGTCTTCGGATCGCCGACCGACACGCCATTGACCGTGATCTCGCCGCCCTGAAACGGTTCCAGACCATTGACACATTTGATCAGCGTCGATTTCCCCGATCCGGAAGGGCCGCATACGACAACCACCTCGCCCTTGTTAACCTGGGTCGTACAGTCAGTCAGTACCTGAAAGGCGCCGTAGTGCTTGCTGACCTTGTTCATCGAAATCATTGATGATTCTCCTGGGATCGTTTTACAGCCGGTATCAAGCCGTCTTGAGTTTTTTCTGGTAATAGCGCACAAGCTGTGAAACGGCGAAGCAAATCACGAAATAGACGGCACCGGCAAACATAAGCATTTCGACCAGACGCCCGTCGCGGTCGCCGACCTTGTAGGCGGCGCCAAAGAAGTCGGCCAGTGCGGAGACATAGACCAGCGAAGTGTCCTGGAAAAGAATGATGCCCTGCGTCAACAGCAAGGGCACCATGTTGCGAAACGCCTGCGGCAGGACAACCAGCTTCATCGATTGCCCGTAGGTCATTCCCAGCGCGTTGGCCGCTGCCATCTGGCCCTTGGGAACCGACTGGATCCCGGCGCGGATGATCTCCGAGTAATAGGCGGCCTCAAACAGCGCGAAACCGGCAATCGCCGAGCCCAGGCGCATGTCGGAGCCGCGCGGGAAACCGAGCAGGGTTTCGAGCAGATGCGGAACGATCAGGAAGAACCACAGCAGCACCATGACCAGCGGGATGGCGCGGAAGAAATTGACGTAGCCGGCGGCAAACCACGACAGAACGGTGACTGACGAGAGCCGCATCATGGCCAGCAGGGTTCCCCAGACGATGCCGAAAATCACCGCCGTGGCCGTTATCTTTACGGAAATCAGCATGCCATCGGCGAGGAATGGCAAGGCGCCGGGAATCGAAGACCAGTCAAATTCGTACATGTCATTGGCCTCCGATATAGCCGGGAACACGCACATGGGCTTCCACCCAGCGCATGGCAAACATCACCACGACGTTGATCAGCATGTAGGCCAACGTCACGGCGATAAACGATTCGTAAGGCTGCGCCGTGTAATCGACCAGTTGCCGTCCCTGGGCCGCCAGTTCAAGCAGGCCGATGGTCGAGCAGACGGCCGAATTCTTGAAGATGTTGAGGAATTCCGAGGTCAGTGGCGGCACCACCAGACGAAAAGCCATCGGCAACATCACGTAGCGATAGGTCTGCGGCAGGGTGAAACCGATGGCCAGACTGGCGTTCTTCTGGCCAGGCGGCAGCGAATTGATCCCGGAACGTACCTGCTCGGCGACCCGGGCGCTGGTAAACAGCCCGAGACAGATCATCGATGCGAGAAACTGCTGGACGACCGGATTGCTTTGCTTGAAGGCGTTGCCCAGACTTTGCGGCAAGAGTTCCGGCAGGACGAAATACCAGAGAAAGAGCTGCACCAGCAGCGGCACATTGCGGAACAGTTCGACGTAGGCCATGGCCATGCCGGACAACAGCTTGTTGGGAACCGTGCGCAAGACCCCGATCACCGCCCCCAGAATCACCGCCATCAGCCATGCCGATAGCGACAAGCCAATGGTCATCTTGAAGCCGTAGATCATCCAGCCAAGATAGGTGTCGTCTCCCGTCGCCGATGGCTGCAGGAATACACCCCAGTTCCAGCTATAGCCCATTGCTCACTCCAATAAGTGGAACTACCCCGAACACCGCACCAACAGGCAATCTCCGGATGGCATCACCGGGAAGGCGCTCCCAGCCTTGATCTTCGAGGCACGTGCCTGAAGATCGTTGCTGCACGCGGCTTCCCGGCCGGATGGCCCGGCTTGTTTGGCTCTATATCAGTCGAAAGCCTTGTCGTTCGGTGCGCTGAACAATGTCTTCATTTCTGCCGACAGCGGCATATTGAGATTCAAGCCTTTCGGCGGGATGGGGTTCATGAACCACTTGTTGTAGATTTTCACGGCATCTGACGAGGCCATGACGGTGGCGATCGCCTTGTCAACCACCTGCTTGAAGGCTGGATCGTCCTTGCGCATCATGCATCCGTAGGCTTCCTTGGATTGCGCCGTGCCAACCACATCCCATTCCGCCGGGCGCTTGGCCTTCGCCGTCTCGCCGTAAAGCAGTGCGTCGTCCATCATGAAGGCCACGGCTCGTCCGGTTTCCAGCGTCAGGAAGGATTCGCCGTGATCCTTGGCGGAAATCACGCTCATATTCATCTTCTTGTCTTCGTTCATCTTGCGCAGCAGGCGCTCGGAGGTCGTGCCGGCGGTAGTGACGACGTTTTTGCCGGCCAGATCAGGGAAGTCGTTGATCCCGGAACCCTTCTTCGCCATCAGTTTGGTGCCGATGACAAAGATGGTATTGGAGAAGGCCACCTGCTTCTGGCGTTCAGTGTTATTGGTCGTCGAGCCGCACTCGATATCGACGGCGCCATTCTGTATCAGTGTGATGCGATTAGCCGAGGTCACCGGCATCAACTTGATGTCGAGCTTGGCCATCTTCAGTTCTGACTTGATGGCGTCTACCGCCTTGAGCATGATTTCGTGCGAATAACCGATGACTTGCTGCTTGTCATCGTAATAGGAAAAAGGGATCGAAGACTCGCGGTGACCGAGGGTAATCAGCCCGGTGTCCTTGATTTTGGCGAGCGTACCGGACTCCAGTGAAAATGCTGGTGCCGAAAAAAGGGTGGTGGCAAACAACGCCGCCATGAAAATACGGGTCGAAGGCATGAGCAGAATCTCCTTGAAAGCTGTTTTGGATCAGATGGTCGGCAGGCGCAGGCCGGGTGTTATGTATAGCACAACTTATTATGAAAACAAATAACCCTGTAACCAGTCTAGGTAAATGGCCACTTCATCCTACCTCGATTCCTTGATCAGGCGACCAAACCCTGGTTGTGCCGGGCGTGCATTGGGCTTGTAGAGGCGGTGAAAAATTGCCAGTTGCTCGGGCGATATCTGCTGCGGCTGCATGAGCACCAGCCAGAGCACATCCTCGGTACACGGCGGCGTTGTCAGCGAGCCCATGAAAGTGAAATAGCGCCGATTTTCCGGCAGCAAACGGTTCACATCAACACTCTGGGCCGGGGGTGCCATTTCGCTCCCCTTTTCGAGGGGCAGGTTGTTCAACGCCGTCTGCAAAACCTGATTCTCCGCCCCCTTATCAAGCAGCACGGCGACAATGGCCAGCCGGCCATCCTCCGACTTGTGCACAAGCTGTGCTTCCATCTCGAACGACTTGCCCTCTACCGTTAGCTCGGAGGGCCGATGGAACTGAATCTTGATCAGCTCATAGCTCTTGCCGAGCAGACTGAAGCTGCCGCCATACACGGCCATCTCGACGTTGCGGCCGCTGTCAGCCACCCGGAATGACGAAGGCCGATAGGCAAATTGAATCGGCTCAAGATCAACCGCGATGCCGTCGCGAATGTCGATCGGGGACTGGCGACGACCGGAAGCACAGGTCGCATACTCGGGCTTCAGCTTGCCCCAGTTATCCGGCCCGCCCAAACCGTCGTACGACCAGGCGTTGTTTGACGCCAGGGGAACCGCCACTTTCATCGCGCTCCCCGATGCAGCCACACGCCTCGCCGAACCTGGCAGCATTGTCCGCGAAGTCGACCGCTGCAAATCCTTCCTGACCTCCTTGGCGATGAGCGCCTCATTAGCCTGGCGCAAGTCACCGGCTACCTCGCTGACCTTCTCGGCAGTCTTGCTTGCCGCTGCCGCCGCATCGCTTCCGGATTTCGGGCGGCAAACTTCGCGAAACAGCTTGTCGTCAGGCGTTCCCGAGCGCACCGGCATATCGAAGGGAACCTTCACTTCTTCCTGGCGCAGCAATTCGCCCTCGTCCTTGAAGTAGCTGCGTTTCAGTGTGGCGAGCGTGCGCTCCGTGCAATTAAAACGATTCGACACTTCGATAATGCGGTAGGACGTCGAAGTTTTCGGGTCGACGATCGGCTTGTCGAGCACAATCCGTCCTTTCGCCGTCGCCACACCGGCCGGATCGGAGGCGATGCTGGCGCGGTCGATCTCGACGCGTTTGCCTTGTTCGGCAGCTACTACCTGCCAGGCGGCGGAAGCCATTGCCGGAATCGCTAGCGCAATGAGGGCGGCAACAAGCTTGAGACGCATGATCGGACTTCCATTATTGGTTATTCTGTTCATCTTATATCTCAGGGAAAAGCTGAGGAATACTTTAGCCGAATTCCCCGAAACGCCGGGAACAAACTTCGACGTGATGACATCAAACGTCAGTGTAAATTTATTCTACCGCTAACCCATTGATTTACCGTGGCCCGAGGCCAGGCTTCGCGCTCATTCCGGGCTTGACCCGGAATCCAGTTCGTTTATCAAACAGGTCTTTTAACATCTTGATCAGATGGACGAATCTGGATACCGGCCTTCGCCGGTATGACGGCGGATGGTTAGAACAAATTTTCCCTGCAACAAAGCTCGTCCAGTCTTGCTTAAAGTCTGCAATTCCAGTATTTTGCGCAGTCACGTTAGGGGTGCCGCACCCAACCCGGTGTCGCTGAGACAGTCCCTTTGAACCTGTACGGGTAATGCCGTCGCAGGGAAGCGGAAGGCCCTGTTTTCATGCCTTCGCATCCGCCACGACATCCCTTGCCTGCTGTTTTGTTTTTCGTCATATTGATCACGCCTCTTCGCAAGGAAACGCCATGAACGCCACCGATAAGTTTCTCGCCTCCGACGCCCACGTGGACGCAGCGGCCATCAAGCCCCTGCCGAATTCACGCAAGATCTACGTTGAAGGCAGCCGTCCGGACATCCGCGTCCCGATGCGCGAAATTTCGCAGGCGGACACCGACACCGCTTTTGGCGGAGAGAAGAATCCGCCGATCTACGTTTACGACTGCTCTGGCCCCTATTCGGATCCACAAGCCAGGATCGACATCCGCAACGGCCTGCCCGCCCTGCGTGCCGAATGGATCGCCGAGCGCGGCGATACCGATGAGTTGGCCGACCTCACCTCCGACTTCGGCCGCATCCGCGCCGCCGACACGGAACTCGACGAACTGCGCTTCCCCGGTTTGCAGCGCAAACCGCTGCGTGCCAAGCCAGGCGCCAATGTCAGCCAGATGCACTACGCCCGGCGCGGCCTCATCACCCCGGAGATGGAATACGTCGCCATCCGCGAAAATAACAACCGCCGCGCCTACGTCGAGCAGCTAAAAGCGTCAGGTGAGCAGGGCGAACGCTTCGCCGAAATCCTCTGCCGTCAGCACCCCGGACACAGCTTCGGCGCGTCGATCCCGGACGAGATCACCCCGGAATTCGTGCGCTCCGAAGTCGCCCGTGGCCGCGCCATCATCCCGAACAACATCAACCACCCCGAATCCGAGCCGATGATCATCGGCCGCAACTTCCTGACCAAGATCAACGCCAATATCGGCAACTCGGCGCTCGGTTCGAGCATTCAGGAAGAAGTCGAGAAAATGACCTGGTCGATCCGCTGGGGCGGCGACACGGTGATGGATCTGTCCACCGGCAAGAATATTCACGAAACACGCGAGTGGATCATCCGCAACAGCCCGGTCGCCATCGGCACGGTGCCGATCTATCAGGCGCTGGAAAAGGTCAACGGCAAGGCCGAAGACCTGACCTGGGAAATCTTCCGCGACACGCTGATCGAACAGGCCGAGCAGGGCGTCGACTACTTCACCATCCACGCCGGCGTGCTGCTGCGCTACGTGCCGCTGACCGCCAAGCGCCTGACCGGCATCGTCTCGCGCGGCGGCTCGATCATGGCCAAGTGGTGCCTGGCGCACCACAAGGAAAGCTTCCTGTACACGCACTTCGAAGACATCTGCGAAATCATGAAGGCCTACGACGTCGCCTTCAGCCTTGGCGACGGCCTGCGCCCCGGCTCGATCTACGACGCTAACGACGAAGCTCAGCTCGGCGAACTGAAGACGCTCGGAGAGTTGACGCAGATCGCCTGGAAGCACGACGTGCAGGTGATGATCGAAGGCCCCGGCCACGTGCCGATGCACATGATCAAGGAGAACATGGACCTGCAGCTTGAGCAGTGCGACGAAGCCCCGTTCTACACCCTCGGCCCGCTAACCACCGACATCGCCCCCGGCTACGACCACATCACCAGCGGCATCGGCGCCGCCATGATCGGCTGGTTCGGCACGGCCATGCTCTGCTACGTGACACCCAAGGAGCACCTTGGCCTGCCCGACAAGAACGACGTCAAGGTCGGCATCATCACCTACAAGCTTGCCGCCCACGCCGCCGACCTGGCCAAGGGCCACCCCGGTGCGCAGATCCGCGACAACGCGCTATCCAAGGCGAGATTCGAGTTCCGCTGGGACGACCAGTTCAACCTCGGCCTCGACCCCGACAAGGCGCGCGAATTCCACGACGAGACGCTGCCCAAGGAATCGGCCAAGGTCGCCCACTTCTGCTCGATGTGCGGCCCGCACTTCTGCTCGATGAAGATCACCCAGGAGGTCCGTGAGTTTGCTGCGGCGCAGGGCGTCAGCGAGAACGAGGCGCTGGCGAAGGGGATGGAAGTCAAGGCGGTGGAATTCGTGAAGGCCGGGGCACAGGTTTACCGTAAAATCTGATCAGCGCGCCACGAGATGCCGCCGCAGCCATTCGGCAAAGGCGGCTTCGTCAAGCTCACCGGCGGCCACGGCCAGCATCGCCGAAGTGGCCTCCAGTTGCGAGGCCTTCAGTCGCCAGCCATTAATGGCCAGAAACAAACCCACGCAGAGAAACGCTACGCGCTTGTTTCCATCGACAAAAGCGTGGTTCTTGACGACGCCGTACCCATAGCTGGCGGCCAGTGCCGCCACGTCCGGCACTTCGTAGGCCACCCGGTTCAGTGGTCGGGCCAGCGCCGAATCGAGCAAGCCCTCATCCCGCAATCCAGAGGCTCCGCCATGCTCGGCGAGGCTCTCGTCATGGAGTAGCAGCAACGCCTGCTTGTCGACCCAGCGCCAATTCACTTGGCCAATTCGTGGAAGGTATCCCGGAATTCACGCATGAACTCGCGTCCGGCGTCCAGTTGCCTGGCAAGGCCAGGGTCATAGGGCGTCAGTTTATACCCGCCAGGAGTCTCCGTCAGGAAGACGGTATCGCCCTTCTCGACTTTCATGTGTGCCAGCATTTCCTTGGGGAAAACGACACCGACAGAGTTACCGATTTGCGTGAGTTTCAGCGCCGACATTTATTGTCCTGGATGGTGTAATTACAGACGTAATAATAGTCACAATAACAGCGCTTGTCAGCCCTCATCAGCACTTTAGCCCGCACTTCTGCTTGATGAAAATCACCCAGGAAGTGCGCGAGTTCGCGGTGGCGCAAGGCGTTATCGAGAATGAAGCGCTGGCAAAGGGGATGGAAGTCAAGGCCGTCGAGTTCGTGAAGGCTGGAGCGCAGGTTTACCGTAAAATCTGAAACATTCCCTCTGGCCAGAGGCCGGAATGTAAAAATTCTTTCGTCGGAAATAATAGTTCTGGTTACCCAGTCCGGATAGTCATAAGTTGATCGTGACAGTATTGCCGTTTCAGGCCTGAATAATTGAAGGCCGGATCCGACGTGTATCGGAGAGTTGAATGATTTGAGGGCGCCTTGGCGCCCTCAAATCATTCAGGATGATGCAGTTCAGCGTTGGTAGATTTGCACAGAAGATATACTTTGGGGAGCCGGGGAAGTAACACCAGTTGTTGAGCTTGTCGCCAAACCAACGCCCAACCCTTGTGCTTGAGCGCCAAAGGGAATCACACTTACCTGCGTAGTCGGACTCATACAGGAACCGCCACTACATGTAGTTGTGGAGATGAGTCCTGTCCCACCGCTAGCTGAAATTGTCTGGTAGGTGCCACCCCCGGGAATACCAACAGGTCCAAGAGTGCTATTGATCTGATAAGTCTGGGAGGGTACTGAGACTGAGTAAGCCGAACCGGCAATTGACCAGGTAATCGGCAGCGATGTGCCCATCGTCTTGGCGCCGAAATTTACCGTCCACTGGCCACGACTGCTCATTGAACCGACATTGCCATTTTGATCGGTCGGCGAGGTGCCGCCGATTGGGTTGTAGGTATAAATCCCTGAGGTGGGCGGCGCAGTAGTCAGATCGTTACTCGTTGCCCAATGCGAGATGCTGTCCCTGGTCTCAACTGAACCATCCGAGCCATTCTTGACTTCGTGCTCCGTATAGCGCCCCCAGGAAACATTGCCCGCTGCGGCACTGAATCCAATCTCGGTAGAGGCCGATTTGGTGTAGCTAGAGTTGTAGGTAACACCGCCATAAGTATCGGTAGAGGTATCGCTGAACGCCACTTTGTAAAAATCAGCAATGCTAAAAAACCCGGCAGCCTGGAGTTTTACCCAATCCACATTGGCAGAAAAGGTTGTTGGATCAAGTTGGACTTGTTCTCCATAGGTATTTACATCTTGCCAAGATCCTGGGTTAGGGCCAGTACGAACAACTTTGCTGCTCCAGGTACCGAGATCTATGAAATTAAGCCACGGGTTGTTCGTCGCGGTTGCCGAGAGACCAGTGATGACGGCTACGGCAAGCGGTGTTTCAGTCGGTACGTAGTTGGTTGCCGGAGCAGCCACCATGGCGCCTGGAACGACACCGGCCACGGGCGAGGTAGTTTCCGCGACGGACGAACTGCCACTGCTGCCTGCCACGGTCACCTCGGCGGCTTTCCCTTGTTCTCCCTTGCCCTTTGCTTTGACCAGGCCATCGAGCTTGTCGCGCAGGAAGCTGGGCGGGGCCAGCAGCGCCTTGGGCAGGGTGTCCTTGGCGGTCACCACGAAATACTGGTCGCGGATAAACTCGGATTCGCCGGCTTCATTCCTGACGACAATTCGGCCATCGGTTACCGAGCCATAAAGCCCGTCTTCGGCTTTCGAACCGTCGGCATTGCTGCAGTCCGCCGCGCAACTGACGGCGGTGAAATGCGTGCCGCGAATGCCGATGGTCGCCGTTACCCCACGCATCTGGTAGGCGTCGGGAGAGCGCTTGCCGATCAGGCCGGTAATGGTGCGCATGCCGCCCTTGAGCAGGCTGAAGAAGGACGAGTCGCCGGCCCCCTTATCACTGAATTTGTACTCATCGATCTTGAATTGGGTATTGGCGCGCAAGGCCACTACCGATTCATCGGTAAAGCGCACCTGCAGCGAACTGTCCGCCGCAACACGCAGCAGATCACCGGTTTCGACGACGGTACCGCGCAGTAACGGAACTTCCAGCGCGCCACGAACGGCGACGGCCGTTCCCTGCAACATCAGGACCTTGCCTGCCGGCTCAGCCGCATGCAGCGAACCCCACGCCAGCATCAGGGCCAGGCTGGCAAAACTCAACTTGTTATTGATCATTTTTGTTCTCCTCAGTTGAATTCGTAACGAATTTTGGCAGCCGCTGCCGTGCGCGAATAGTCAAACAACCCGACATTCGAGTCCTGGGTCGTCCATTGCGCTTCGCCGCGTACCGACCAGAATTTGTCGATGCGGTAAGAGACAACGGCGTCGACGCTGTTGCCGTGGTCACGCCTGGGTTCCGAGGTGGGGAACATGCCGAAATTGCCCTGGTAGTCGGACTGCAGATAACTCGCTCCAATCGACGCTCCCCAGCGCGGTGCCGGGGTCAGGCTGACCTGGGCGCGGGCGGTGTAAATGTCGCGGGTGTAATCAGGACGATCCTTTGTATTGTCTTCACGCCCATAACCGGCAGAGAGACTCAATACCGGTTGCCAGGTCATCCCGAAAACATGCGTCCAGCCCCCAGCTATTCCCCAGTTGTCGGCGGTGCGTACCTCCGAGCCGGAGTTTTGCTTGGCATCGCTCTTGTCCTTGAGCGCATAGACGTCCATATTGCTGAAATCCTGCCGGCCGTAGAAGGCCCCCAGGTTGAAGCGATTGAACTGGTCGAACTGGTGCGTCCATTCGCCGGTCAGGCCATAGGTCAGCAGGTAGTTCTGACGGTAAACCGTTTGCTGTTGAACGGCCACGCCGCCACGGAACAGATTCTTCCCGGTCAGGTACGAGACGCCGCCGGTTGCACCGTAGTTGAGCTGGTCGAACTGGTCGTTATTGGATTTGAAGTAATTCCGCGCATCGAAACTGGCCGATCCGAAGAGTGCCACACCGGGTGAAACAGGAAGCGTCCCCTGCACGCCGCCTGCGTAACTATAGAATCCATCGGACTCCTTGACGGCAACGCTGTTGGAGATCGGGGTGAACGACCCGAGGCCCGGGATGCTGACGAGCGAATTGTTATTAACCCCGGAAATGATGTTGCTGTCGTAACCACCACCGGCTTCCAGCCACAGGTTGGCGGTCGGCTGGTAACGTGACTCGCGGGCGCGGATGGCGTCGAGGTAGCGCTCGATGGCGGCCAGTTGCTCGCCGCTGGCGTCGCCGCGCAGCCCGTCGAATTCGTCGCGTGCACGCTGGTCTTCGCCGAGGATGTAATAGCCGCGCGCCAGGTTGAAGCGGGCGTTGGTATTGTCAGGGTAAGTGAGGCTATAACGTTCCAGCGCCAGGACGCCTTCGCCCGGTGCGCCGGCATCGAGCGCGGCAATACCGTAGTAGAAGTCGAACAGCGGATCGCCGAGTAGATCCGGGTTTTGTTTGCCGAGTTGATAGGCTTCGGCAAACTTGTTTTCCTCCATCAGCGCCTTGATGTCGTCGACAACCGCGCCAAACGCATTGGCGCAAACGAGCGATATCAGTGCGGCCAGTAATTTAACTCTCATACTTCCCCCCCCCTTTTTGTAAAAACACCTTTGGAATTAGACCGCCATAATAACAGGGTCTTGAGGGGGGTATAGCTAAAGTGATAGGCAAAAAGTGATATTTACCGTGGGGCTTGCACTCTGGGTAGCGGCCTGCCACGGACTTGTCGAAAGCCGGGGTGACCGACTTGCGCTTACTGCCGTGTTACTGCCGTGTTACTGCATCTCCGGCTTCGGGTCACGGCTTAGCAGTTTTTCAACCGCCTCAGCCGCCGGCACGTCTTTGTGCAGGATGGCATCGACCGCCTGCGTGATCGGCATGTCGATAGCGAGTTGCTCGGCCAGCCGCGCGACTTCACGCGCTGTGCTGACGCCTTCGGCGACGTGTCCGAGATCGGTGAGAATCTGCGACAGCTTTTTGCCTGATGCCAGCGCCAGCCCGACCTGACGGTTGCGCGACAAGTCGCCGGTGCAGGTCAGGATGAGGTCGCCCATGCCGGCCAGCCCCATGAAGGTATTCGGGTGTCCGCCAAGCGCCACGCCGAGCCGGGCAATCTCGGCCAGGCCGCGCGTCATCAGCGCCGCACGGGCGTTGAGACCCAGCCCGAGTCCATCGCAGATGCCGGTGGCGATAGCCATGACGTTCTTGACGGCTCCGCCCACTTCAACGCCGGGCAAGTCGTCATTGGCGTAAATCCGCAGGCAATGGCTGTGCAATTCGAGCGCTGTTTTTCGAGCGAAATCCGGATTATTGGCCGCCAGGGTGATTGCCGTCGGCAGCCCCTTACCGACTTCCTCGGCAAAACTTGGCCCGGTCAACGCACCACACAGGGCATCTTCACCCAGTTCTTCGGCAACGATCTGATGCGGGAGCTTTGCCGTTTCGGCTTCCATCCCCTTGCACACCCAGATCAGCGGCTTCACCTGATTGGCTTCATGCAAACGGCGCAGTGTCGGACGGAAACCGATCAGCGGGGTGGCAAAAATCAGCAATTCGGCATCGGCAACCGAAGCGTCAAAATCAGTACCAATCAACAAGGCATCGGGCAGGCGATGGCCGGGGAAAAATCGCCGGTTCTCGCGCTCGGCCAGCATGGTTTGCGTGACGTCGTCCTCGCGCGTCCACAGCGTAACGCGATGCCTGGCGCTAAAGGTGATGGCCAGCGCCGTGCCCCAGGCGCCGGCAGCGATGACGGTGAGATTCAAGCTCAAAGACCCCAGATCTGATTGGCGCGAACAAAACCGGACTGGCCGTCAAGATGGCGGACCTTGATCCAGCCACCGGGCATCGCTTCCAGATACTCGAGAGCTACGTTCTTTTCGGCCGCGAATACCAGCGGCGAACCCTCTTCCGCCTTCTGCCGCACCTCGGCGCGATTGGCCGTAACGATGACCGATCGCTTTTCAGACAGATATTTCTTCTCGATCCAGGCCAGGCCACCCTCGGCATCCCGTACCTTGGACCAGCCTTCGAGGCTGACTACCACCTCGACCGGGGTGTCGCGCTTGATGACGAAGAGCTTGCTGCCGCGCTGCGAGGGCGCGTCGTAGAGCACCGCCGCCGCATCCACCGTGCGGTATTCGATGGCGTTCGCTGGCAGTGAGAAGCCCGCCGTGACGAGCATCAAGGTCAGCAGTCGCTTCATTTCAAGCACTCCTGTTACTGAATCGTGTCCGTACTTGCCGCAGCCGTCGCACCAGCCTCTGCCCCCGCTTGTTCCTGCTGGGCGCGAGCAGCGTACAGGGCTTCAAAATTGACCGGCTGCAAAAGCACGGGGGCAAAACCGGCACGCGTAATCGACTCGGAAACCACTTCACGGGCATAGGGGAAGAGGATGTTCGGGCAGGCAATCGAAAGCAGCGGCTCAAGGTTGTCTTCCGGCACATTCTTGACGCGGAAGATCCCGGCCTGACCGACTTCAACAAGAAACACGGTCTTTTCGACCAGCTTGGCCGTTACCGTTACCGTCAGGGTGACTTCATAGGCGCCGTCGCCAAGAACCTTGACGCCGGTCTGCAACTGGATGTTGACTTCGGGGCTTTCACGCTCCAGATAGATTTCCGGGGCGTTCGGGACCTCAAGCGAAAGGTCTTTGACGTAGAGTTTTTCAATGGCAAATGAGGGAGCTTCTTGTTGTTCAGTCATGATGATTTTCTTGGTTAGTTGAATAGCAGGAATAGTCCGGCTGGCTGAGAATCTGTCAGGCAGCAGTGCCGCATGACAGCAGGGGAAGCAGTTTTCCGGCGTGATCGAGAGCGACCAGTTCATCACAGCCGCCGACATGGGTGTCGCCAATATAGATTTGCGGAACAGTACGGCGCGCTGTCCTGTCCATCATCTCGACACGACGCGCCGGATCAAGATCGATACGCACCTTTTCGATCTCGGTCACACCGCGCGCACGCAGCAACTGTTCGGCGCGCACGCAGAACGGACAAACAGCCGTCGAGTACATCAGGACGCGAGGCGCAGCACTCATTTTTTCGTGCCTTTTTTAAGGGGCAGACCGACCGCGCGCCAGGCATTGATTCCGCCGTCCAGATTGTGAACCTTGGTAAAGCCAAGCTTTGCCAATTGCTTGCAGGCGCCAGATGAACGCGCTCCGGACTGACAAATAAGAATCAGAGGAGTGTCCTTGAGTTTGTCGAGCTCGCCAGCACGCTCTTGAAGCCGCCCAGCCGGAAAATTGCGTGATTCCGGCAAATGCCCAGCCACATATTCATCGGGTTCTCGCACATCGATGATCTGGGCGTTCTCACGATTGATCAACATGGTGGCCTGGGTCGGCGTCAGTGAATTGCTGTCGCCAGGGCGGCGAAACGACATGACGGCAACCATGGTGCCGCTGATGATGGCAATGATTACAAGGTAGATGTTTTGTTGAATGAATTCCAAGCGAGGCTCCAGAGACTGCGAAAAAAGAAAAAAGACTAATTGCGGATTAGTCGCGACAAGCCGATCAGGGTATATGCATGAAACGGGCCGCTACTAATTACCGCAGAAAACCTCACGCATCATGCCGATCAACTGCAAGGTGCGCGTGTCGCCAACACGATAATAGACACGGTTGGCTTCCTTGCGCGTAAGTAGCACGCCCTTGTCGCGCAAAATGGCCAGATGCTGGGAGATATTGCTTTGCGAAGTACCGACCGCCTCAACGATCTCCTGTACGCAGGCCTCCTGATCGCCGACCACACACAGTATTTTCAGGCGCAGGGGATGTGATATCGACTTGAGCGCGCGCGCTGCCTGTTCGATGTGTTCCTGCTTGTCAATGAGGCTAACTTGTATCGCCACGATGCCTGAGACTCGTTAAGTATGAGGAATCATTATAGAATAATTAACGATCCGGGGGGCACCCCCAAGGCAACCCCCTTAGGCAGTCGCATGAACCTCATCAGCAAATCCAGGAAGCACTTCTACCGCAGTATCAGTCCAAACCTGTTTGGAAGGCGTTTTTCCTGCAGTTTGTTTTGCGCTCTGATTTGCGCTGGTTTGATGATCCCCGCCCATGGGCTAACCAAGGAAAAGCAGAACGTACCGCCAACGAGTAGCGAAATTACCGAGAAAAAAGGGGACCTGAAGGAACTGCGCGAACAGATCGAATCGCTGCGCAAGGGAATGGCCAGTGCTGAGGGGAAACGGACCGACGCCGCCGACCAGTTGAAAGAAGTCGAGCAGGTAATTTCGGCCACCCAGCGCGATTTGCACAATCTGACCACCCAGCGCGACAAACTGCAGGGGACGATGAAGTATCTGGGCGCCCAGTCGCGCGAACTGGAAACCCGCCTGAACAATCAGCAGGTACAACTGGAAATGCTCGTTTATCGTCAATACCTGCAGGGCACGCCGGATTCATTGCGGCTGCTGCTCAACGGCGACGACCCGAGCCAGATGGCACGCGACCTGCATTACCTCGCCGCCATTGGCCTGGCACGCAGCCAGCTCCTGGGTGAAATTGAAACCTCTTTGCAGCGCAAGAAGGCGCTTGCTGCAGACACGCAGGAACGCGCCGATGAACTTGCGGCCATCGAGGCCAGGCAGAAGGAACAGCACGGAAAACTTGTTGCGCAGCGTGAACAAAGAAAATTGGTGCTGGAAAATATCTCGGCGAAAATTCTCGACCAGCGGCGCCAGATCGGCACCCTGCAGCGCGACGAGAAACAGCTTTCACAACTGATCGTTCGGCTGGCCAAGATCATCGCCGCAAAACCTGCCCCGCGTCGTGACGTACCGCGCAAAGTGACACGGCAGGGAACGGCCCCGCCCCCCCCAGTGAAACCATCGACAACCGGGATCAGTAACGAGAGCACGCCGGAAGCCGCAGCCACCGGAAATTTTGCCCGTCTTAAAGGCGACTTGCGCTTGCCGACACGCGGTGTTGTCAGCAACCGCTTTGGCGGCGCACGTCAGGAGGGCAGCACCTGGAAAGGACTGTTCATCCTTGCCAACCCAGGCAGCAGTGTCAAGGCCATTGCCGGCGGTCGCGTGGTTTTTGCCGACTGGATGCGCGGTTTTGGCAATCTGATGATCGTCGACCACGGCAGCAACTACCTGTCGATCTACGGCAACAATGACGCACTGCTGAAACAGGTCGGGGACGACATCCGCGCTGGCGACACCATCGCCTCGGTGGGGAACAGCGGTGGCAACCCGGAATCCGGTTTATACTTTGAGTTGCGTCATCAGGGGCAACCGCTCGACCCGCTGAAATGGGTCAATCTGAAATGATATGTCTTGGAGAGAAGTAGATGGGTAAGTTGAAGCAAGCCGGACTGATTTGCGCCGGATTACTGGGCGGCATCCTGATCAGCCTGCAGTTTTCGGCAATGGCCGAAAAAGAGACGCGTGCCAGTCTGCCCATCGAGGAACTGCGGACCTTCGCCGAGGTCTTCAACGCCATCAAGCAGGGCTATGTCGAGCCGGTAGAAGACAAGAAACTGATCACCCACGCGATCAGCGGCATGCTCTCCAACCTTGATCCGCACTCCGCCTATCTGGATGCCGACGCCTACAAGGATTTGCAGGTTGGCACCCAGGGCGAGTTTGGCGGGCTCGGCATCGAGGTCGGCATGGAAGATGGCCTGGTCAAGGTCGTCTCGCCGATCGAGGACACCCCCGCCGACCGCGCCGGCGTCAAGTCCGGCGACCTGATATTCAAGCTCGACGATACCCTGGTCAAAGGGCTGACGCTCTCCGATGCGGTGAAGCGCATGCGCGGCAAGCCGAAGACCCAGATCAAGCTTACCATCCTGCGCAAAGGCGAAGCCAAACCCATTGAGCTCACGCTGACGCGCGAAGTCATCAAGGTGCAGAGCGTCAAATCCAAGCGGCTCGAAGATGGCTACGGTTACTTGCGCATTGCCTCGTTCCAGGAGAACACCGGGGCCTCGGTGGTCAAACACCTGAACGACCTCTATAAATCGGGGCCCCTCAAGGGTCTGGTACTCGACCTGCGCAACGACCCGGGTGGCTTGCTGAATACGGCCATTGGCGTCTCGGCCGCGTTCCTTCCTCCGAAAACCCTGGTCACTTCGACCGATGGTCGCACGCCGGACGCCAAGCACCAGTTTTACGCTTTGCCCGAGGATTACATGCGCGGCAGCCGGGACGACTACATCCAGAGTCTGCCGGCTGAAGCGCGCAAGGTGCCGATGGTCGTGCTGATCAACGGTGGCTCGGCGTCCGCTTCCGAAATCGTGGCTGGTGCACTGCAGGATCACAAGCGCGCGGTCCTGCTCGGCACCACCAGCTTTGGCAAAGGCTCGGTGCAGACCGTCCTGCCCCTGCCCGGCAACACCGCCATCAAGCTGACGACGGCCCGCTATTTCACGCCGTCCGGCCGTTCAATTCAGGCCAAAGGCATCGTTCCCGACATCGTCGTCGAAGAAAGTGCCAACGGCAATTCGTCAACACGCCTGCGTGAAGTCGACCTGGAAAAACATCTGGAAAACAGCACGGACAAAGAAGCCAGCACACCGGCCAAACCGCAAAGCAAGGCGCCAGCCAAGCCGAAGAGCGGCCCGGCCAAGGATGAGGGCGAGGAAGTGTTCGAGCCACCGAGCCGCGAACTGGCCTCGAAGAAGGACTACCAGCTCAATCAGGCACTCAACCTGCTCAAGGGTCTGCAGATCATGCAGAACAGGCCTTAAGCATTCCGCGGGAGCGAAACATGAAACGACCGGTCGCTTCGCCGCACAATCCGCACAAAACGGCACCGATCCGCAAGGAGCGGAATGTTCAGTTTTCGAAGTTTCCGCCCGGCCAGGTGCCCGAAGCGTCCGACTTCCTCGGCAAGATGGATGACCTGGAAGTAGAACCGCGCGTTGAGCGGCGTGCGGTCGGCGTCGCCTACGACCTGCACGATCATTCGCTGCAGGAACTCGAAGGGACGCTTGAGGACAAGGGCTATCACCTCGACAACACGCTGATGAGCAAGATGATGCGCGCACTGATCTACTACGTCGAGGAAACCCAGTTGCACAACCTCGAAGCACCCGATCGCCCGCTCAAGAAGTCGCAGCACGAAGCCTATACCCACGCCTGGGAACGCCACCCGCACGGCGATCACGACGACACGCCGCCGGAATGGCGCGAATACAAGTAAGGCCGAGAATTTTTCAGACAATTCCAGACGGCAAGGCTGTAACCCGCATGGATAGGCGATCTGCAACTCATACGCCTGAAGAGTGGCGTATTCATTGGCTATCCTGCCATGGTCCTTACAGAACGCCAATTGATGCGGCTTGTAGCTTGATCCCTTCCGCATGAACGACGAACAGTTACTGCGCTACAGCCGCCATATCCTGCTTGACGAAATCGGTATCGAAGGCCAGTCAAGGATCATCGGCGCGCACGCACTGGTGATCGGTGCCGGCGGACTGGGTTCACCCGCCGCCCTCTATCTGGCTTCGGCCGGCGTTGGCCGCATCACGCTGGCCGATGGCGACACGGTTGACCTGACCAATCTACAACGCCAGATCCTGCACACCCAGGAGCGCGTCGGACAGTTGAAAGCCGTCTCCGGACAAACCGCTCTGTCGCTGATCAATCCGGAAGTGACGGTCGAACCGATCAGTGAACGCCTGGTCGGCGAACGGCTGGAAGCGCTGGTTGCCGACGCCGATGTCGTCCTCGACTGTTGCGACAACTTCGCCACCCGGCATGCCGTCAACCGTGCCTGCGTCAAACATCGCACGCCGCTGGTTTCCGGAGCGGCCATCCGCTTTAGCGGACAACTCTCGGTATTCGATTTGCGACGCGAGAACTCACCGTGTTACCACTGCCTGTTTCCGGAGGGTGACGACGTCGAAGAAACACGTTGCGCCGTGATGGGCATCTTTGCCCCGCTTACCGGAATCATCGGCGCCATGCAGGCCGCCGAAGCGCTGAAAGTCATCAGTGGCGCCGGGGAGCCAGCCGTTGGCCGTCTCCTGTTGCTTGACGGTTTGAAGATGGAATGGCGCAGCGTGAAGTTCGGCAGGGACCCGCAGTGCGCCGTCTGCGCGGCAACGTGAAAGTCGCGCCAGCGACTCTCGAACCTCCCCTCGCCCTCTGGGAGAGGGGCCGGGGGTGAGGGAAACGGGCAGGGCTTTCATTATTTGGGGGCGCCTGACAAAGCCATGCCCGCTAACTGAAACGCGCCAGGATACGCAGGTCGGCACCGAGCATGCGCATGTCGCGAACATTCAGTCGATGCTTGCCTTCCAGCGACTCAAGCGCCGGCAGGTCGAACATCCCGCGCGCCGTATCGCCGACCAGGCAGGGCGAGAGATAGAGCAGCAGTTCATCGACCAGACCGGCCGCCAGCAACGCGCCGTTGAGCCGAAAGCCACCTTCGACGTGCAGTTCGTTGATGCCACGCTGACTGAGTTCCGTCATCAGCGCTGGCAGATCCACCTTGCCGTCGGCATTCGGCAGGTGCAGGATTTCCGCCCCGCGTTCGCGCAGTACCGCTGATTTTTCACTGTCATCGCTTGCGGTCGCCAGCAATACGCCGCCACCGTTCAACACCCTGGCCTGCAGCGGCAATTCGAGGCGGCTATCGACCACCACTTTCAACGGCTGGCGCGATGTTTCGACCCCGCGCACGTTGAGTTGCGGATCGTCGTCGCGCATTGTGCCGATGCCGCTCAGAATGGCGCAGGCCCGTGCCCGCCAGCGATGCCCGTCCTGCCTGGCCGCCGGGCCGGTAATCCACTGGCTGACGCCATTCTCAAGCGCTGTCTTGCCGTCCAGGCTGGCTGCCAGTTTCATGCGCAGCCAGGGCCGGCCACGCATCATGCGCGAGACGAAACCGATATTGAGTTCGTGCGCTTCCACTTCCTGCAAGCCGCAGTCAGCGGCAATGCCCGCCGCCGCCAACAACGACAATCCTCGCCCGGCCACCAGTGGGTTGGGGTCCTGCATGGCCGCGACCACGCGCGACACCCCGGCGGTAATCAGCGCTTCGGCACAGGGCGGCGTGCGGCCATGGTGACTGCAGGGTTCGAGGCTTACATACGCGGTGGCGCCGTGCGCCTGGCGGCCGGCCATTTGCAGGGCATGGATTTCAGCGTGCGCTTCACCGGTATGCCGGTGCCAGCCTTCGCCGACAACCGTACCGTCCTTGGCGATGACGCAACCGACGCGTGGATTGGGTGTAGTGGAAAAAAGGCCGAGTTCGGCAAGACGCAAGGCCCGCGCCATGAACTCGTGATCGGCGGCGCTGAACATGCGCGGAACTACCGGCTACGCCGCGGAGCAGGACGCGATACTTCGCGGACCAGCTCGGAAAACTCATCGACATCTTCAAAGTTGCGATAGACCGAAGCAAAGCGGACATAGGCCACCTTGTCCAGCTTCTTCAATTCGCGCATGACCATCTCCCCGACCTTTTCGGAGGGAATTTCGCGCTCGCCCAGCGTCAGCAGCTTTTCTTCGATGCGGGTAATCGCCGCATCAACCGCCTCGACGGTCACCGGACGCTTGCGCAGAGACAGCCACAGACTGCCGGATAGTTTCTCGCGGTCGAAATCGACGCGCGAACCATTTTTCTTGACCACCTGCGGCAGACGGATTTCCGCCCGCTCGTAGGTTGAAAAGCGCTTTTCGCAGGTCAGGCAACGACGCCGGCGACGAACAATGTCGCCGTCGTCATTGATGCGCGTATCCGCAACGGTCGTGTCAGCCGCACCGCAAAAAGGGCATTTCATCGCGTTTTAACGTGAAAGTCGCGCGAGCGACTCTCGAACCTCCCCTCGCCCATTGGGATAACCAGCGACTTGGCTGCCGTTTTTTGGCAGCTTAGTCGAATGGCTAGTAGCTTCATCAGAGGGGTCGGGGGGCGAGATGGGGAATTCGCGGAGCATGGCTCCGCGCCCATCGAGCGATTCCGGCTGGTAAGCCGGAATGCGCCCTGCAAGGGAGGGAAACGGGCATGACTTTCATAATTTGGGGCGCCTTTCAAAGCCATGCCCGTTATTTGCCGTAAACCGGGAACTTCTTGCACAGGGTTGATACCTCGCCACGAACCCGCGCCAGCACGGCTTCATCGTTTGGCGCATCGAGCACGTCGGCGATCAGGTGGGCGACCTGTTCGGCCTCGATTTCGGTGAAGCCGCGCGTGGTCATGGCCGGCGAGCCGATACGGATGCCGGACGTAACCATCGGTTTCTGCGGATCGTTCGGGATCGAGTTCTTGTTGACCGTGATGTGCGCCTTGCCCAGCGCCGCTTCGGCTTCCTTGCCGGTAACGTTCTTGGCGCGCAGATCGACGAGGAAAACGTGCGATTCGGTGCGCCCGGAGACGATACGCAGGCCGCGTTCCTCGGACAAAACACGCGACAGCACACGGGCATTGGCCACCACCAGTTCCTGATAGGCGCGGAACGCGGGAGTAGCCGCTTCCTTGAAAGCCACCGCCTTGGCGGCGATCACATGCATCAGTGGACCGCCCTGCAAGCCGGGGAAAATCGCCGAGTTGATGGCCTTCTCGTACTCGGCCTTCATCAGGATGACGCCGCCGCGCGGGCCGCGCAGCGTCTTGTGCGTGGTTGAAGTCACCACGTCGGCGTGCGGCAGCGGGCTCGGATAGCAGCCGGCAGCAATCAGGCCGGCGTAGTGCGCCATATCGACCCAGAAAATGGCGCCGACTTCCTTGGCCACCTTGGCAAAGCGCTCGAAGTCGATACGCAGCGAATAGGCCGAAGCACCGGCGATGATGATCTTCGGCTTGTGTTCGCGGGCCAGCGCTTCCATCTGCTCGTAGTCGATCGCTTCCTTGGCATCGAGACCGTAGGAAACGGCCTTGAACCACTTGCCGGACATGTTGAGCGCCATGCCGTGCGTCAGGTGACCGCCTTCGGCCAGACTCATGCCGAGGATCGTGTCGCCCGGCTTGGCAAAGGCCAGCAGCACCGCCTGGTTGGCCTGCGAGCCGGAATTCGGCTGCACGTTGGCGGCGTAGTGGTGTTCATTGGCGCCGAACAGTTTCTTCAGGCGATCGATGGCGATCTGCTCGGCAACGTCGACGTATTCGCAACCGCCGTAGTAGCGCTTGCCCGGATAGCCTTCGGCGTACTTGTTGGTCAACTGCGAACCCTGAGCTTCCATGACTGCCTTGCTGACATAGTTCTCGGAGGCGATCAGCTCGATGTGCTCTTCCTGGCGGCGATTCTCGTCTTCAATCGACTTCCAGAGTTCAGGATCAACTTTTGCCAGGGTGTCTTTTGCGGAAAACATCGTATGCCTCACAAGCCATTAGAAAGGGCAAAATTGTATCACGCGAGGCAAGGGTGAAGCGGCCATATGGCGGCGGGATGCTTGGGAAAGGACCGAAAACCTGGCTTCACCGCAGAGGCACAGAGACGCTGAGCTATCGCAGAGAACCCCATGAAATCAAGCTTTGCAGAGCGGTTTCTCCCTGCCTCTGTACCACTGCGGTGGGTTAGTAAATCAATTGGGCTATTCGGATTCAGTGGTGATAGGCTCATGGCGTTGTGCAACGCAACATGTTTATTGTCGACTGGTATGTTGCATGGAGCAACCGAATGGCGGTCATCGACCCCTATGCACAATTTGAAACTATGTGCACCCCGCGTGAATAGAGCGGTCGCCAATCCGGCAGTGCCTGGCATTGGACGAAGTTCATCAGCGAAAAACTGTACATAGTTTCGGCGTCAGGGAGCGTAGCAATACATTTCGTGCAATACGGCGACCGGCTCAACGCGATCCGGTTTGTGCAAAAGCGAGGAGACACCCATGATGCCAGATGCCGCGAATTGACGGCATCGGCGGTGAACACGGAAGACATTCCCTGCGAGTGACGCCGAAGATTGGCTCTTGGCGATTGCGAGGAAAAAAATGTTTGGGGGACGTGACATGCCAAAAACCATGTGCAGCATTGCCGGCCTCGACGCCGTCAGATACAGCGATTCAGCGCCAACCTGCACATAGTTTCAAACTTTGCATAAGCAACGCTCCTTTCGACCTTTTCCGTGGACAAGAACGCTGGCGTGCGGCTGAAGGTTCCGTAGAAGGGGTGCCGTGTGAACTCCTCGTCAATCAAATGACTGTGCAGCAGGTCGCTTTGATCGACAGGCTTGGGTTGCTGCCGCGCATAGACCGTGGCGCGGGATACCCCGGCCAGGGCGCATTGCTGGACGACAGACACCGCATCCCCTTTGTCGATCCATGTGCGACGGATCATGGCAGGCTGATCCCAGACTTTTTTTTGAGCCAGTCGAGTTCTACTTTCAGCTTGCCAATCTCGCTGTACAGCAGGTCCGGCTCCTGATGTGCCGCTATCGGCTTGGGGCCGCGCTTGCCTTCAAACAGGCTCTTGGCTTGCTCCTGGATGGCCTTCTTCCATAGCCCAACCTGGCCGGGGTGAACACCAAATTCCTGGACAATCTCGTTTAACGTCTTCATCCCTCGCAAGGCTTCCAACCCCACCTTCGCCTTGAACTCCGACGTCGGCACTTTCCTCTTCTTCGGCTCACTCATTTCTGCTCGTTCCTTATGACAGCGGACAGCTTAAACCACTGCCTTGAAATCAGGGACCACTATAGAATGCCTCGCCCAAATCGAACTTCAGTGGCACAAAGGCGTGTGGGGTCTTGCCTGCGCGCCCACGCCAGTTCCGGATGAAATCGGTGACTTGGCTGTAGCCACCGACATAGCCGTCTTCCTTGATTTGCGCAAACAGCGCCTTGGCCGTACGCCGGTTCTGCTTTGTGCCGTGGGCATCGGCTTTGAGCGCCTGCTCCAGCGCCTCGTGGAATGCCGTCAATTTGCCAGGCATCTCACGCCGCTGGTACGTCGGCGTAGCCGCCTCCTCGGGTGTTCGCAGCCATCTGCGTATCGTGTTGCGCGATAAACCCGTGCGCTTCGTTATTTCGTGCAGCGACAACTTGTCGCGTAAATACATCCGTCGAATCTTGCCGAACATTTCCATGGTGATCACCCTTTATCTCCTGCCTAAAAATTAGGCAGGGCAAGTAGAACACCTGGGTCAGTTTTGGATCGGCATTAACCCTCTACGTAGGTCAGTTTTCGGTCAGCGTCAACACAGAGGGGAGTGGCCGAGCGGACACGACGTTAGTTGCCCCATCAATGGTCAAACGAATGCGTTTTGTTGCACTCGATGCGTCTTTCAACACCATTGCTCCAGATTTTCTGGAAACCAATTTTGGTTGATAGACTTTATATAGCTGCGTCACTAACTGAACGTAATTGCGTGTTTCGCGATAGGGCGGAATGGTGTTCTGGTATTGCTTAACCGCCCCCTCACCGGCATTGTAGGAAGCGATCACTAGATTCTGTTGTTCGGGAAATATTTTGGACAGGTCGGACAGGTAGCGTGCCCCCAAGCGAATGTTGGTTTCAGGGTCCCGCAACTTCTGTTCGAGAGTCTTTCTTTTATCCCCGAATAAGCCATAGCGTTCAGCGGTTGAAGGCATAACTTGCATCAGGCCAATGGCCCCTTTGGGTGAGATGGCGTCAGGATTGAATCCGGACTCCGCTGCCATGACCGCCTTGAGCAAGTGAGGCTCGACCGAAAACTCAAGGCTTGCGAGTTTCAGTAGCGGCTCGTACTTTCGCAGGTTGGGATGTTGTGTAAGACGATTTGACTGGGGCTGGCTTTCTCGTCCAGCGGACTCAATCTCCACCGACCCAAGCTTGCCTTTCAACCACAGTTGATAATGTGCATCCAGTTTTTCAGCAGAGAAATGCGATACACCCTGGTCATCGACATACCCGTAGATGTCCGCACTACTGGTCGTCGAAGCGAGGATCAAAAGAATTGAAAAGGCAACTTTTGAGAATTCCATCCATTTGCCCTTTCGTTATATAAGGTTTGATCATCTCGCGTGTCTCGACAAGAGGCTCGCGTAGCACCCACTTTCGTGCTTCGATTGCGTTGGCTTGCTTTCCTGTTTCAGCGGGCTGATCCTCCGAAGTCGGTCAGCCTCCCTCTGTAACCTTATCTCCGCCAACAGCCAATCGAGGAATGGGAAGTCATTTGCGAAGAGAAACTCATGCTCTTGCGACGTTTCCAAGTGCCATGGCTTGAATGTCTTGGGAAGTTCTTTTGGCACAAAAAAGCAGGGAGCGTATCCTTGAAAACTGCACCGGCAGGATGTTACTGACACACTGACATTAAGTCTGTTGTGCGTTGTCTTTGTTTCTGTAACAGAACGTTACCGAAGACAAATCAAAAAAGTGCGGAGACCTACAAATGTTCAGCAAGAAACACCAGCGTCCTGCCATGTGCTAGGGCGGCAGCATTTTGGTTGTACATTGGACGACCCCAGCAATTGAAACCGTGATCGGCAGCCGGGTAGTCGAAGAAGATGGCGTTCGTCCTGCCGGCAAAACTGGCTTTCACATCGGCTACTGCACATTGTGGAATGTGGGCATCCTGCCCAGCGTAGTGGAACAGGATCGGCTGAGTGATCTGATCTGCCACGTCGAGATGCTGCTGGATACCGCCGCCATAATAGGCGACTGCTGCATCGCACTTGCCAGTCGCTGCGGTACGATAGGCCAATTGACCACCGAGGCAGAATCCGAGTGTGGCAACCTTGCCGGTCACCTCGGGCAGCTTACGCAGTGTATCTACAGCGCTTGAAAGGTCAGCGACCGCCTTTGCCGTATCAACTTTCTGAAGGAGTGCGCGAGCTTGGGCAGTGCCTTCCGGATCGTACGTCAAATCGACACGTCGCTCTAAACGCCAGAAAATATCCGGAGCCAGTACCACGTAGCCGTCAAGTGCGTATTGGTCGGCTACAGCGCGGATGTGTTCATTTACACCCCATATTTCCTGTACCAGCACGATGCCCGGACCTCGGCCTGACGGCGGTAGCGAAAGATAGCCAGAAAAGGTTTCGCCTTGGGCGTGAGTAATATCGATCCATAGGCAATTCATTTGGACTCCTCCAAGGTTGTTTGCACGAGTCAGATTGACCATCTTGCGCGTTGTTGTTTGACCAGACTAAAGCACCTTCAAACCCTGATTCTTCGCGAAAATTGCATGAAAATGGCTGGTAAGTATAATTTGCGAATGATGGCTAATTTTGATCGCGCAGTAACGCGTAAAGACATACATGAATACCAGCATTGAGGAATTTTTCAAGCAATTCATCGAACCAGGGACGAGGCAGAACGAGGCTGACGGAAAAAAGGCGCTACAAATCGCGACCGCAGCCTTGCTGCTGGAGATGATGAGCATGGACGACCACCTCGCCATTAAAGTGCACGACTCCTTCGTCGCAACCTTGCTTCAGCAGTTCACCCTTGGTCAGCTAGGAGTTCATGGTTCCTCGCGCCGTGTCGTTGGCAACGGCACCATTACCGATTGCCCCGGCTGGCTACAGCCGGCATCGCAGCAGCGGCCTGGCTGGCGGTTGCGGGTAATGGCCCGTGATTCGTCGGCCAGCACCCCGCGGTCCAGCAAGCGCTCGACCAGATCGACCTTGTCACCCAGCGGGTAGTTGCGCCAGATTTCCTGCTTCAAGGCGCTTGGTGAGCCGCCGCCATGCAGGCTGATCAATGAGTACCAGCCGCCCTGGTAGGAAGCAGTCAGATCCTCGATGAAGCGTGCGACTTCGATACGCTTGTCGTAGGGAACGTCCGGGTTGGCACGCAGAACCTCGGCAAGGGTTGCGGCAGTGGCCGGGTTGTGATCCTCGTCGGGTCCCGGTAGCGCCACAATCAGCCCGCCGGATACTTCATGCGCAAGACGGTGCATATCGTAGATCTGGGTGGACAGCAGCAGCTTGCCAATATTGGAGAAGACCGGTTCCGGCATGAAGCTGTTGGAGTATTGGTCATGCACGGCATAGACGCTGGCTGCCACCCCACAAGCGAAGAAGCCTTCGGTAATCTTGATCAGCTCGACCATCGGGTCGCGCAGGCTGGCCTTGCGGCCAGGATCAAACCCGTTTGCCTCGCACATCAGCGCACCGGCGCCGATCAGCAGGTCGCCGAAGCCCGCACGGGCGCCGATGCAACTATGACGATGATGCGTGGCGTAGTTGTAAGTGATGGCTCCGGAATACTCCCATTCACCATCCAGGAAGACGCGTTCCCATGGCACAAAAACGCGATCGAAAATAACGACGCCGGTGGACTGGCCATAGCGACGGGAGAATAACGGGGAACCGTGCTCAGGCTTTTCACCGGGCCGCCCTGCGGGCCTGGCAACGATGGTCACCCCCGGGGCATCGACAGGCACGGCACAACATACAGCGAAGTCGGCATCCTCCTCGCCCATGTTACGCGAGGGCATGACCAGAAATTCATGAACATAGGGGGCCGCAGTAACGATAGCCTTGGTGCCGGAAATAACAATGCCCTTGCCGTTACGCTCGACAACATGAACGTAAACATCGAGGTTGAGCTGTTGATGGGGCCGTTTGCTGCGGTCGCCCTTGGCATCCGTCATGGCAATGCCCAGGCTGAGGTCTTCGTCCTGCACATGCTGCAAATAAGCTGCGAAGCGGGCGCGATTCCCGGTGCTGCCCTTGGCGTCATCCAGACGAGCGCCGACCTGTCCAATACTGTTAAGTGCATCGTGCGCCAGATAGCGCTGGGCGCAGCCAGTCTCCTGGCAAAGCAGGCGCACCGCCTCCAGCTTGTTGAGCAGGTCGCCAGCCGACTCGTTGATGTGCAGCATGCGATTGACGGTCTTGCCAGAACTCGACTGGACGGCGGTCATCAACCGCGACCTGTCGGCATCGAGCGCGAAGTCGTAGGTCACCGCCAGTGCGTTTATGCCCGGCTGCAACGAGGGTGCATCGACCACGGATTCAATCAGTTGACCATCAACATAGACTATCGGCTTCAAGCGCCGCAGGGATTCTCGAAAATCGGTGCCCGACATTAAATTACGGGTATCGTGGTTTGCTGTTGCTGACTTTTCCATAGGGTCTCCTGATCACCGCTTATCTGAATTGATCACCATTCAAAATGGTCCGAGAACGTTCTGGGATAGTAAGCGATGTGTTCAGAAATTTTGCCCAAACCTCACCGCACTTCCTGGCCGGTTCTGAATTTGTTCCCGCTTTGATTTGCATCAAATCCACAGACGGTCAGGAAAATATACAATATAAACATAATAATCGGCTGCTTCTACTTCTTCAGCGTTCCCTGCGAATGGCCTCTTTTCAAAACCCCGACTGGCAGGTATGGGTCGCTGGTTGTCATCATAAAGCGCTGATGCATTCGAAAGGCAGGAATCAGAGTGCAGCGGTCGCTGGGCATGCAAAAGTCATCAGGCCGCTTACAGTCTTAAGCCGCCGCTGGCTGCAACGCCGAGCATTTTTTGCGCGAACGGCAGGTGTAAATGGCGGAGGAATTTGGGGCCGAATGGCGGCGTAAAAAGGGGCCAGTCGGTTCATGAAGAAGATCTCTGATGAGATCCGTTGGGTTGCTGGTTTTGTCTTGCCTTGGCCAACGGGCGTAGCGTAGCGGAGCACGGTGGCCAAGGCAAGACGGCGCCAATCAGTCGTTGTTGGTTGCCCCTCCTTTTGGATTGTCTGGCTCGTGGTTACTGGTCGCCGGCTCTGCGATTGAGTTGCTTTTCCTTGCCCGCTTTTTCGAGGTCGCCAAGTACAGCTTTGCACCCCAAGTGCATTTCAAGCTGACGCAGGATTTCCCAGTTTAAGCACATCCCCTTTTGCGACTGGAGAAAATCGAATCGGCATCGTCGAAACTCCATTGCAACAATAAATGTTCATTACCCCATTTGACTACATGGTTGTTGCCGCCGAAGCTGGATATACCGTATTATGGGTAAAAAATTTTCAGACGGCTGCATCTCAAGCCACTCTAGCTCAATCGCCGCTACACGGCATTTCGGGGGTTTCATGAAGAAGAGGTTTGCACTAAGGACGGTAGCCATGCTGCTTGCCCTGACCACTGGCGCCTGGGCGCAAGGTGCCAGATTCGCCATTTCCAGCTACCAGGTTGAAGGAAACACCCTCCTGCCGGAAGCCAGGGTAGAGCAGATACTCTCCGGCTACCTCGGTACCGATCGCAGCCTTGAAGACATCAACGCCGCCGCCGAAGCCCTGCGCAAAGCCTATGAAGACGCGGGCTACCCGGTCATCAAAGTCTTCCCGCCGGCGCAAACGGCCGCTGATGGTCGAGTCACCCTCAAAGTCATCGAAGGGCAAGTGCAATCGATCACCATCAAGGGCAACAAGGCCTACGATGAGGCCAACATCCGTTCCAGCCTGCCGCCCCTGCAGGAAAAAACGAAACCCAACGCCAAGAAAATCGTTGCCGCCATTGCCGCCGCCAACGAAAACCCGGCCAAGCAGGTGGCCGTCAACTTCCAGTCAGCCGAACAAGTCGGCGAGATTGATGCCGTGGTCACCGTCACCGAAGACCGCCCGGAAAAATTCATTCTCACCTACGACAACATGGGCAGCAAGTCCACCGGCGTCAATCGGCTCAATGCCGGCTACCAGAACGCCAACCTGTTCAACCTCGACCACATGGTTACGCTGCAATTGGGTACATCGATCGATTACCCGGAGCGGAGCCAGCAAGTCTCGGCCGGCTACCGTGTTCCCTTCTACGATCTCGGCCTCTCGCTGGACGTCATCGGCGCCTACTCCAAATCCACTGCCACCACCAATGTCGGCTTCGGCAGCACCAACTTCTCGGGGCAGGGCAACATGCTCGGACTGCGCCTCAATCAGTCACTGCCCAGCGCGGGTGAATTCCGTCACCGCCTGATCTACGGCTTTGACTACAAGGATTTCGACAACACCTGCACCGGAGTAGGTGCGGGCACCTGCGGCACCGTTACCGCACAACCGCTCAGCCTCACCTACTTTGCCACCCTCGCCAAGCCTGAGTATCAACTCAGCGGCGGCCTCACCTTCGCGCAAAACATCGAAGGCGGGCCCAACGGGGGCCAACAGCAATACCAGGCCGCACGCGATGGCGCCACGCCCGACTGGAACGCTGTCCGCGCCAACATTGGCTTGAGCCTGCCACTTCCCGCCGATTATCAGGCGCGCATCGCCGCTACTGGCCAGTTAAGCAACAACCGCCTGGTTCCCGGCGAACAATTTGGTCTGGGCGGCGCCAGTTCGGTGCGCGGCTATATTGAGCGTACGGTCAGCGGCGATCACGGCTACACCGTCAACATCGAATTCTATTCGCCCGACTTCGGCAAGCACATCACCACAGACCTCAATGCCCGCGCCCTGCTCTTCTACGACTTCGGCGAAATTTCCTTCAGCAACGCCCGCAACGGTGAAAAACAGCAACCGCTCAGCAGTATAGGTGCTGGATTGCGCCTCAACTTCAACCGCCAACTTGACGTTCGCCTTGATGTCGGCTTCGCCCAGGAGAAGTACATCGTCACACCGGATCCGGCCGGGGCCAATCGCCAGCAAGGCGAAGCCTATGGTCACGCCGCCATCAATCTGCAGTTCTAAGCCAGCATGTCGGAGAGTCGCGCCATGAAACGCCACACCCAAGAGTCTGCCCGTCCGCTTTTCGTCTTCAAGCCCACCCTCGCCAGCCTGGCGGTTGCGGCTTGTTTCGCCCATTCCGGCATCGTCCTGGCCAACCCGACCGGGGCACAAATCGCCGCCGGTAGTGCCCAGATCAACAGCACCGGCCAAACCCTCTCGGTCACCAATACGCCGGGAACCATCATCAACTGGCAACAGTTCAACATTGGCGCCAGCGAGACCACGCGCTTCGTTCAGCAGTCGGCCAATTCGGCCATCCTGAACCGGGTCGTCGGCGGCGACATGAGCCGTATCTACGGCACCTTGCAATCGAACGGCCAGGTCTACCTGATCAACCAGAGCGGCATCCTGTTTGGCCCCAATTCGATCATCGATGTCAACAAACTGGTGGCCTCCACCCTCAACCTGAGCGATACCGACTTCCTCGCCAAGCGCTTCTCCTTTGCCGGCGGCGGTTTCGGTCCCCTGCTCAATCAGGGCCGGATTTCGACCCCGCTCGGCGGCAACGTCTACCTGATCGGTACCGACGTGCGCAACGAAGGCGTCATCACCACACCCCAAGGCCAGGTCGTCCTGGCGGCGGGCAATAGCGTCAGCCTTTCCGATTCGGCTGGCCCGGAGTTGAGCGTGACGCTCAGCGCCAACGGCAACCGCGCGGTCAACCTCGGCACCATTACCGCCGCCGGCGGCCAGATCAACATGTTCGGCGCGCTCATCGATCAACACGGCCTGCTCAGCGCCGATAGCGCCAGCGTCGACGCGCAGGGCCGCATCATCCTCAAGGCCAGCGACAGCACCGTTGTTTCCGGCACGATCAGCGCGACCAACAGCGCCGGCAAGGGTGGCGAGATACAGGTGCTCGGCAACAACGTAACCCTGACCAGCAGCGCCAGCCTCGATGCCTCCGGCACCAGCGGTGGCGGCAGCGTGCTCGTCGGTGGCGACTGGCAAGGCCGCAACGCCAGCGTCCAGAATGCAAGCAATACCACCATGCAGGCCGGTGCGCTCATCAAGGCCGATGCCACCGGCAACAGCGATGGCGGCAAGGTCGTGCTGTGGGCCAATGATACGACCGACTTCAAGGGCAGCATCTTTGCCCGTGGCGGCCCCCAGGGCGGCAACGGCGGGCAGGTGGAAACCTCGGGGCATAATCAGTTGCAGCTTGGGGGTACGGTGAATACCCTGGCGCCACAGGGAACAAGCGGCTCTTGGCTGCTTGACCCGGCCAAAGTTTGTATCCTGCCGAATGGCGTTACAACCTGCAGCGGGGGTTCAGATCCCATGGTTTATATGGCCACCGTGATGACGCCAACAATGCTTGATTATGCATTGTCATCGAATGGAAGCTTGACGATTCAGGCAACCGATTATTTGGCCTTCATGCCGAATGGCGGCACCTACACCGTCGGTGGCTATATGGCCGTACCCAGCGGCGGAGTGCTCAACATACAGGCCCCTTATGTCTATAGCAACGGGACGTTTGATGCTCGCACCAACAACGTCAATATCAAATTTTGGATCGATGCCCTTGGTTCGAGTTCAACGTTTTCTTCCAGCTCAGCGACGGTTGAAATGGATTCGGGCAGCAAATTTCTCTTGCCAGGATCGGGGCAGCCGATTCCGGGAAATAATTTCGATTGGTATAACGGCTCTGACTTTCGTATCGACGCGCAGAGCGGCATCATTGCCCGATCCGGCGCGTTGATTGATGTCGGCAACCCGGCGAACAATTCCGGTGCCGTTCTGCTGCATGCCCAATACGCGCAGAATTTTGGTGGCACGGTCAAGGCCGGGCTTGTCGCATTTGAGGTTGATTACTTCAGCGGAACCCCGGTAAACATTGACGCATGGGAGTTGGCGCTCTCACCCCGGAGTTTTTCGTCTGTGCTTCTGGGCGCGACTTCGGCTAACTGTCCGTCAGGTAGTTTCTGCTTTAACGATATGGCACAGTTCTTTACCGGTTCCTGGAAGCAAACAACCATATCGGCCTGGGGTTCTTCGACTGGAACCTCTGACGTCCTGGAAGTGGTGGGACCCTTCAATCCGCGTGCCCCAAACCTCACCATCGAAGCTTCGGGAAATGTCTTCATCAGAAGCCCGCTCACCGTCGCAGGCTGGCTGGATATCTATTCTAGCTACAGCAACGTATACGTCAACAGTCCGGTGGAAGCCAGTTATGTCTCGATAGGGACCGATCAATCCGGCTATATCAAGCTCAATAGCACCGTCACCGGTACCGGTGCACTGGCACCGCGCAATACGCCGGGAGATAATAGCAATTACAACCCGACCGCAATCGATCCGACGGTCATTTTCGGCCTGGGCGATAGCACGGGTTACACTGGTCTGATCGGGCAGTTCAAGAATGTGTATGGCCCGAATGCGGTAAATGCCGGCAACGGCAAGCCTTGGTGGATCATGGTCCCGGAGGGAGCGCTGTTTGACGTCAGCGGCCTGGCCGGCTATGAATATACCTTTTACTCGGACATCAATGCGTTGAAGGCGGCTGGGTACTTAAAGAATTCAATTTGGAACAGAAACGAAAACACCTCGTTTTATGTAATCGGTTCCTTGCCACCCACACCCACACCCACACCCACACCCACACCCATCATCCGCGTCGAAGATCCGTGTGTCCTGAACCCGGCCATCTGCGCCCCGATCGCCGACCCCACCGCCACTAACCCCAACAGCATCCAGGCCACGGTCGGCCCCGTCAATCCGGCACTGGACGCTCCGCTGAGCATTGCCGCCACACTCACCGGCGATGATCGCTACGTTGTTCGCAGCGATACGGCGGCAGAGAAAACCATCACCGCCCAGTTAAATACCTCGGACAAGGCTAAAAAAACCGACCAGGAAAAAACCGGCGTAGAAGTCCGTGAAGAAGCCAAACAGGCGGTGAGCGATGCCGGCAAAGCCGAAATGGAAGCCAAGCAAGCCGAAAAAGAAGCCCTCCAGGCCGAGGCGGAAGCCAATACGGCGAAGACCCCGCAGCAGCGCGAAAACGCCCAGCGCCGCGCCGAAGCCAAGCGTGCCGAAGCCGACGTGAAGAAAGCCCAGGCCGAAGCCAAGCGTGCCGAAGCCGAAAGCCGCGACGCCCTCGCCGACACCAAGCAGGTGGTTGCCGAGACCGGGGCCGGGACCGGAACCGGAACCGTCGCTAGCGTTCGCCGTAGCGAGGCCGAAACACGCCTGGCGCGCGCCGAAATCAAGCGTGCCGACGCCGATGCCAAGCGTGCCGATGCAGAAGCCCGTCAGGCCTCCAGCGAAGCCAAATCCGCCAGGACGCCCGAGCAGAAGGAAATCGCCCAGAAGACCGCCGAAGCCAGGCGCGTCGAAGCCGATGCCAAACGCACCGAGTCTCAAGCGCGCAAGATAGATGCCGAAGCCCGGCAGGCCGAAGCCGAAGTCAAGGCCGCGCCAACTCCGCAAGCCCGCGCCGTCGCCGAGAAACGTGCCGAAAGCAAGCGCACCGAAGCCGATGTCAAGACATCCGAAGCCCGGAGCAAGCAAGCCACGGCCGAAGGCAAACAAGCCGAAGTCAAGGGCAAGCAAGCGGATTCCCGCGCCAGACAAGCCGAAGCGGATGCCAAACAGGCCGAAGCGGAAGTGCGCAGCGCCAAGTCCCCGGAACAAAAGCTCGCCGCCACGCTCAAGGCCGAATCCAGGAAAACCGAAGCCCAGGCCCACAAAGCCGAAAGCGACGCCCGCAAGACAGAAGCCGAAGGCAAGCAGGTCGAAGCCCAGGCGCGCAAGGCCGAAGGCGATGCCCGGAAGTCCGAAGGCGAAGCCAGGCAAGCCAAAACGCCCGAGCAGAAGGTAGCCGCCGAGAAACGCGCCGAAAGCAAGCGCAGCGAAGCCGATGTCAAGAAGACCGAGGCCGAGGCCAAGCTGATCGAAGCCGAAGGCAAACAAGCCAAGGCTGAAGGCAAGTACGCCGAAGCCGAAGCCAAGACCATGCGTTCGCCGGGTGGCCGTGCCGTGAGCGAGAAACGTGCTGACGCCAGGAAGGCCGAAGGCGAGCAAAAGCAGGCGGAGGCTGAGGTGAAGCAGGCCGAGGCCGGCGAAAAGAAAGCACGTTCCGAAGAACAACAGGCGCGCAGCGAAGCCAGCAGCGCAAAGAATAACCAGAAGAAGGCCGAAGCCGAGAAGAGAGCCGAGGGCAAGAAGGCCGAAGCCGAGTCACGGAAAGCGGAAGGCGAAAAGAAGAAAGTCGAAGCGGAGCAGAAGAAGGTCGTCGCCGACAAAAAGGCCGAAGAACATCGTGTCGCTGAAACCCGGCGTGGTGAAGAACGCCGCAGCGAATCGGCCAAGGCCTTCGGCAGGGTAACTACCGCTGGCGCCTCGCGTGAAAGCCTGGAAGCGCTCGTTAGTCTGCGTCATGAACTGAAGACCGAAGCTTTCAAGCCGGCACTCAACATTCTCGAGCGCAACCCGCTGGCCGCCAATCTGCCGTCGTGCGCCGGTTCGGCGATTGTCTGTGTGCCGGACGGTATGCCGGGCGCCATCACCTTGCCGCCGCCGCTGATGCCGACGGCTTCCTTCCTGCCGCAAATCCAGCGCAAGGTGGCCCTGCTGGTCGGGATCAACAACTACAGCGATCCGGCCATTCCTGCGCTTGATACCGCGCAGCCGGACGCCAAGGCCGTCGCTCAGCAACTTCAGGACCAACTGGGTTATGAAGTGCGCGTGCTGCCCGATGCCAGCCGCGCCGATATCGTTACCAGCCTGAACCGGCTGGCGCGTGAAGTCGGCCCGGACGACAGCGTTACGATTTACTACGCTGGACACGGCTATTTGAACGAGAAGAGCAATACCGGCTACTGGATTCCGGCGGACGCGAAGATTTCAAGTCCGGATCAATGGATTTCGAATAACGACATCGCCAAGTTGCTGACCAATATCCCGGCCAAGCAGATAATGCTGGTTTCGGATTCCTGTTACTCCGGCTCGCTGACCAAGGAGCAGTGGATATCGGGTGCGGGGCAGTCCGATCCGGCCAAAATCCTGGCCAAGCGCTCGGTAACGGTCATGTCGTCGGGCGGTGAAGAGCCGGTTTCCGATGAAGGCAAGGATGGGCACTCGATCTTTGCGTACAGCTTCATGAACGCATTGAAGTCGATCAAGGATGTCGAGCCCGCCGGCACGGTGTTTGAATCGGTGAAGACTGAAGTACGCCGCGAATTCCCGCAAGTGCCGCAATATGGTGGCGCGGTTTCGGCCGGTCACACGACCGGTGGCGACTATCTCTTCGAGGCGCGCTCGTTCAAGTAGCGTTGGGATTGCGGTGGCCATTATCCGACAGGCAGCGTCGTACTAGCCGGGTAATTGGCCACCGGGGCCTTCGTCGGAGACCCTCCAGGGCGACGGTGCAGGCCAGGATGCTGGCCACGGTTGTCTGAGAGAAGCTTTTATCGGGATGGAGGGAGTTGCTGTGCTGCACAGCAACTCCCTCTTTTTTGATCAGTTATTGTGAATTGGAACTGCCGACCCCGGATGGTTCACCCGGTGGTAAATCTTGTCACCTGCCGGATGAGTCAGCCAAGGGCGCAAGGCTGAAACCCGCATGTATAAACGATCTACAACCTATTATCCTGAAGAGTGGCGTTTTTATTGGCTCTTCATGGCATGTGCTTGCTGAACGCCTATTGGCGAGGCTTTCAGAGCATATCCAATATCTGCAGCATGCCGGCTTGCTTCCGTGGCACAAGTCATCGGGTCTGTGCACTCCCGATTCCGGGGCATGGGCCGCGAAGCCTCGTCGTTGATCCTGGAAAGCGCTGTTGACCGCGACAAACTGACCGCAAAGCCAGGTTTGACGCGTGCTTGGCCCTCACCCCAACCCTCTCCCGCGGGGAGAGGGGGTTTTGCACCCTTCTCCCCGCGGGAGAAGGGCCGGGGATGAGGGCTTGCGACATTGGCACACATCCAACTGCGGTTTTAAGGATGATTGCAGGCTAGCGCTGCGTCGTTTCGGCTTTGATTGCGAGCCAGGTGCCCGCCTGCAACTCAAGCAGATACTCCTCTTGCGATTCGAATCTGAAGCGTTTTCCAGCCTGTATCCCCTGTTCGATTACCACCGACTTCACCTTGAGACGGGTGCATTCCGCTGTCGCTTCGGGATTCGCCAGTCCGGCGTCGAGCGAGAGGCGGCGGTGCTTGTAGTCCTTCAGTGTCTTCATGGCAGCGAGCGTACTCTGCACCATCTCCTGACGCCCGAAAACTACAGTCGACGTACTGCCGTCTTTCAGGATCACGACGGCCCGAACCTCAACATCGGGAGCAAACATCGCTACGATTGCATCCGCATCGCCCTTGGCGATGCCGCGATCCAGCCGGTCTAGCCACTGCTTGGCGACTGTTTTCGGAACACATACAGCAGCCCCTTTGGCTGACGCAGACTTTCGCTTTTTCTCCAGTTGCTGGAGTGCAGTTTCGTCGGCAGTCTGCGAGTAGAGGTCAAGTTCCGCGTCGAACTCACCGGGCACGTAAAAGTCTGGCACCTTGTCCAGCAGGGCCGGCAGCAACAGGGTCAGCAAAGCACGCTCCTTGACACGAACCAGGCGAACGAAGCCGACCCGGCCGGCATCGATGTCGAGACTCTGGCCGTTGACGTCCAGCGTCGTCCCGCCTCGATTCACCTTATCGTAAGTCCCCGGCTTGTTTGTGGCTGCCGCCAACATGTCGGGAGATAGCACGTAAGGCTCGTGGTCGGTGCCACGAATGCCGATGGTGGCCGATGGCGTGACAACGCGGTGCCCGGCCTGATTCGTGCGGCCAATCCAGCCGGTAATAATGCGCAGCGATCCGGTCAGGATGCGCAGGGTCAAGCTGTCGTTGGCGTCGCCTTGCGCGGCAAAGCGCTCGGCAACAAACTCGGCTCCGGGACGGACGGCGACGATTCCGGCGTCGTCGGTCTTCAGCACGGCTTCTGCGGAGGACGTGGCGTGCACGCGCTCACCGACGAATACCGGATCACCTTCTCGCAACTGCCGGTCCTTCCCGGTAACACCGCCGGAGGCCAAGACTTCCCCCCGAATGCGCCAGACCGCTGCAAAGCGCTTCCCCGTTTCCGGGTTTGCTGCCTTCGTTTCTGCTGCGACAGCATACCCGCCAGGAAGCGTGGCGCCGGTAAGCAACAACAGGCCGGCAACGGCTGAAAAACAGATTGTTCTAGAGCGACTCAGGGAGAATTTCATGTGGCAACCTCGGGATTAACAGGGATCAAGTGACGTTTCCAGCGACTATTGAAGCATACTCATTTCAAGGCAGGAGGGAAATCAATTCCGGTTGCTGATTCGACCCGTTTGAACGGCGGATTGAAGTTGACAGAGGTCGATCAAAATTTTGTTGTTCTCTCAAGCCCTGTCAATTGTGATTTTCGTTGCACTGTGGCCCTTAAATCAAAGGAATTGAACTGCACGATTCCAACGACCGCTTTCGGGTGAATACGCTGGATCAATGGCTGCTTCTATGGGGACTTGTTTGTCAAGCCGTTTTGATTACGTCATCCATTGACCAGAGTTCATGGCCCCCTGATCAGTGCATGCACGGTGGTTGATGCCCGCGGTGGCAGGCGGCTTGTCAAGGCCGGCCGAAGGCCGCCCGAAGGGCTTGGCCTTGACGAGACGATCGCAACCGCCGACGCTGACGGAGGGTTTGCTGGTCGAGTATTTTCGGCCAGCAAGCCTGACGACAGAGGGCGACTCGCTCCCTTCCCGCCGGCGGGAAGGGCAGGCGGATGGGTGGCTGTCGAGTTCAGCCATGGTCTGACGCGGTTACATCCGGATCCAAGGTCGGGGTATGACATGAGTTTGAGCCAGTGCTCGAACGAACTTCTATCCGTGCAGGGTGTACTCACCCTGCACCTAATGCAGCATGCGCGCGAAGCGCGCTGGCAAACGGGCTATGCTGACGTTGTTCTTGAATGCGCTTGGATGGATGCCTGACCCGCTCCGCGGTAACGACCGACCGGCTGTAATGGCCGTTTTATTTTGTCTGTAATTTGCGGGTGGTTTCCATGTGCTGCACGGCTATGTTACGAATGCTGGCGTGACTGTCACGAAACACAGCGGCTGAATTTTCAGCTGATGCTTGAATATCGTACGAACGATAAAAACTTACTCAAATTGAGGTGGTTCTATTTCGTGACAGTCACAGAATGCCGGACTACTTGCCGCGTTCCCTGATTGCTATCTGACCCCGGCCTGTGGCGTGTATCCATGAGAGGAAGTTGCCGATGAACTTGCCTTGTGCTTTGGCCGCTTCATGTTCGACCAGAAAATCAGCGTAGTCCTGGTTGAGTTTCTTCTGTTTGTCTGTGTTCATTGCTGGTTTTTCTTTGACTGTGATTTGTGGGCGCTTTCCCCTGCGCTGTTAGCCCGGTGTTAGCCCGGTCTAAAAAAGAAAAAGGCTCACATCGCTGTAAGCCTTGGTATCACTGGTGGAGACAGACAGGATCGAACTGTCGACCTTCTGATTGCGAACCAGACGCTCTCCCAACTGAGCTATGCCCCCGAAAACGGAAATTCTACGCGGCGCGAAATGACGCGTCAATCATGTGGCTACGGCGCATCCAGTAAGAGCAAGTAAATACAGCCTATTTCCTTGCTGGGCGATCAAGGCATCAGAACTTGGGCGGCAATCCACTCTGATGAAATTAAACAATTAAAAGAAAAAAGGCTTGCATCAATGCAAGCCAATTTATTGTTTTTCTTGGATGCGGATTACTTCTTTTTCTTGCCCTGAGCAGCAGCAACAGTTGCCTTGAAGGTGGCGCCGGCTGAGAACTTCGGCACGGTCGTCGCGGCGATCTTGATTTTTTCACCCGTCTTCGGGTTCTTGCCTTCACGAGCAGCACGAGCGGCAGCTTTGAAGGTGCCGAAACCAACGAGGCTCACGCCATCTCCGTTGGCAACAGCCTCTACGATTGTTTCGATTACTGCATCCAGCGCTTTGCCGGAAGCAACCTTGGACAGTTCGGTACGAGCAGCGATTGCGTCGATAAATTCGGACTTGTTCATAGTATCCCCTGTTAATTGTTGAGAGCCGTACTGACACTCTGCCGCGATTCTTGCACTTCATGCGCCCGCTGGGAAGGGGGGTAAGCCTTGTATTTGTAAAGAAAATGAGAATTTTGTTGTTTTTTTGGGTGTTTGCCTGATGCAGGCAGTCGCTGAGCGCTTATTTACTGCGCGTCAGCAGGAGTTTCAGGAAACGACCAGTGTGGCTCCCTGCCGCTCTGCCTATGACTTTAGGCGTACCTGCAGCAAGAATTCGACCGCCGCCATCACCGCCCTCCGGACCAAGGTCGACGATCCAGTCGGCTGTTCTGATCACATCCAGATTGTGCTCGATGACGACCACAGTGTTGCCGTGATCGGCCAGGCGATGGAGTACCGTGAGCAACATTTCGATATCCTGGAAGTGCAGACCGGTAGTTGGTTCGTCGAGAATGTACAGCGTTCTTCCGGTGTCGCGTTTCGAGAGTTCAAGCGCCAGCTTCACACGCTGGGCCTCGCCGCCGGAGAGGGTGGTTGCGGCCTGGCCGAGCGTAATGTAGGAAAGGCCGACATCGACCAGCGTTTGCAGTTTGCGTGCGATGACCGGCACGGCATCGAAAAATTCACGCGCCAGTTCGACGGTCATCAGCAGGATTTCGTGGATGTTCTTGCCCTTGTAATGCACTTCCAGTGTTTCACGGTTGTAGCGTTTGCCGTGGCAGACGTCGCAGGTGACGTAGATGTCGGGCAGAAAGTGCATCTCGACCTTGATTACTCCGTCGCCCTGGCAGGCCTCGCAGCGCCCGCCCTTGACGTTGAACGAGAAGCGGCCGGGGCTGTAGCCGCGCGAACGCGATTCCGGCACCCCGGCGAACAGTTCGCGGATCGGCGTCAGCAAGCCAGTGTAGGTGGCTGGATTGGAACGGGGAGTGCGACCGATCGGTGACTGGTCGACATTGATTACCTTGTCGAAATGATCGAGGCCGATGATTTCGTCGTGTTCGGCGGGTTCTGCTGTCGAGCCATAGAGGTGTCTTGCGGCGGCGGCATAGAGCGTGTCGTTGATCAGTGTTGATTTACCGGAGCCGGAAACCCCAGTAATGCAGGTGAGCAAACCGACCGGCAGTTCCAGTGTGACGTTCTTGAGATTGTTGCCGCGCGCACCGGTCAGCTTCAACTGGCGTGCCGGGTCGGGCTGGCGCGGCTTGCCGGGTGCCTGGATACGACGGCGGCCGGAAAGATAGTCGCCGGTCATTGACGCCGGGTTGGCGGCCACTTGTTCCGGGGTGCCTTCGGCGACGATAAAGCCACCGTGTACGCCTGCTCCAGGGCCGATGTCGACGACGTAATCGGCGCTACGGATGGCATCTTCGTCGTGCTCGACGACGATCACTGTGTTGCCGATGTCACGCAGTTGCTTGAGGGTTTCCAGCAGCCGGCTGTTGTCCCGCTGATGCAGGCCGATGGACGGTTCGTCGAGAACGTACATCACACCGGTCAGCCCGGAGCCTATCTGCGAGGCCAGACGGATGCGTTGTGCTTCGCCGCCGGAGAGTGTTTCAGCCGAGCGGTCGAGCGAGAGGTAGTCGAGACCGACGTTGATCAGGAACTGCAGGCGGCTGGTGATTTCCTTGAGGATTTTTTCGGCGACCTGTGCCTTGTTACCCACCAGTTGCAGTGCCAGGAAATGGTCGCGCGCCAGGCCGAGTGGCAGGCGACTGATTTCATGCAGGGTAAGCGCGCCTGCATTCGCTCCGATGCGTACGTTACGCGCCTCTTCACGAAGGCGGGCGCCCTCACAGCCTGGACAGATTTTGTTGCTGATCAGCTTGGCGAGTTCCTCGCGCACGGCCACCGAGTCGGTTTCCTTGTAGCGGCGTTCAAAGTTGCAAACGATGCCTTCGAAGCTGTGCTCACTGATGGTGCTCTTGCCGCGCTCGTTGAGGTAGTTGAAGGGGATCGTGTCGCGCCCTGAGCCATACAGCAAAATTTTCCGGATATTTTCCGGGAGGTTGGCGAACGGCATTTCGACGTCGAAACCATAGTGAGTAGCAAGGGAGGTCAGCAACTGGAAGTAAAACTGATTGCGCCGATCCCAGCCGCGAATGGCCCCTGCAGCCAGCGAAATTTCAGGTCGGGCAACAATGCGTTTGGGGTCGAAGAACTGGATGACGCCGAGACCGTCGCAGGTCGGGCAGGCCCCCATCGGGTTGTTGAACGAAAAAATTCGTGGTTCAAGTTCCTGCAGGGAGTAGGAGCACACCGGGCAGGAGAATTTGGCCGAGAAGAGGTATTCCTTCTGCGAATCCATCTCATAGGCGATGGCGCGCCCATCGGCGTGACGCAGGGCAGTTTCAAACGACTCGGCCAGACGCTGGCGCATGTCGTTGCGCACCTTGAGGCGGTCAACGACCACATCAACCGTATGCTTCTGCGTTTTGGCCAGTTTGGGCAACGCGTCGATTTCGTAAATCGCCCCGTCAACACGCAAACGAGCGAAGCCCTGTGCGCGCAGTTCGGCAAAGAGTTCCAGTTGCTCGCCCTTGCGGTTGGCAACCACCGGAGCCAAAATCATCAGCCGGGTTTCGGCGGGGAGAGCCAGCACGTGATCGACCATCTGCGATACGGTCTGTGAATCCAGCGGTAGCTGATGCTCAGGGCAATAGGGCGTGCCGGCGCGGGCAAAAAGCAGGCGCAGGTAATCGTGGATTTCGGTAACCGTGCCGACCGTCGAACGCGGGTTGTGGCTTGTCGCCTTCTGCTCGATCGAGATGGCCGGCGACAGCCCCTCGATCAGATCGACATCCGGCTTGTCCATGCGTTGCAGGAATTGACGGGCATAAGCCGACAAGGATTCGACATAGCGCCGCTGGCCTTCGGCGTAAAGCGTGTCAAAAGCGAGCGAGGATTTGCCGGAGCCGGAAAGTCCGGTAATTACGATCAACCGGTTGCGCGGCAGATCAAGATTTATGTTTTTCAGATTGTGCGTGCGCGCGCCACGAATCCTGATTTCTCGTAGTTCATCCATTGGGGAGCAGTGCCTGAGGGGTGGAGCAAACCTGTTAATATACGCAATTCCGACCGCTCAAACCAATCCTTGTTCCTCCTTGTTCCTATTTCGCTCTGATTTCCGGTGTCGCCCCGATGTTATCTCCCACCAATGATTCGATGACATCTGCCGAGCGTCGTGCCGGTGCCGGGTTGGCCTCGATTTTTGCATTGCGCATGCTGGGGTTGTTCCTGATCCTGCCGGTCTTCTCAATTTACGCCAAGGAATTGCCTTCAGGCAACGACATGGCGCTGGTTGGCCTGGCTCTCGGTGCTTACGGGCTGACCCAGACTTTCCTGCAGATCGCCTATGGTGCCGCTTCGGATCGTTTCGGGCGCAAGCCGGTGATTGTTTTCGGCCTTGTGCTTTTCGCTGTTGGCAGCTTTGTAGCTGCCATGTCGCATGATATTTACGGCATCATCGGCGGGCGCGTTCTGCAGGGTGCTGGCGCCATTTCTGCCGCAGTGACCGCGCTGGCTGCCGATCTCACCCGCGAGCAACATCTGACCAAGGTGATGGCGATGATCGGCTCTTCCATCGGTCTGGTTTTTGCCCTGTCGATGGTCGGCGCGCCACTGCTCTACGCCACTATCGGCATGCCCGGCATCTTCGCTCTGACCGGAGTTCTTTCGCTGCTGGCAATTTTCGTCGTGCTCAAGGTTGTTCCGGCAGCACCTGCCATTCCCCGACAGCCTGGCTGGCCCAGTTTTGTCGAGGTACTTGTCCATCCCCAGTTGCTGCGCATGAATTTCGGGGTTTTTACCTTGCACCTGATACAGACGGCGATGTGGATACTGGTGCCTTCGGCGCTGGTCAGCAGCGCTGGTCTGCCCGTTGCCGAACACTGGAAGGTCTATCTGCCGGCCGTATTGCTGTCTTTTGTGGTGATGGTTCCGGCCATTATTGCCGCTGAAAAACACGGAAAGATGAAACTTGTATTCAATGCAGCAATTGTGCTGTTGCTTGTTGTTCAAGCAGGCTTCGGTTTCTTTGGTTCTGGAGCTTATGCCTTGTTCTTCTGGTTGCTACTTTTCTTTGTCGCCTTCAACGTTTTGGAAGCGACCCAACCTTCGCTGATTTCTCGCATTGCCCCGGCGCACGCCAAAGGAGCAGCTTTGGGGATATACAACACGACTCAGTCTCTCGGTCTTTTTCTGGGTGGCACCCTCGGCGGAGTGCTGGTCAAATTCTCGGGCCCGGCCGCCGTGTGGCTGGTCAGCGCTACGCTGGCGCTCGTCTGGCTAGGGTTTGCGATGAGCATGACCATGCCGACTCCGCGCGCCCGGCAGCCCTCCGTATAAATATTCTATAATCCGCGTTTCGAACACACTTCATGGAGGCAACATGGCATCGGTCAATAAAGTGATTCTCGTCGGCAATCTGGGAGCCGATCCGGAAACCCGCTACATGCCTAATGGCGACGCCGTTGCGAATATTCGCCTGGCCACCACGGAATCGTGGAAAGACAAGGCATCCGGCGAGAAAAAGGAACTCACCGAGTGGCATCGAGTTGTCTTCTATCGCAAACTTGCGGAAATCGTTGGGCAATACCTTAAAAAAGGTTCGGCAGTCTATGTCGAAGGCCGCATCCGCACCCGCAAGTGGCAGGACAAAGAGGGTCAGGAACGTTACACGACTGAAATCGAAGCCAACGAAATGCAGATGCTCGGCGGCCGTCAAAACACCGCATCATCCTCTGGTGGCGAGGCAGAATACGGCGGCAGCATGCCTACCTCGGGAGCCTCGGCAGCACCACGCGCGGCACCAGCCAAAAAGGTTCCAAGTTTTGAAGATATGGATGATGACATACCGTTCTGAGGATTACGTTTTCTACGAAATGTAGAAATAACAAAAAAAGCCCGCATTTGCGGGCTTTTTGCATTGTCGACGTGGAAAAACTGTTGATTGAATTATGGCCGTTGGCTTTGCGCAAGCGCGAGAATCAGTCGATCAGAATTTATTATTTCTTGCCGAAACTGGTCGCCGCATTGCTTGCCTTGACGATGTTGGCTTCAGCAATTTCAGTTGCCTGCTTGACCATGTTCCTCATGTTGCCAAACGATGAGTTGGCGGCCTCAAGTGCTGACTTGACGGCGGCAACAGCAACATCCGAACCGACCGGGGCGTTTTTGGCTGCCGTCGCAATGAGGCTGGAAACCTGCTGCTGGAAGTCGCTGAACTGACTTTCGAGCAGTTTGGATATGTCTTCTTTCGAATGCGCCGAAATCTCGTAAAGGCTGCGGCTGTAGGCAACGACCTGCTCAACAACCGGTTGAGCCTGCGCTACCGACAGTTTGAATGCTTCCTGTGGATCCTTGGCGCTGATCAAAGCTTTGGCGTTTGCTACACCATCTTCCAGTATCGAGCGGGCAGTATTCAGATTCAGTGCAGCGATACGTTCAGCGCTGGACAGAGCCGTGTTGGCGAGGGATAGCAGGGAATCAACAACTGCCTTGTTGGCGGCAACAAATTTTTCGGGGGTCGTAATCATGGAAAATCTCCTTTGGAATGAACTATGGCATAGGCAGTATCCAATGAGACACGTGGTTTGCTGCACTGCACCATGTTGCGATTATATGTATGGGAACACCTATGTCAAGTGATCCTTGCTGCGACGCAGCAAAAAACATTTCATGATTTATTTGGAATATTGGTTAATCCATCCGCTGGAATTGGGAAATTGAGTCTAATGCTGATCAGCCCACTTGGTTTTCCCCTGTCCGTGTTTTTATATCCAGGCTTCTTGCTTTGCTAGCCATCTGATCCCGCCAACTAAACTGTTCGATCGTGATAAATTATCCTTTCTTGCAAGACAATTACGGCTGGATATCATGATCGATTATGAAAAAATAAAGATGGTTCTTCATTCCGAAAAAACACGCAAATACGCTTTGCGTTTTCTGGTGGCATTTGTACTGGTCGGAGTGCTTGGTTTTTTTGTCCTGCCGCCCTTTGTCAAATCCACTCTGCTTGAGAAACTTGGTGAAGCGCTGCACCGGCCGGTTACAGTCAATAGCGTCAGCATCAACCCCTACGCTCTGTCCGTTACCCTGGAGGGCTTTGCCATCAAGGAACGAGAGGGGAGCGAGACCTTTGCCAGTTTTGACAGCCTGTATCTGAACCTTGAGGCGCTCTCGATATTTCGGGGCGGACCGGTTATCGGCGAGATCCGGCTGGTGAACCCCAAGCTCAGGGTCGTGCGTTTGTCCGACAAGCGCTATAACTTCTCCGACCTGGTTGACGAGTTCCTGGCCAAGCCGAAGAACGACGATCCGACGCCACTGTTTTCGCTCAACAATATCCAGTTGACGGGAGGGGTGATTGAGTTTGATGACCGACTGCTTGACGAAAAGCATGTCGTCAGCGACATCAATCTGACCTTGCCCTTTATTTCGAGCATGGCTTATGCCGTTGAGAGCTTTGTCGAACCGGCATTCTCGGCGAGCATCAACGGTGCGCCGCTGCTCATCAAAGGCAAGAGCAAGCCTTTCGCAAGTTCGCTGGAGAGTGAACTGGCGCTTGATCTGAGCGAACTGCAGATCGCCAAGTATGCGGATTACATTCCGTTCGACTTGCCGATCAAGGTGCTGTCCGGTGCGCTGGATACGAATCTGAAACTCGTGTTCCATCAGGAGAAGGACAAGCCTTCAACGCTGGTTCTCTCCGGCACGACGGCCATCAAGAGCCTTGATGTCAAGGATTCGTCCGGCGCTTCGCTGCTGTCGTTCAAGCAGCTTGATCTGGTGATCGGCTCGGCCGATGTGCTGAGCAGAAAGTTCGTCATTGATCGTGTTGCCGTTGATTCGCCGGAGATTCATGCGCGGGTCAGCCGGCAAGGTACGATCAACTGGATCGAGTTTTTCCGCAAGGAGCTGGAGGCGGGCAAACCGATGGCGCAAGCCGTCGAGAAAGTGGAACCTGCGGCGCCGCTTGAGTGGTCGCTCGGAGAAGCGAAAGTTGCTGGCGGTGCGCTGCGCTGGCTAGACGAGTCGCACGGCAAGCCGTTCAACGCCAGTGTCGAAGCCGTTGAACTGGATCTAAGGAAGCTCGACAGCAAAGGCACGGCGCCGGCCGAATTTGATGCTGCATGGCGGGTGATTGCCGAGGAGTGGCTGAAGGTCGATAGCTTCGCGGTCAAGGGCGGGAAGCTTGATCTGGCCAAACATGAAGTATCGGTAGGCGACGCCCAGGCACGGGGTGTGCGCGCCCTGATCCGGCGTACTGCCGAGGGCAGGATCGACTGGCTGCAGACGCCGGCATTGCGTGTCCTTGAGGCGTCGCAGAAAGATACCTCGGCGCCGTGGAAGATCACGATGGCCAAGTATGTCTGCGAGGATATCGGTGTTCGCTTTGAAGACCGTGCCGTATCTCCGGCGGCAACTCACGTTGTATCTGGCTTTGCCTGTGAAATAGAGAACCTGTCGACCGAGCCGGGGCAGACGGCCAAACTGGCGGCGCGTTTCAAGTTCAACAACAAGGGTGAGATTGCGCTGGATGGAACCGTCAAACCGTTCCCGCTCGATGCCAACCTGAATCTGGATATCAAGACACTTGAGTTGCTGCCGCTGCAGCCGTATTTTGCCGAGAAACTGAACATCGACGTGACTCGTGGGCAGTTGACGGTCAATGGCAATGTTCAGTTGCGACAGGAAGAGAGCGGCAAGAAGACTGATCCGCCCGTTCTGGCCGGCGGATTCAACGGGCAGGCGACGATTGGCGATTTCAACGCGGTGGATAAGCTGAACTCGGCGGATTTCCTGCGCTGGAAGTCGCTTTATTTCGGCAAGGTTGAAGCACGCTTGAAGCCGGACTCGCTCTCGATCGGCGAGATCGCGCTTTCCGACTTTTTTGCACGAGTGATTATCAGCCCCGAGGGCAAGCTCAACCTGATGCAGGTCGTGCGCAAGGATGAAGCGGCAGCGGTTGCCGTTGTTCCGCCGGCGGCTGATCAGGGCGCGGCTCCAGCAGAAGCACCGGCAACGAAAACTTCAGATGGCAAGGCGGTGGCACCGCTTAATCCTGTGGCACCGACCGTTGCCGAAAGCAAGCCGGTGTTTCCGATCAAGATCGGCAAGATCACCTTGCAGGGTGGCAATGTCAGATTCAGCGATAACTTCGTCAAGCCCAACTACACGGCGAATCTAAAGAAGATTGGCGGTCGCATTACCGGCCTGTCGTCGGAACCAGGCAGCATCGCCAGCCTTGAATTGCGCGGCAATTACGACAACGTGGCACCACTCACTGTAACGGCACAGATCAATCCGCTGTCGGCCAAGCCTTATCTTGATTTGCAGGCGGAGATCAAAGGTATCGAGTTGACTTCGTTTTCTTCTTATTCCGGCAAGTACGCAGGTTACGCGATCGAAAAGGGCAAGCTTTCCCTGACCGTGAAATACAAGATCGAAAACGATCAACTGGAAGCCGAGAACCGGATATTTCTCGATCAACTGACTTTCGGCGACCCGGTTGAAAGCCCGGATGCGACCAAACTTCCGGTAACGCTGGCGGTTTCGCTGTTGAAGAACAGGAACGGCGAGATCGATCTCAATCTGCCCATTTCCGGCTCGCTCAATGATCCGCAGTTCAGCATCGGCAGCCTGGTCATCAAGGTCATCGTCAATCTCTTTATCAAGGCGGTGACCTCGCCCTTTGCCTTGATCGGCTCGATGTTCGGCAGTAGCGAGGAATTGTCGAACGTCGAATTCGACTACGGACGAGCGGCGATTACACCAGCGTCACAGAAGCGCCTGGAGAATTTGACCAAGGCGCTGATTGATCGGCCGGCGCTCAAGCTGGAGGTTGAGGGGCGTGTCGATCTTGAGCAAGATCGCGAGGGTTTGAAGAGCGCACGTATCGATCGCAAGGTGCGGGCGTTGAAGCGTGAGGATCTGACGAAAAAGAGCGTAGAAAGCGGTTCGGCCGAAACAGTCGAGGTCAGCGATCAGGAATACCCGGCGCTGCTTGAACGGGTGTACAAGGCAGAAAAATTTCCCAAGCCGCGCAACATGATCGGCATGGTCAAGAGTCTGCCGGTTGAGGAAATGGAAAAACTGATGCTGGCCAATTCGATCGTTGACGACGATGATTTGCGCCAACTGGGTGAGCGTCGGGCAAAGGCGGTGCGTGACTGGCTCATTGAGCGCGAAGTATCTGCCGAGCGGGTTTTCCTGCTGCCAAGCAAACTCGGTGACACCGCAGCGAAGTCGGGATCTGACGAAAAGGCCAAGAGCAGTCGTGTTGATTTCTCACTGAAGTGAGCTTTTCTGCGCAGGGTGTAAAGGTTAGTCTTATTTGGCACTAGTAGTCAGTCATGTTGAAATGTGCTGAAAAAATATTCGTCATTCCGGGCTTGACCCGGAATCCAGTGGTGCACCTCTGGATTCCGGGTCAAGCCCGGAATGACGGGGATTTCCATAGATTTCAGCATGACTGACTACTAGAGTCCACCGCAGAGCCGCGAAGAGCGCAAAGCAAATGCAAAGAAAACCTCTGATTTTCTGGTTATTGCTCTTCTTTGCGAATCCTTTGCGCTCTTCGCGCCTTTGCGGTGGACGTTTTGTTTTTGCTGCTGCGCGGCCAATTGTTGAAAGAAATGCATGGGTGAGTTCTTGTTGTACGGGCTGGTAGCGATTGGCATCGTCGGGTTGTTGTTGCTGGTGGTGTTATTGCAGCGCAGCGGACGCAAGGACGATTCTCTTGATCCTTATTTTCGCTCCCTGGAAGGGGGACTGGAAAGGGTGGAGCGCGAATTGCGGCAGGAAATGGCGCGGGGTCGCCAGGAAGCAGCGACCGCAGCGCGCGGGGATCGTGATGAGCAGTCGCAGTCGCTTGATCGTCTGGCTAAAACGCTGTCGGCCCAGGTGGGGCAGCTCGGTACCTTGCAGGGCCAGCAGCTTGAGTCGTTTGCGCAGCAGTTGGCTCGCCTGACGCAAAGCAACGAGCAGCGTTTCGAGCAATTGCGCCTGTCGATCGAGGCGCGCCTCGGCGCCATTCAGGCCGATAACGCGAGCAAACTGGAGGAGATGCGCAAGACCGTCGATGAAAAGTTGCACGCGACGCTGGAGCAGCGCCTCGGTGACTCGTTCAAGCTGGTCAGCGAGCGACTGGAACTGGTGCATAAGGGGCTCGGCGAGATGCAGGCACTGGCCGCCGGTGTCGGCGATTTGAAGAAGGTGCTGACCAACGTCAAGACGCGGGGCACCTGGGGTGAGGTGCAACTTGAGGCCTTGCTCGATCAGGTGCTGACCGCCGAGCAGTACCAGAAGAATGTGATTACGCGACCGAACAGCAATGAGCGCGTTGAATTTGCCATTTGCCTGCCGGGCCGCGAGATGGGTGAGGACGACAAGCGTCCGGTATGGTTGCCGATCGACGCTAAATTCCCGATGGAAGATTATCAGCGCCTGATCGAAGCACAGGACAGAGCAGATCCGGTAGCCGTTGAGTTGGCGTCCAAAGCCCTTGAGCTTCGTCTGCGCGATGAGGCGAAGAAAATCCGCGACAAATATGTCGAGCCGCCGTACACCACGGATTTCGCCATTCTCTATTTGCCGACCGAGGGGCTGTACGCCGAAGCCTTGCGCCGTCCCGGCCTGGCCGATGGCCTGCAGCGCGATTTCCGCATCAGCATTGCCGGGCCGACCACATTGGCGGCCTTGCTCAACAGTTTGCAGATGGGTTTCCGGACGTTGGCCATCGAGAAGCGCTCTTCGGAAGTATGGGGCGTGCTGGGCGCGATCAAGACAGAATTCGGAAAGTTTGGCGATGCCCTTGAAGCAACGCGCAAGAAACTTGAGCAGGCGACCAAGAGCATCGAATCAGCCAGCGTGCGCACCCGCCAGATCGAGCGCAAGCTGAAAGGCGTCGAAGCCTTGCCGTTGATTGACGCACAGGAACGCTTGGGCGCGCTGGAAGAAATCGAGTCGGCTGAAGAAGAGGTATGAGAACGGACGCAATCGAGGCCGCGTTTCGGGCGACGACCTATCGGGTTGAGACCATTGAAGGGGTTTTCGATTTGCGGATTGGTGAATTGAATTCCGGGTTTGATGACTTTCTGCGCAAGCAGGGAGTTTCTTGCTGGGGACTGCTCACCGCCTGCAACCCGGGTGGCGTCCGCTGCGACGCTGAAAACCCGCTGCGCCAGACTCGTTTGCGGGAACGATTGCAGGCGCTCGGCTGGCCTTGCCTGACTGCCTGCAACCTCGCCGATGATGGTCTGTGGCCGGCGGAACCGGGTTGTCTGCTCTTGCAGGTTAGTGAAAAGGAGGTGTGCAATCTGGCTGCAGAGCTTTTTCAGTTGGCCTGTGTTTGTGGCAACATCGGAGCTGCACCGCGCCTTGTCTGGATATAGCAAAACGGGCTTGGTGTTTAGTCTCTTTTCCTCGCTGCTGGTTGCAGGTAGTATCAATTCACGACATAAGTGATGGGTGCCATGAGCAAGAAAATTGGACGTTTCGAGATCGTTCGCGAATTGGGTCGGGGATCCCAGAGTGTTGTATATCTGGCCCGTGATCCGCATCTGCAGCGCGAGGTGGCGATCAAGACGATGCATTTTTCCCGCCCTGATCCGCAGAAGAATCAGCAACTTCTTTCCGAAGCGCGCATGGTCAGCCAGTTGCGCCATCCAAATATCGTTCCGATTTTTGAAGCCGGTGAAGAAGATGGGGATATTTACCTCGTATTCGAGTTCGTTCCGGGCAAGAATCTTGGCGATTACCTGAAGTCCGGTGGCCACCTGACACCGGTGAAAGCGATCGCGATCCTGTATCCGGTGCTGGATGCGATAGCCCATGCCCACGCGGCAGGCATCATTCATCGGGACCTCAAACCAAACAATATCCTGATCGACAACAATGGCATGCCGCGTGTGATGGACTTCGGCATTGCTGCGCGCGTCGAGGCGCAGTCCAATAACGGTGAAGCCTACATGGGGACGCCTTGCTATATGGCTCCTGAATATATCGACCTTAGGGAAAGTAGCGAACGCACCGATGTTTTTTCGGCCGGTCTGGTCTTCTACGAATTGTTGACCGGGCAGCGTGCGGTGCAGGGCGACAATGTCTATGAAGTCATGAACCGGTTGGCCAATGAAGATATCAAGTTGCCAAAGAAGGCCGGCACAGAGTTCGATGACCAGCTTGCCAGCGTGCTCTACAAATCCATTGCACGTAATCCGCAGCAGCGTTTCGCCTCGATCATCGAGATGCGCGAGGCGCTGGATAGCTATCTGGAACCAGGCGATCCGGTTGCCTCGGCAGATACCAAGCAGAGCACCATCGATTTTCTGTTACGGCGCATGCGTCACAAGAGTGATTTTCCGGCCCTGTCGGAGTCGGTCAGCACGATCAACAAGATTACGGGTTCCGACAAGGAGAGTGTCTCCAACCTCTCCAACTCGATCCTCAAGGATTTTTCGCTGACCAACAAGATTCTTCGCCTGGTCAATTCCGTTTTTTACCGCCAGGCGGGCGGCGGAAACATCAGTACGATTTCACGTGCCGTTCTGGTGCTCGGCTTTGATGCAGTACGCAATATTTCGATTACGGTAATGCTCTTCGAGCACTTGCAAAACAAGGGGAATGCCAGCCAGCTCAAGGAGGAATTCCTTCGCGCCAATCTGGCCGCCATCCTGGCCAAGGATATTGGCGAGAAATCTTCGTCGCGCGACGTGGAGCAGGTATTCATCTGTTCGATGTTTCATAACCTCGGACGGATGTTGAGCCAGTATTACTTCCCGGATGAAAGCGAAGAAATCAAGCGGGTGATCGAGCAAAAGCCCTGTAGCGAGGAAGCCGCGACAGTACAGGTGCTCGGCATTTCGTTCGAGGATCTGGGCATCGGCATTTCCCGCACCTGGGGCTTTCCAAGTCTTATCGTCAATAGCATGCGCAAGTTGCCTGCAGGTAACGTGCGCAAGGCAAACACCATCGAAGAGCGCATGCGGGTACTGTCGGCCTTCGCAAATGAGCTGTGTACGTTGATTTCCGATGTCGAGCCTGAGCAAAGGCAAAAAGAGTTGAACAAGGTCAAGACTCGTTTCGGCGCAAACATCGCGCTCAGCGAGCAGGCTTTGCGCGAGACGATGGAAAAATCGTTTCTGGAAGTGACCCAGTTCGCCGGCATCATCGGTGTCAATCTGAAGCAATCCGCGTTTGGCCGGCAAATGAAGACGTGGAGTGCCAAGCCGGAACCTGCAGGAGTGGTGGGGCCGGTGCCAGAGGGGGTTGATGAAAGCGCGGAAACCGTGCTTTGCGACGTTGTTCCCGCAGGCGCCCCAGGCAGCCCGCTAGTTGAGGGTGAAGAGGATGACGCCGAGGCGGCAGCTGAAACCGGTGATTCAGAAGTCATCCTGATGGCAGGCATTCAGGACATCAGCAATACACTGGTCGAAGATTTCAAGATCAATGATGTGCTGCGCATCATCCTGGAAACAATGTACCGCGGCAAAGGATTCAAGCGGGTCATCCTTTGTGTTCGCGATGCACGCAACAATACGATGCTAGGCCGTTTCGGCTTTGGCCCGGATGCGCTGGAGATAGCCAGGCGCTTCAACTTTTCCCTGACCTTCACGCCGGATATCTTCCATGCGGCCTTGTCCAAAGGCGTCGATATTCTGATCAGCGATAGCCGCGATCAAAAAATTTCCGCACGCATCCCCGAGTGGTTTCGCAAGGGGGTAAACGCCGGAACATTTGTCATCTTTCCCCTGTGCATCAAGAGCAATCCAGTCGCGATGATTTATGCCGACTGTGATCGCGCCGGTGAGATTGTGATCTCCGAGAAGGAATTGTCCCTGCTACGCACCTTGCGCAATCAGGCGGTACTGGCGATCAAGCAGTCAAGCTGAGGGTGCAAAATGAAAACGACCGGCTGGCGGTCGTTTTCGTGTGGTGCTGGCGGTTCAGCAGCAACCTACCACAGCTTCCACCATGGTTCCTTGCGCTCAAGGCCGCGTGTGTAATAGACGCTGTCCGGATAGTTCTTGCGCATTATGCGTTCGACGTCGTCGCGCAGGTCGTCCATGCCCATCAGGTCGTAGGCCTTGACCATGATGAACAGGGCTTCTTCGGTCGCCGGCGCTTCCGGGTAGTTTTTCAATGCGTACTGGGCCCGGTTGATGGCGGCCAGATAGGCGTTGCGCTTCATGTAGTAGCGCGCGACGTGCACCTCCAGCGAGGCCAGCGCATTGACCAGGTACTTCATGCGCAATATGGCGTCCGGCGCGTATTTGCTGTCCGGGAAGCGGGTGACCAGATCCCTGAAGGCATCAAAGGATTCGCGAGCACCTTTCGGGTCACGTTCGGTCATGTCCTGCTGACTGATCTGACCCATGATGCCCAGATCCTCGTTGAAATTCACCAGTCCGCGCAGGTAATAAACATAGTCGACGTTCGGGTGATTCGGATGCAACTTGATGAACCGGTCACAGGCGGCAACGGCTGCAGCGGGTTCGTTGTCCTTCCAGTAGGCATAGGCAATGTCCATCTGTGCTTGCTGGGCAAAACTGCCGAAGGGGTAGCGTGATTCGAGCTTTTCGAAATACTTGATCGCCTTTTCGTAGGAGCCGTCGTTGAGGGCTTCCTTGGCTTCGGAATACAATTTGTTGGCCGACCAGCCGGCGGTTTCATCCTTTACATCGGGTAGAAGTCCGCAACCGCCGATGAGCGTGGCCAGGAAAAGCGCTGCGATAACCGCTAAACTACGCATGATGAAAATTCCACATAAGAAAACAGAAGTCGATCAAGCCAAAGAAAACACCGGGGAAAGCATTGAGCGCGCAGATTATAGCGCAAACCCCCGGCTTGCCCTGAGCGTTCCCGCCGATTGCGGAGGTCAACGTCTGGATCAGGTTCTTGCCCGCCTTCGGCCTCAGCATTCGCGTAGCCGTCTGCAGAACTGGATACGTGAAGACCGGGTTTCCGTAGACGGAGCGATTGTCAGCGAACCGAAGCAGAAGCTTTGGGGCGGAGAGCGCATCGAACTGGCCGAAGCGCCGGATGAGCATAAGCAAGCGTATTCTCCGGAAGCAATTGAGCTCAATATCGTCCATGAGGATGACACGCTGATCGTACTCGACAAACAGGCCGGCCTGGTGGTGCATCCGGGCAGCGGCAACTGGAGCGGTACGTTGCTCAACGCCTTGCTTTACCACGAACCGGCCCTCGAAAACATTCCTCGTGCCGGTATCGTGCATCGACTCGACAAGGACACCAGCGGCCTGATGGTCGTCGCCAAGACACTGGAGGCGCAGACCGATCTGGTGCGCCAGATGCAGGCGCATACGGTCAAACGCTACTATCAGGCACTGGTGCGCGGCAGCGTTGAACGCGGCGGAACGGTCGATGCGCCGATTGCCCGCCACCCGACGCAACGGACCAAAATGGCCGTGGTGAAAACCGGCAAGCCGGCGCGAACCCATTATCGTATCGTCGAGCGCTTCATCGATTGCACACTGATCGAATGTGCGCTGGAAACCGGTCGGACGCACCAGATTCGCGTACACCTGACCTCCATCAAGCATCCGCTGGTTGGCGATCCGGTTTATGGCGGGGGTGCCAGCCGGGTGCCGATCGGGCCACAATTCCATCGTCAGGCACTGCATGCCCGTCGCCTGGGGCTGGTGCATCCGGCGAGCGGCAAGCCGATGCTGTGGCGGTCGAACTTGCCCGATGACCTGGCCGAATTGGTCCAGACGGCGCGCATGCTGGCTTTCGAGGCACGTGCCATCGAAGAAGAAGACGAGGACTGGGACGACGAACTGGAGGGTGGTCCCGAAATCATCTATGCCCGTGGCGATGGCCCTGTTGAAGATGAGGACGAGGACGAGTGTGAGCAGTAAGGAATGGATTGTCCCTGACTGGCCTGCGCCGCCGAATGTGCGCAGCCTGCTGACGACGCGCAACGGCGGTGCAAGTTCAGGGGTTTATGCGAGCCTCAACCTGGGCAGTCACGTTGGCGATGACCCGCGTGCGGTGGCCGCCAATCGCGCACTGGTCAGCGGGTGGGTTGCAGGTGAACCCGGTTGCGCTCCCGTCTGGCTGGAGCAGGTTCATGGCACCCGGGTTATCGATGCGGCGACCTGGACGGAAGGCGATCAAGCACCACGGGCCGATGCCGCGTTTTCGCGCCAGCCCGGGGTGGCTTGCGTGGTGATGACCGCCGATTGCCTGCCGGTGCTGTTCTGCGATGACGCTGGTACCGTCGTTGCGGCGGCCCATGCCGGCTGGCGCGGTCTGCTCGCCGGGGTTCTGGAGGAAACCATCGCGGCCATGGGCGTGGCCGGGAGGGAATTGATGGCCTATCTGGGGCCGGCCATCGGGCCGCAGGCCTTTGAGGTCGGCGAAGAGGTACGTTCGGCGTTCGTCAGGAGGGACGGGAATGCGGCTACGGCCTTCAAGCCATCGGAGTCGGGCAAGTGGCTGGCCGACATCTATCTGCTGGCGCGCCAGCGTCTCGCAGGACAAGGCATTGACAGAGCTTTCGGCGGTTCATTGTGCACCGCCAGCGAAGCGGATCGTTTCTTCTCCTACCGGCGGGATGGACAGAGCGGACGCATGGCGTCGATGATCTGGCTCGATTCAGCGTAGGACATTTATTCTGCATCAATACCAATCGCTGGAAGCCGCGCCAATAGGCGTTCTACAAGCATGCACCCCGGTTAGCCAATGAATACGCCATCCTTCAGTAGTATAGGCTGTAGATCACCTGTCCATAAGGCCTGCAGTCATGCACGGCGCAGCAACTGTGCATTTGCTGCGGCTTGGTCCTGAGCATTCATTTCTTGTTCAACTGACTCCTGAATGCTTCATCCAGCTTGCTCACCCGCCTTGGCTTTTCAGGCGAGAGTCCATTGACGAAATGCACGAACTCATCCATCGGCAAGGGAGAGCCGACGAGTTCTGATTGCCCGGTGGTGGACATCCGATGCAAGGAAAATAGTCCGTCCGAGCGGCAAGACATCGAATACAGTGCAATGCCGCTGCGTTTCCTGAGTCGCTCGACGGCCGCGCTGGCCTTGGTGGATCGCATGGGTGAAACTCCGGAAAGTTGATCGAGGCCTGTGGCAACTAGAAGATGCGCCATGATGCCTGTTTATCCGGTGTCCTGTGAATGAGAAAGGATAGGCGTTGAATGAACCAGGAAATCGCATGGAGCAATCGCTAGCGGGAGGCCGGAGAGCAGTTTCTGTTCGGCAATGATCGTGCTTGTTGCCTGCAAGCCGTGAATCGGGCGGGTCAGGTTGATCCGTAAAAAAAGGAAGACAGGAATATTCAATGGAAGCCATGCTGCCGGGTGTTCTGGGCTTGATTACCGGACTGCTGCTCGGGTTGACCGGGGCCGGTGGAGGCATTCTGGCGGCTCCCTTGCTGATGCTGGTCATGCACCTTCCGTTGGCCAAGGGCGCGCCGATATCGCTGATCGCCATGGCATTGGGCGCTGGTCTGGGGATGCTCATCGGCCTGCGCCAGGGCATCGTTCGTTACCGCGCGGCGTTTCTGATGGCCGGCGCCGGCTTGCTGGCAACGCCCTTCGGCATTCATCTCTCCAGAATTCTGCCCAATACGCCGCTGGTCCTGGCTTTTTCGGCGCTTCTGGCCTACCAGGCATGGCGCTATTGGCGTGGCGGCGAATCATCGACAACCGTCAAATTGCCCTGCGTGCTCGATAGCACGACCGGCAGATTCATCTGGAATCGCCCCTGTGCGCTGGCCATGCTGCGCTCTGGGATGGGGGCAGGGTTTCTCTCCGGCTTGCTCGGCGTCGGCGGCGGCTTCATCCTGGTTCCGGCGCTACGCAAGAACACCACGCTGCCCATGCACTCGGTTACCGCCACCTCGCTCATGGTGCTGGCGTTGATTTCGACCGGCGGTTTGCTGCAATGGTCGGCCAGTTCAGGAGTCGAATGGGCGATCGGAATTCCGTTCGCTTTGGGCGCTGTCGCCGGAATGGCCATTGCCCGTCAGCTTTCTCCCCGTATTCCCGAAGCCCCCTTGCGCCGGATTTTTGCCAGCCTCTGTCTACTGGCCAGCCTCGCCTTGCTCGTCAAGGTGTTGGCGGGAATCTGATTGGTTTTGTTCTCAGAGGCTGTGAAAAAAAACTAACCCCCACCGCAGAGACGCAAAGGCGCAGAGGTTTCGCAGAGAAAACCTTGAAAAAATATGGGGTTTCCTCTGCGTCTTCTCTGCGCCTTTGCGCCTCTGCGGTGGATTCTTGATATTTTCACAGGCTCTCAGCCTTTTCCGGGCATCTCCGGTGTGAGTTTCCGGAATAGCGTCCTCGGGCTGATGCCCAACTGCTGCGCGAGTTCTCGTCGCCCGCCAGGGAAACGCAGCGCCGCCCAGGTGAGATAGCCTGATTCCAGCGCTTCCAGCGATATCAACTGATCAACATGAAAATTCTGAGGTATATCTCCTGTGCCTGGTTCGACGAATGACCCGGCCACACCCGCTTTCACGGCAATGCTCGTTTCATTGAAGAAAAGATGTTCCGGCAGTATCTCGTTGCCGTCGGCCAGAATCGAGGCGCGTTCGATCAGATTGCGCAGTTCGCGGATATTTCCCGAATACGCTTGTTGGCTGAGCAGCGCGAGGGCCGACGCCGAGAGTTGCAAATCGCGGTCGCCGGCAACCCGTTTGAGCAGCGAAGCGGCGAGTAGCGGTATGTCCTCGCTGCGTTCGGCGAGCGCGGGTGTACGCACGGGGAAAACATTGATCCGGTGATAGAGATCGCGGCGAAAGGTTTCGTTTTCGACCATCGCCGCCAGATCGCGGTGTGTCGCGCAGACCAGCCGGAAATCAGCGTGCAGGGCCTCGACGCTGCCGACCCGACGGTAGGTTCCGGTTTCCAGCAGGCGCAGCAGCTTGACCTGCAGGAACAGGGGAATGTCGCCGATCTCGTCGAGAAACAGCGTGCCGCCGCTGGCCGCCTCGACCAGCCCGATCTTGCGATGAGTCGCGCCGGTGAAAGCGCCTTTCTCGTAACCGAACAGTTCGCTCTCGAACAGGGTTTCGGTCAGCCCCGAGCAATCCACCGCGACGAACGGACCGCTGGCGCGCAGGCTTGATTCGTGGATCAGACGCGCTACCAGTTCCTTGCCGGTACCCGTTTCGCCCAGGAGGACGACAGTCGCGCTCGTTGGCGCGACGCGCATGAGTAGCCCGAGCATGCGGTTGAACGCCGGTGCGCGACCGACCAGGCCTTCTGCCGCCGCCTTGCTGGAGGCGTGCTTGACGACGCGCAGGGTTTCGACGAAATAAACGATGGCGCCCTGATCGTCACGCAATGGATTGGTCTCGACGACCACATGTTCTTCGCCACGCGAGGTATGGTGCAAATGCAGCACCTGGTGCGAGGTGCCGTCTTCCTGGCTCATGCGCAAGGGGCAGGACTCGCCCGCCTGGTCGCAGGGGACGGTGAAGTGATGCGATACCTCGTAGCAATGGCGGCCGCGGATTGGACGACCCTGCGAAAACTCGCGCACGTAAGCACGATTCGCGGCAACGATCCGGTAATCCGCATCCATCACGATGCGCGGTTCGGGCTGGCTATCCAGGAAGGAGAGAAGTTCGGGCAGCGATTTAACAGCTTGGCTCATGGTCGTTTCGTCGAGTGCCAGAATTGGCGTAATTATAACTTTTGTCCAGGTGAGAGTGCCACTATTGGCGCTACGCGTTCAATGCCATCGCCGGCAACACAGGGTGCCATGATAATTATTACTTGAATATCAATTGCTTGCATGAGTATTGAGGAGAGTGCAAAAGCTGGCACGGTACTTGAGTAGAGAAAGCTAACTTATCCTCGTTAGCCGCCATGACCTGTTCCTGTGACAACACGCAACGCCGCCTGACAGGCAAGTCGGCGCGGAGCAAAATGGCATGACGCATTTCCGGCAGATAGCGGACACCCGATCGAGCAGCTTCGCTTACTTGCTGGCGGACATGGGCAAGCGGGAGGCCATCTTGATCGACCCGGTCGACGACAAGGCGACGCTCTATCTGGCACTGCTCGATGAACTGCAGTTGCGCCTGACGCATCTCCTGCTGACCCACGTACACAATCCGCAAGCGCCGGCGGCCGGGACATTGCGTCTGAGTACCGGGGCCATTCTGGCTGCTGGTGCACAAAGCGGCTTGATCCATGCCGACCGGCTGCTGCAGGAGGGCGAGTACATCGTTTTCGGCGATGAGTTGCTGCGTGCCTTATCCACCCCGGGGCATACCCGCGGCTGCATCAGCTATCTGTGGCGCGACCGCGTGTTTACCGGCGATACGCTGCTGATCGGCGATTGCGGGGCAACCAATGCGGCCGACAGCGATCCCGGAATGCTGTTCGACAGCCTGACGCGCCACCTGCTGACCTTGCCCGACGAAACGCTGGTTTACCCGGCCCATGATTTTTCCGGCCGGCGCGTCAGTTGCATCGGCGAGGCGCGCGAGAAGAACCCCAAACTCACCGGCATCACGCGCGACGAGTTCATCCAGCGGCAGCGCCAAGCCACGACACCCCAATCATCCGAAGCAAACAACTAACACCACCCGTCAGAAAGAGTCGATATGAAACAAGTCAATGAGGCAACTGTTCCAGAAGTTGCCAAGGTCAGCGAAACAGTCAGCCTGTTCGAAGAACACAAGACGATTTACATGCGTTCAGTTAGCGGCGTGTTCAACAACTGGCGCTGGGTGATGGTCTTTGTAACCCAGGCCATTTTTTACGGGCTATGCTGGATCGACTGGAACGGTCGGCAAGCCGTTCTGTTCCACCTCGTCGAACGCAAGTTCTACATTTTCGGCATGGTTTTCTGGCCGCAGGATGCGATTTATCTCGCCATCCTGCTGGTCATCTCAGCCTACGGATTGTTCTTGTTCACGGCCATGGCCGGGCGGGTGTTCTGCGGTTACGCCTGTCCACAGACGGTTTATACCGAAATATTCATGTGGATAGAGCGCAAGGTCGAAGGCGAGCGGCCAGCCCGCATCAAGCTCGATCAACAGCCGATGTCCAGCCGCAAGTTGCGCCTGAAAGTCACTAAACACGGGCTATGGCTTCTGCTCGGTCTATGGACCGGACTGACATTTGTCAGCTACTTCACGCCAGTCAAGGAGGTGATGCACGCGATTACCAGCGGCAGCCTCGGCGGGTGGGAAACCTTCTGGATTTTTGGCTATGGCGGAATGACCTATCTGTTTGCCGGTTTCATGCGCGAGCAGGTGTGCAAATACATGTGCCCCTACGCCCGCTTCCAGAGCGTGATGTTCGACCCCGACACGCTGATCGTGACCTACGACACCGAGCGTGGCGAACCGCGCGGTGTGCGCCGGAAAAACGCGCCAGCAAAACAAACAGCACTCGGCGAATGCGTCGATTGCAACATCTGCGTCCAGGTCTGCCCGACCGGCATCGACATCCGCAACGGGCTGCAATACGAGTGCATTGGCTGCGCCGCCTGTGTCGACGCCTGCGACCAGATCATGGACAAGATGAGCTTTCCGCGTGGCCTGATCCGCTATTCGACCGAAAACGCGCTGGCCCAGCACATGAGCCGCAAGGAAATGTTCGCCCACGTCCGTCGCCCTCGCGTGCTGCTCTACAGCGCGATCCTGGTGGCCATCATCACCGCCGCCGGGTGGTCGCTGGCGCACCGCATCCCGCTCAAGGTCGATGTCCTGCGCGACCGTTCGATGCTGTCGCAGGAAATGGACGATGGGCGGATCGAAAACATCTATACCTTGCGCATCATGAATACCGACGAATTCGAGCATAGCTACCGCATCGGCGTTGAAGGACTGAAGTCCATCAGCCTGTCCTCGGGGCAGATTCTGAAAGTGCCGGCGGCCACCCTGCAATCGTTTTTGATCGGCGTGAATACCGATGCTGATTCCGGCAAGCAGGGCGCCAATCCGATCCTGTTTTCTATCGAAGCCTCCGAGGATGCAGCGATCAAAACCAGGGAGAAAGCCTCGTTCATGCTGCCTTGAAAGCGCTGAACTGGGCCTTCAATACAAACCGTTAAACAACTCGGAGCTTTGCTATGTATAAGGTCGAACTTCACACTGGTCCACGCATCGATGTGGCCTATCGCGCTTATTCTTTCAGCTATTCAGTCGATGGGTCATTTCCCAACCCCCTTGAGGCCTTCTACGCCTCTTTAGCGGGTTGTGCCGGCGTGTACGCGAAAAAATCCTGTAAAAAACTTGGAATTTCCGATGAGGGTATTGCGATTAACGTCCGTCCCGTCGTCAAGGCGAACAACCCGCTGATGCCCGACAAGTTGCTGACTTCGGTCAAGTTTCCCGCGCACATCGAGTCGAGTGCCCGTGCCGTTATTCTTGAATCAATCGAGAACTGTGCCGTCAAGGAGTTGGTCAAGCTGGGTGCCGACATTCAATTCTCGGTGGTCGACGCAAGCTGAGCAGTAACAATCAATCAATGGAGAACTTGATGTTCAAGAGCGCACACGAACTGGTTCAAGAAGCCAGGAAATCAATCAAGGAATGCCTTCCTGCCGAGATTCACGACAAGATGGCTATTCCGGATACCCTGCTGGTCGACGTTCGTGAGCCTGACGAATATCAGCAGGGGCATCTCTCGGGGGCCGAGAACATCCCGCGCGGGCTCCTGGAATTCAAGATTTCCAATGAACCAACGCTGCAGAATCTGACACGTCCCATCATCGTCTATTGCAAGAACAGCGGGCGCGCCGCGCTGTCCGTTGTGGCAATGCAGGCGATGGGGTTCAAGAACGTGGTGTCGCTGGCCGGTGGAATCGAGGCCTGGGTAGCTGATGACCGGGCAGTGGACAAACCCCGTGTGATCGCTTTTGAGTAAGAGAACGGAAAACCTGTACTTTCCATCAGAGCGCCATTGATGGGTGAGGCGGGTGTCTTTGCAATAGTACTCTGGGCGTTTGCTGTCGTCCTGCTCGCCAGTCTGGCCATGCTCGGCATCAATCGCCTGATTCGCTCCAGTCTGGCTGCACCGTGCGTACGCGAAACCGGCATGCCGGATGGCTTGCCGTGGCGCGAAGTGCAGATTCCCACGGTGCGCGGCATGACCCTGTTCGGCTGGTTCATCCCGGCGGCCGACGGTGCGCCGGCACTGGCCATTGTTCATGGCTGGGGTGGCAATGCCGAAATGATGTTGCCCTTGGCAAAACCACTGCATGCAGCCGGGTATTCTCTTCTATTATTCGATGCACGCAGCCATGGTCGCAGCGATGTCGATACCTTCGCCTCCTTGCCGCGCTTTGCCGAAGACCTGGAACAGGCGGTCGACTGGCTGCAAGCGCAGCCCGAAGTGGATGCGCAGCGCGTCGGCGTTATCGGGCATTCGGTAGGGGCCGGCGCCGGGCTGCTGCTGGCATCGCGGCGACGGGATCTGTTCGCGGCTGTAAGTCTGGCCGCCTTTGCCCATCCGGCGGGGATCATGCGGCGCTGGCTGCAACTCAAGCGGATTCCCTACTGGCCGCTCGGCGCCTACATTCTTTTCTACATCCAGCGCGTCATCGGCTACCGCTTTGACGACATCGCGCCGTGCCACACCATCAGCGCGGTGAATTGCCCGGTATTGCTGGCGCACGGCACCGAGGATGACATGGTGCCGGTCAGCGAAGCGCAGGAAATTTACGCCAACCGCCGCGACGAGAAGGTTCGCCTGTTGCTGATGCCCGGCAGCCATGACGAATACGCAGAAATGGAACGCCACATCGGGACGGTGATCAGCTTTCTCGATGAAGCCAGGCGAGCAGGAGAAGCCCGGTAGGGTGCGCAAATTATTTTCCTTGCGCACGCGGAATCCCCCGCGTGCACCGACGTGCTTGATCCCCTTGAAGGTGCGCAACGCTTCGCGTTTCACACCCTACAAAACCGCACGTGGGCACATGGCGGCGATGTCTTGATGGCTGTTTGAAACCCGCTATCCGCATTCGCAAATCGTGCGGTTTGCAAACCCTGTGTGAAACAACAGCCGGACAAACCACGGTTTTCATTACTTTCTTGAGAAACCCTTTTGTTCATTCCTGTTGTTTAGCCATGATTACGGTGCCAGGCTGGAAGCCACGCCGATAGGCGTTCTACAACCATCTATTTCTTAGAGCCAATGAATACGCTGATCTCCAGCCATAGATGATGGAGATCGCCTATTCATGCGGTCTGCAGGGCAGTACGATTTAAACTTTCTTACTCCGGATGCCCCTCGGCCTTTTCTACAACTTTCTCGGCATCAGCACCGTGTAGTCGAAGTCGAGGAGGACGCTCGAATCGTAGCTTCCGTCAGCGACTTTGTAGGGGAAGTCGGCGCAGGAACGGTCCTTGGTCGCTACGGTACGCAGCCGTAGCGCTCCGACATCGTTGCGGCCCGGCAAGGCCAGCTTTTCGAGCACTTCCGACCAGGCATAAACCGTAATCCCGGCAAAGGCCGGTGAAACGTGGCGGCCGCCATTGATGGCGACGACCTTGAAGGCATTGGCCAGCCCGTTGAAGGACAAGGACCGGGCCAGGCTGATGACGTAGCCGCCATAGACGATGCGGCGGCCAAAGCGGCCGTCTTTTTCGGCGTGCTGGTTGAAGTGCACACGGGCGGTGTTCTGGTACAGGCGGGTGGCCATCATATGTTCGCTTTCTTCGATGGTCATGCCGTCCACGTGATCGATCTTTTCGCCGACCTGGTAATCGTCCCACAAGTCGGGACTGCCGGCCAGCGCGCAGTCGTACTGGTCGACGCGGATACCCGCCGGCACGATCAGTTCGTTGGCGGCCACGGCATCTGGAAGCTCGGGCACGATGGCTTCGGGTGGCGCAGACGCTGGATCTTTCTTGCGCACCATGACCCAGCGGCAATAATCAAGGACCATTTCACCGCGCTGATTGACGCCACGCGAGCGCACGTACACGACGCCGGTCTTGCCATCGCGGTTCTCTTTCAGGCCGATCACCGTCGAATCGGAGGTCAGCGTATCGCCCGGATAGACCGGCTGGCCAAAGCGGCCAGCGGCATAACCAAGATTGGCAACGGCATTCAGGGAGATGTCCGGCACGGTCTTGCCAAAGACCATGTTGAAGGCCAGCAGATCGTCGACTGGCGAACGCGGGAAACCCATGCGTTGGGCAAAGGTGTCTGCCGAAACGCTGGCAAAGCGCGAGCCGGTCAGCGCCGTGTAAAGCGCCACGTCGCCTTCCGTAATGGTTCTCGGCGTGGCGTGGGCGATCTTCTGCCCGACGCTGAAATCCTCAAAGAAGTTACCCAGTCTGGTTTTCTGGCTCATTGGACATTCCTCCCTGTCAAACTCTGAAAAACCTTACCAGCCGTAGGCCGTGGCCAGTTCCGGATCGCGCTGGGCGACCAGACGTGCCAAATCGACGATGACCTTGGCCTGTTTCCAGGTCGCGTCATCCTGCATCTTGCCGTCGATGGTCGCCACGCCGCTGCCATCGGGCATCGCTTCGAGGATGCGCTTGGCGAACAGCACTTCCTTGACGTCCGGGCTGAAGACGCGCTTGGCAATGGCGATCTGGTTCGGCGCCAATGACCAGGCACCCGAGCAGCCCATCAGGAAAGCATTGCGGAATTGCGCTTCGCAGGCGGCTTCGTCCTTGAGGTCGCCGAACGGGCCGTAGAACGAATGCAAGCCGTGCGCCACGGCGGCATCGACCATGCGCGCGATGGTGTAGTGCCAGAGATCCTGTTGATAGAAGGCGCGCGTCGCCTTGCCTTCTTCCTCGTCGACCAGTACGCCGTAGCCGGGATGTCCGCCACCCACCCGGGTCGTCTTCATGCCGCGCGAGGCGGCCAGATCGGCCGGGCCGAGGCTCAGGCCATGCATGCGCGGACTGGCGCCGCAGATGGCTTCGACGTTGGTCACGCCTTGCGCGGTTTCAAGCAGGGCATGCAGCAGAATCGGTTTCTTGATGCCATATTTCGCTTCGAGCAGGGAAACGTATTGGTCGACGAAGTGAATATCCCACGGCCCTTCGACCTTGGGAATCATGATCACATCGACCTTGTTGCCGACGTGCTTGATGATGTCGTGCAAGTCATCGAGTATCCAGGGGCTGTTCAAGGCATTGACGCGCACCCACATCGCGGTGTCGCCGAAGTCGTTGTTGCTCAGCAGTTCGATGAAGCCGGCGCGCGCCGCATCCTTGGATTCGATCGGGATGGCGTCTTCTAGGTTGCCGCACATCACATCGCATTGTTTGGCGGTCTCGGGGGCCTTGTTGCGGATTTTCTCAATGTGCGGAGGAAAGAAATGGATCATCCGTTCCGGTCGCACCGGCAGTTCGCGCAAGGGTTGTGGCGCGCCGATGGCGAGTGGCTTGTAGAAATGAACGGGGAGCTTCATGGCATTTTCCTTTATTAAAAGAACGCGGATGGAACAGACGAAAAACAGACGGAAGTAATTGAGCTATGCAGTGCAGTTTCAGGCTGGCCCGGCGACGACGCCGTCATCGTGCAGACGGCCGACCTCGGCTTCGCTCAAGCCGAGGATGTCGAGCAGAATCTGGTCGGTGTGCTGGCCGAGAACCGGTGCCGGCATCGCCGGCAGGCGTGGTACCCGATCGAAGTCGAGCGGCGTCGCCGGCATCAGGTAGGAGCCGATGCCCGGCTGTTCGGTCATCGAGAACATCGGATTGTCGACCGAGCAATCGGGATCACTGGCAATCGCTTCGCGCACGCCGCGATAAGGGCCCCAGGTGACGCGGTTGGCATTGAGAATACTGGTCGCTTCGGCTAGCGTGCGGGCGCAGAACCATGGCTCAATGAGCGCGGCGATCTGTTGCCGGGCGCGAAAGCGGTTGCCATCATCGGCGAGGTCAAGGTCAAGCCGGGCACCGAGTTCGTTCATTGCCTGTTGCAGGCCGGTGGCTTTGAGCAGGCACCGCCACTGCATGTCGGTCAGGCCGATGATCATCAGGTGCTTGCCATCGAGCGTCGTGAAATCGCGCCCAAAAGAGCCATAGAGATAGTTGCCATGCTTTGCCCGGTCCGTGTTGTTGACCATCACTTCGGCCAGCAACCCGAGATTGCCAAGCATCGCCAGCGCCACGTCCTTCAGCGCCAGACGAACCAGTTGCCCTTCGCCGGTCAGCCGTCGGTGTCTTTCGGCGGCGAGCAGGCCGATGGCGATCATCTGCCCGCTGATGTAATCCCACGCCGGAAACGAGTCATTAACAACGTCGGATGAAGTAATTGGCCCGTTCATGAAGGGCAAGCCGACCTGTGGGTTCACGGTGTAATCCACCTCTGAACCGCCATCACGGCGCCCCATGAAGTTGAGCATGATCAGGTCGGCGCGATGGGCTTTCAGCGCTTCATAACCCAGCCAGCCTTTGGCCGGGAAGTTGGTGCTGAACAGGCCGGCGTTTTCGCCCGGTGCGCAGATCAACTGGGTCAGCAACTCCTGTCCACGCGGCTTGCGAAAATCGACGGCGATCGAACGCTTGCCCTTGTTCAGGCCAGCCCAGAACAGGCTGTGTTTTCCATCCAGGGTCAGTGGCCAGCGATTGTTGTCGAGCCCTCCGTCGATCGGGTCGAAACGAATGACCTCCGCACCAAGCTGGGCCAGGGTCATGCCACCGAGCGGCGCGGCAACAAACGCCGAGCCTTCGACGACACGCAAGCCTTTGAGAATTCCGTCCATTTTCATTTTCATTATCCCTGCGGGTGTTCAGATCACGCGCTTCTTGCGAAGTTCATCAATTTCTTGCTGGTTCATTCCGAGCAGATCGGAGAGTACTTCATCGGTATGCTGCCCGAGCTTTGGGCCGAGGTGCTTGATGCGTCCCGGCGTTGCCGACAGGCGCGGAATCACTGACGGTACGATGACCGTCTCGCCGATATCCGCCTCGTCGATAGCCACCAGATTGCGCCGGGCATGAAACTGCCGATCGCCGAAAACGTCGGCAATGCTGTTCAACGGGCCGGCCGGTGCTCCCGCCGCGAAGCAGCGCGAAAGCAGTTCTTCGCGCGGCAGCGATCCGCACCAGTCACGGACGATTTCGTTGACGTCGTGACGGCTCTCCAACCGTACCTTCTGATTCCCATAGACGTGCGCGGCCGCCAGTTCGGGTCGTCCCATGGCTTGCGCCAGTCGTTCGAACAGTTTGTCGGTGACGCACGAAATGGCCACCCACTTGCCGTTGTCCTTGGTCGGAAAATGCCCATGCGGGCAGGCAAAATCGTTGTGTGTCGGTCCGTGCCGCTCGCGCACCTTTCCGTACATTCCATAGGCCGGTGCCAGTTCGTCGGTGCAGCGAAACACCGATTCGTACAGGGCAGCGTCGATGTACTGGCCACGGCCGGTGCGCTCGCGGTGGCGCAAGGCCATCAGGATGCCGATGCAGCCATAGAGCCCGGTAAGGTAGTCGCCGATGGTGGTCGAACCCGGCGTGACCGGCGTTCCCCTCGGCATGCCCGAAAGAAAGGCGATCCCGCCGACCGCGTGCGCGACGCGGGCAAATCCGGGGCGGTCCTTGTAGGGGCCGGTTTGCCCGTAGCCGGTAACGCGCAGCATGATCAGGCGCGGGTTGATCTTTTGCAGCACCTCCCAGCCCAGTCCCCATTTTTCGAGCGTCCCGGGCCGGAAGTTTTCGCACAGCACGTCCGACTGCTCGATCAGTTTCTTGAACAGTTCGACGCCTTCCGGCAGGTGCAGGTCGAGGGTTACCGATTTCTTGTTGCGTGCTTCGCTCAGCCAGGCCAGCGTGTCCTTGCGCTTGGTAGGCGTGCCGAAGTAACGCATCGGATCGCCGCCCTTGGGGTTTTCAACCTTGATTACATCGGCGCCGAATTCACCGAGAATGCAGGCGCTGTAGGGGGCGGCAATGACCGTGGCGGCGTCGATGACACGAATGCCTTCGAGCGGGAGCCGGGTTCCGGTCTGTTCAGTGGTCATGTTGGAGTCCTCGCGATGGTCTGTTCAGATGATCTTGCGTTGCCGCAACCGCTGTATTTCCTGCGCCGAAATCCCGAGCAGTTCGCGCAGGACTTCATACGTCGCATTGCCCAGCGGTGGCCCAAGATTGGAGATCCTGCCCGGCGTCTCGGACAGCGTCGGCACCACACCGGGAACCACCACTTCACCCAGCCCTTCCTCTTTCAGGCGGGCCAGGTTGCCGCGCGCCAGGAAATGCTCGTCCTCAAAAATGTCGGCAATGCTGTTGACCTTGCCGATCGGCACTTCGCCGTCGATGCACAACTTCATTATCTCGTCGCGGGTCAGCGAGCCAACCCATTCGATGACGATCCGGTTGACCTCGTCGCGCGCTGCCAGGCGCTTGCGCTGATTGCCATAGACTTCGGCCGAAGCAAGTTCCGGCCGGCCCATCGCGGCCGCAATGCGTTCGAACATCTTGTCGGTGGTGCACGCGATGGCGACCCACTTGTCATCGACGGTGCGGAAATGTCCGTGTGGAACGGCAACGTAGCTGCCAGCGCCTTCGCGCTCGCGAACCTTGCCGAACAGGCCGTAGGCGGCGGCGATCTCGTCCATCTGGCGGAAAACGGCTTCGTAGATGCCGATGTCGATGATCTGCCCTTCGCCGGTGGCTTCGCTGTGACGCAGTGCCAGCAGGATGCCGATGGCGCCATAGAGGCTGGACAGATAGTCACCCAGCGGCGTGGTACCGGGAACCACCGGAGTTTCGCCGGGAAAACCGGCGAGGTAGGAAAGTCCGGCGAAGCCATGGGCGATGTGCGCGAAGCCCGAACGATTGCGATACGGCCCGGTCTGCCCGTATCCGGAGACCCGCAGCATCACCAGGCCGGGGTTGGCCTTGCTCAACACGTCCCAGCCGAGCCCCCATTCCTCCATCGTGCCGGGTCGGAAGTTCTCGATCAGCACGTCGGACTTGGCAACCAGTTTCAGAAACAGTTCGACGCCCTCCTGCTGACGCAGGTCGAGGGTCACCGATTTTTTGTTGCGGCCTTCGCTCAGCCAGGCCAGCGTCGCATCGTGGCGTTTCGATGCCGTTCCGAAACGCCGCATCGGATCACCGGCAATCGGATGCTCGACCTTGAGAATTTCTGCGCCGAATTCGCCAAGCATCGATGCGGCATAAGGACCGGCCAGAAAAGTGCCGACGTCGATGACGCGCACACCGCTCATCGGCAGGTTTTCATTGTCGGGCAAGCGCTCCTGATCCTGGCCGTCCTGCTGCGGCTGAGGGCTGGCTGGTGTTTCGTCCGCATTGGCCGCAGATCCAGACCTTAGCGGGGCAGACTTCGTGGTACCTGCTCCCTGTTTCATAGTCGCTCCTCTCGACAGCCGTGCCTTGAAACGCTTTAAAACCATCATTTCGCGCCAGGTCCGGCGGCGAAGAATAGCAAAACAATAAAATAAGGGCAAATGGGGAAATTGATTGGCCTAAGGTGAATGACTGATCGTCTTATTCGATTCAGCACTGATCGTGCGGCAACTTGAGTTCGCCCTCATGCTGTGTTGTACTTGCCAAATTGTTAAGGCAAAAACGAAAGGAATAAGTTCATGACCGACACGACAACGGATTTCTCCCAGTGGATTGGCCGCCGCGAGATAACCGAAGATGACCTGAGCCTGACGCCGGCGCTGGCCGCGGCGGCCACGCTCGATGACACGGTGACGCATTTCGGGAAAGGCAGCGCACTACCGCCGTTGTGGCACTGGTTCTACTTTCTGCCGAGAGCGCCGCAAACGCAGCTTGACGTCGACGGGCATCCGCAGCGTGGTGGCTTCATGCCACCGATTCCCTACCCGAGGCGGATGTTCGCCGGTGCCCGCATGCGCTTCCATCGACCGCTGGTCATTTGTCAGCCAGCGCGCCGCGAAGCCGAGATTCGCGACATCCGCCAGAAGTCGGGGCGTTCCGGGTCGCTGGCCTTTGTTTCCGTGCTCTGCAGCTATTACCAGGATGGCCAGTTGTGCATCGAGGAAGAACAGGACATCGTCTATCGTGAACCGGGTCCGGCTGTTGCCTGCCCGCAAGTCATCGACTGGCCGCCCGCTCCGCAAGGCGCCTGGTCACGTATCGTGATGCCTGACCCGAAACTGCTGTTCCGTTTTTCGGCGCTGACCTTCAATGCCCACCGGATTCATTACGACCGCCCCTACGCGACCGGCGAAGAAGGCTATCCGGGCCTGGTAGTGCACGGGCCGCTGACCGCCGTCCTGCTGATGGAACTGGTTCGACAGCATGAGCAACGGCCGGTAAAGGGATTCAGCTTCCGGGGACTGGCGCCCCTCTTCGACCTGGCCCCGTTTCGCCTGGTCGGCAGCGCAGACAACGGGCAGGTTTCCCTGGAAGCGCAGGGCCCGGATGGCGTGACAGCAATGAGCGCCAGCGCCGAAATCGCTGGGTAAGCAATCCGCCAAACAGGGATTTATAACGGCTATATGCATTCCAGGGTTGGTGCGATCCATCACGAACCAAAGTGATAGTTCACCGTCTTGTACACAACAGGGTTGGCTATCCAAGAATCCTGATAGCCCGTCCCGTGCAATAGATGAAAAACTCTAACTAGCCAGCCTTGGTCAGGCAATGCGCGGGTACTGCAGAACCGCATCCAGTGCGAGTTCCTGATGTGCGACGGCCCCGACATCCTGATCCTCCAGACCATTCCAGAATCGGAGCGGCGGGAAAAATCGGATCGCCGCCTCAGGGGAAGTTGCCGAAAAAACATTGCATGGAGCCTGGTTGTTTTCGCGGGGCTTGAGCGTGTCCGAGCATTCCACTGTTTTAACTTTATCGGGAGTGGGTGAATACGTCACATATCGGTTGTGCTGAAAGTCAATGGCTACGCTCGTGATATTCATTTATATTGCGATCAAGCGTTACGACCCGGTAGCGTGAGCCCACTAACAAAGGAGAAAAAATGTCGAATACCAGCCAGCCATCTTCAAATGTGACCGCGGATAAAGATAAGGAAGTAGATACATTTCTGGAGAGCGAGCTATCAGAAGAGGCCCTTGACAAGGTGTCTGGGGGAAGTATCAGGACAAGCAGATTATCTGTAACAGGCCCGGGAACGCAGACAGAGGACGATGTTTACGTCGGTTGATTGCAATCTAACAGCACTTCAGCGCAGGGATGAATTCGAACTACATCTCTGCTGAGAATCATTTTGGAGGAAATTCAAATGAGTAATGACGAGACGAAAGATTCCGTTAAACAAAAAAAGCAACACATCGACAACGATCCAACCCTCGAACTGACAGACGAACAACTTGCCAAAGTAAGTGGCGGACTCAAGAGAATGGTGCGAGGGGGAGACGACGACCTGAAAGATCTCGAAGTTGAACGGTAGTTCCCATCGATCCACTTTGGACGCGATTACCATGCGGTTGGGAGGTGGCGCTTGATCTCGATTCGTTGGCGAGAAACGATCAGGTAACCACCTGCCACCAGATCCTTGAAAATACGGCTAATCATTTCCCGAGAAGATCCTATGCGGTTGGCAATTTCCTGCTGCGTCAGCGGTTCGTCAATGAACCAGGTATTTCCATGCGGCCGAGCCATTTCGTGCAGAAGCTGGGCAAGGCGGCCATAGACGTCAAGCAAGGCCAAACTCTTGACGTTGCGCGCCAAGGTGCGGCTGCGTCGTATCAATTTGCCCACGAGAGCGAGCATGAAATCAGGGTGGGTTTTCAGGAATTCCCGAAATTCTTCGAGTCGTACGACGGCAAACCGCGAGGCGTCCAGGGTCATGACCGACGCAGAGCGAGAGCCAGGTTCAAGTAACATTTCACCGAAATAGTCACCCGGCCCGAACTGACCAATTACGACTTCGCGCCCCTGATCATTTGACAAGAATATCTTGACCTTGCCTGCAAGGACGAAATAAACGCTGTCGCCCTCGTCACCCTCATTGAGTATGACTGCATTTTTGGGATAAGAGCGAATCACTGCACTCGCGAGCAGGGTGGCAAGCTCGGAGGGGTTAAGGTCAGAGGAGCCTGGAAGAAGTTCCATCATGCATCGCCTGAAACTAGTGCTTGAAAGGCATAAGGTTGATGTGCAAGCGGTGAAAAGAATAGGCGCCTGCTGACTTTAAAGTGAGCGTTCATGCTGACGATGGACACCAATGTGAATTCGTTAATTGATTGAACATACAGTAACGCGGTGAGATTTAAAAGAAAATCACGTCGGTTAACAAACTGGTCAGGATATATAAAACCGCTAATTGCTCGCTCGGGTGGAGGTTGCCCTCATGCAGTTTACTGTTACCATTATCAATGGTGACAGGATTTGCTCCGAATAAACAAGGGTTCGCCCATTTTGCGCAGTCTTTCAATAACCAGCAGAAACGCCAAGAAGGCGGGGTATATGCGCAAAGTTTTATACATTCTCGGTCAGCTGACCGATCAAGACACCGACTGGTTGGCGACGGTCGGCAAGCGGCTTCAGGTCAAATCCGGTGAGATGCTGGTTCAACAAGGCGTACGTCTGGAGCAATTGTTCATTGTCCTCGATGGTGAACTCAAAGTCCTCGCTGCTCATGGCCAGGAAATAGCAAAAGTTGGGGTGGGCGATATCCTGGGAGAAATGTCTTTCGTTGATGACAGTCCCACCTCGGCTTCGGTGCAGGCAGTCAGCGATGTGCTGGTCCTGGCAGTCGAGCATCGTCTGATCAGCCAGAAAATGGCGTCAGATGCGGCTTTTGCGGCCCGCTTTTATAAGTCAATTGCGATTTTCTTAGCTGATCGCATGCGCAATGTGCTCTCTCGATTCGGTTATGGCGAGTCGCCTGACGACGTCGATGAGATGCGACTTGGGGAACTTGATGGTCACGTGCTGGATACCTTGCATCTGGCAGGAAGCAGATTCGATCGCATCCTCAAGAAGCTCATCGGTTAAGTCGGAAAAGGTCCGGAGTCCATTGGGTGCGAACCTTGGCATGATCAACACTGCAACTCTGGTTGGCTACTGCCGACGGCATCAGTCCATGGCGGTTGCTGCATTTGCGGCAGGATTGTTTATCGGCTCCGCGGCTTCGGCATTTGCTCAGACAGTCAGCGGCTTATCTTTCAATGATGCCATTCATTTGACCCTGCACAGCAATCGCGACGTGCAGATCGGCGAGACTCAGGTGCAGGTCGCAGGTGCCGTTGTGCAGCAGGCGCAGGGCGTCTTCGATCCTTTGCTTGCCATCGAAGCGCGACGTAACGAAGACCGGCGCCCCTTGAACCAGGCAGAACAATTACTTACGCCGGTTCTTACCGATCTAAGCGGCAGTGGATCCGGTTTTGATGCGAAGGTGGAGAAGCGCCTGCGATCGGGGCAGACCCTCTTGGGCAGCGCTACCTCCACCTACCTGCAGAACAACACTTCCAGGCTGTTGGGACTTCCCTCCCAGACTACCCGGTCTATTGCTTTCGGGTTGCGTGTTCCGTTGTTCAGAGGTGCTGGCGAAAGCAATGCCGCAAACGCAAACCTGAAGTCGGTCGAGCAAAGTTTCGCAGCAGCGACCGCAGAAAAACGCTTTGCAGTTTCCTTGGCACTACGGGATGCGGCGATTGCTTATTGGGAATACAGTAGCCGTTGGCGACAGTTGGAAATCTCCCGCAGCGGCGAAGAGCGGACGCTGGGTCTGCTCCAGGAGTTGCGAAAACTGGTCGCGGCGGATGAGGTTCCGGCGGCCGATATCGACCTTGCCCAAGCCAATCACTTCGAGCGAATCAATACTCGCATCAGTGCCGAGCAGGCGTTGCTGGAAGCCCAGCAGTCCATGGGAAGAAGTATGGGCCTGACCTCACAGTTGCAGAGGGAAATCGGCCAACCGCTCACCCCGCCGCCACCCCCTTCCGGAGTTTCCGACCTGCCCGGTCTAAAACTGTTGCTGGAAAGGGCGCTGCTCCGGCGCGGGGATTGGCAGGCGATCGAACTGCGCATCCTGGCTCTCGGAGAACGCTTGACCGGTGCCAGGGACCTAGCCCGGCCCCAGATTGATTTGTCCCTGTTCGTTAGTTCCAACAGTCTGCAGGAAGGCGCAAGCCTCTCTGGAGCAGCGAACCCTCTGGCTGGAAATTCCTCGGGACCATCTGTCGCTGCCATTCTTAACTTTCAGCTTCCGGTCGGTAACAATGCCGCCAACGGACTGGTCCGGCAGACATCAGCCCTGCTGACCGAAGCCGAAATCCGTCGCGAGTCGCTTCGCGCAGACATTGGTGCGGCTGTTGAAGCGTCATCGGCTCAGGTCCGCCGCTCGGCCGAGGCTATGCGTGGATCGGAGCAGATCGTCTTGCGCTACGCCAAAACCCTCGATCATGAGCGCACCCGGCGTCGACTCGGCGTCGCCACCTTGATCGATGTTGTCAATGTGGAAGATCGCTACTTCCGCGCGCTGCTTGATGATGTACAACGCCGCAGCAATTATGCCGCCAGCCTGGCCCGCCTCGGGCATGATGTCGATGCCCTGGTCGGAACAACGGGCGATCAGTTAGAAGTGAATCTCGCAAGCTTCATGCGCTTTGCCTTGCCATAAGGACGGAATCCCATGTCAGTCCGACAAAACATCTTCCGTCAGGTTTCGCTTGAGAGGCTCTCTTCTCCGGAACAACTGGATCAATTGGTCCATGTAATCACGCCGCGGGGATGGTTGCTCTGGACACCGCTAGCCGGACTCGTAATTGGTGCGCTCTTGTGGGGCTTCCTCGGTTCAGTACCGACGGTAGTCTCGGGTCGGGCCATTCTTCTCCAACGAGGCGGCCTGGCCGAGGTTAGTTCGGCGGCCCAGGGGCGAGTAACGGATTTGCTGGTCGGCATCGGGAGCCATGTTAATCGTGGACAGACGATTGTCCGCATATCCCAGCCGGAATTGACTGAACGGCAACGGCAGGCGATAGATCGTTTGGCGGAGCTTCATCGCCAGGAAGTCCGGATCAACTCGCTGCTTCTGCAGGGCGAGAACATCAGCGATGCATCGCTCAAACAACAGCAGCAGATGTATAACCAGCAGCAGAAGGCAGCCGAAGAACGTAGCCGCCTTCTGGGTGAGCGAGTGGCAGCGCAGAGAATCCTGCTGGAGCAGGGACTGATTACGCGCCAGTCACTGCTCGCCACCCAGATGGACTTGACCAACGCCCGGCTTGAGTCAGAGAACGTTCGTGTTCAAGTCCGGCAACTTGCGCTCAAGCAGTTGGACACAAAAAAGCAGGCCGAGTCCCAATTAAGCCAGATACAGTCACAGGTAGCTGAGGCGCAAAGGTCCGTAGAAGGACTTGCCGAGACCGAGCGGCTGACGACCCTCGTTGAGAGTCCGTACGCCGGTCGGGTCGTCGAGGTGCGTGTATCACCTGGAGCCTTGGTGTCACCTGGCACGCCTTTGGTCATGATCGAGCCAGAAGGCGAGGCAGCCGATGGGCTGGAGGTGGCGATCTATCTTGCCGCGAGTGACGGCAAGAAGGTAACCAAGGGCATGACGGTGCATGTAGCGCCAGCCAATGTACGACGTGAGGAATATGGTTACCTGATCGGCGAAGTATTTTATGTCTCCGACTATCCTGCAACGCAACAGAGTATGCGCAGCACCTTGCAGAATGAAGAACTGGTACGAGAGCTCTCTGGCAGTCTGTCACCGATCGAACTTCGCGCCAAGCTGGTGCGTGCCGATACGGCCAGTGGTTACCAGTGGTCTTCCAAGCAGGGGCCACCAGTGAAAGTTTCGGCCGGCACACCCGCGCAAGCCGAAATCGTGGTGCGACGACAGCCGCCCATCTCCTTGCTCATACCGGCGTTACGCCAGGCCCTGGGGGGGCTATAGATGCAACAGGCGGCCACTTCGGCTCCGGAAGGTTTTCGGCTACGGCAGGTCAAGACGCCGGTTATTCTGCAAATGGAGGCGGCGGAATGCGGCGCGGCGGCCCTGGCGAGCATTCTTGCCTTTTACGGATGCTGGGTGCCGCTGAATGAACTGCGTCTGCAGTGCGGCGTTTCTCGGGACGGCAGCAAGGCCAGCAACGTCATCAAGGCCGCCAGAGGCTACGGACTGGTCGCCCGCGGCTTCCGCAAGGAACTGGCCGCCTTGTCGGATTTGCCTTTGCCGATGATCGTATTCTGGAACTTCAATCACTTCTTGGTCGTCGAGGGTTTTACTGCAGAGGGTGTATGCCTGAATGACCCCGCAGGCGGGCGCAGAAATGCATCCTGGGAGGAATTCGACCAATCATTCACTGGCGTCGTGCTGACTTTCGAGACCACTCCGGAATTCCGGCCCTCAGGCGAACCACCCAGTGTGCTCAAGGCCTTGCTGTCCAGAGTCTCGGGATACAAGGCTGCGTTTGCCTTCTTGTCGCTGGTCGGTCTGACTATGGTCGTGCCTGGACTGGCCATCCCGGCCTTCTCCAGAATTTTCGTTGACGATTATATGATCGGCGGACAGCATTCGTGGTTGTTGCCCCTAGTCATTGGCATGACCTTGACCGCACTGCTGCGCGGCGGACTGATGGCCATCGAGAAGCATTACCTGCTGCGCATGGAGTCTTCGATCTCCATTGCAACCGGGAGCCGGCTTTTCTGGCATATGTTGCACCTGCCCATCGAGTTTTATACCCAGCGCTACGCCGGTGAGATCGGCTCACGCTTGGCCATCAGCGATCGGGTTGCACAGATGGTTTCCAGCGAACTGCCGGCCGCCGGCCTCAATCTGGTCACTGCCCTGTTTTTCCTTTCGGTGATGCTCAGCTATGACGTCGCGCTGTCACTGGTCAGTCTGAGCTTTGCCGTGGCCAACATCTGGCTGCTGCAATCGGTAGCCGGGCAGCGCAAGGCCGCGAATCAACGGCTGGCGATCGACGGCGGCAAAGTGGTCGGGACATCGATGAACGGCCTCATGCTGATGGAAACCATCAAGGCATCCGGTGCAGAATCCGATTTTTTTGAAAAGTGGGCGGGTTATCAGGCACGCTGGATGATGTCGACCCAGGCTCAGGCACGCGCCTCCTTGCTGCTCAATACGCTACCCATTACCCTTTCGGCGGTCGAAGCCGCAGCGATTGTCGGGCTTGGCGGTTTCCGGGTGATGGATGGCGCGATGACTCTTGGCATGCTGGTGGCCTTTCAGAGCCTTGCCCAGAGCTTTTCTGGACCGGTACAGTCGCTGGTCAACTTGGGATCGCAAATCCAGCAGCTTCAGGGCGACATGGATCGTCTTGATGATGTCCAACGCGTTATTCCCGAAATCGATACTGGTCTTCTGTCGACCACGGACATGCCTCAAGGCAATGCCAGGCTCCAAGGTCGAATCGAACTCTGCAACGTTACTTTTGGTTACAACCGGACGGCTCAACCACTGATTAACGACTTCTCCCTCACAGTAGAGCCCGGACAGCGTATTGCTCTGGTTGGCCCTTCGGGATGTGGGAAATCTACGGTGTCAAAGCTGTTGATGGGTCTTTATAAACCCTGGTCAGGTGAGGTGCTGCTTGATGGCCAGCCCCGGCAATTCTGGGTTCGTGATCTGCTCGCCTTATCGCTGGCGGTCGTTGATCAGGAGATCGTTCTCTTCGAAGGGAGTATTCGAGACAACCTGACCCTTTGGGATGGTACGGTTTCCGATGAGGCCCTGGTGCGAGCAGCTACCGACGCATGCATGCATGAAGCCATTGTTGAACGGCCAGGTGGTTACGATGGGCCAATCGATCAGGGTGGGCGGAATTTCAGCGGCGGACAATGCCAACGACTGGAGTTGGCTCGCGCCCTGGTCAATGAACCACGAATGCTGGTTCTTGATGAGGCCACCAGTGCGCTCGACCCCGTAGTCGAAAAGGAGATCGATCTGAATCTGCGGCGCCGCGGATGCACCTGTGTCATCGTCGCACATCGCCTTAGTACCGTGCGTGACTGTGACCGTATCTATGTTCTGCAAGAAGGCAAGATCGTTGAGGCGGGAACACATGATGAACTTTTAGCGATTCCTGCAGGAATCTACCGGCGCCTGGCGGTATCGGAATGACCCTGAACAGCGATTGGTCGTCGTGGATGCTGGCACAGGAAGCTAATGCAGTGCCGGGATCTGCGGTTGTGTGCGCAGGGCTTCCTCGTGCCTTCCTGGTCATCGACGGTGCCGTCGACCTGTTTCTCACCGAGATCAAACACGCTGGCACGGCCCAGGCATTGCGGCCTGTATGCCGGATTACGGCTGGTGACTTCCTAATCAATAACGACCTGCAGGATCAATTGCCGGGTTACCAAGCGCGCTTTGTGCCTCTACCGGGTACGCGTTTGCTTCCCCTCGATTCGCTGATGGCTGGTGGCCCGCTTCCCCCTGGAGACGAACTGGAAGCCGGCGCGGCCCGCTCGATTGGCAGCCTGATCCGCGCCGGGCGATCTTGCCTGGCGCCCTCTGAGTACCGGGAGCCCGAGCCAGCGAACCCTTTCCAGATCCGGGATGCCGAGGTATGCGCGGTTCCTTCCGGAATGAAGTGGCTGGAAGTCATCGAGGGCCAGGTAACCCTGATGGGGAACGCCGATCTGGTTTTCTCCAGCGGCTCCATGGTTTGTCTCCATGCAGACGCATGGATTGTCGGTTGCGGTAATGCTTTGCTACAGGTGGTCGATTTCCAAAAACTGCTCATCGACCACCGTCTTCTGTTGACAATGGTTAACATGCAATTGGCGCTATTGCGAGCCTTTTTGGCACGACTCACTGCCGATGACATGGCCGATGCACAACGAATTCAACTCAGGCGCGAACAGATCGGGCGGCAGATGGAGGGAGGGTTGCGGCGGCTCGCGGGCATCCTGGATCCCGGATTACCCAAAGCCACCTGGCATGGAGGCATCGATCCCGTGCTGTCAGCCTGCCGGATTGTTGGCGAACAACTGGGAATCACCTTTCCGGATCTGCCATCAAGTGCGGCGGACCTATCCAGCTACGAGCAATTGTCGCTCTTGGCGGATATGGCACATGTACAGAAACGCCGGGTGGCCTTGCGTGGGCGCTGGTGGGAAGAGGATGCCGGCCCCTTGGTTGGATTTGACATGGAAACCGGGTATCCATTCGCCATGTTGCCGGATCGGACTGGGGGTTATTCCACAGTATCTCCGCAAACCGGCGAGCGAAAAAAAATAGACTCCGTGCTGGCAGCGACTCTAGCCCATTTCGCCTACGATTTCTTCAGAAGTCTTCCGGCAAAGCCCATCGCCATTATAGATCTGGTTCGCCTGGGTCTCAGTGGCCGAAGTCGCGAAACAGGAATGGTCTTGTCCATGGCTGCGCTATTGGGCATCCTTGGCACCGTCGCCCCGTTGGCCATGGGCTATCTTTTTGACCACGTCATTCCTGAGGCGGATCAAAGCCAGCTCTTGCAAATGGTAGCCGCCTTGCTTGGAGCAGCTTTGGCCACTTTGCTCTTCTCGCTGTTTCGTTCCGAAGTCCTACTGCGTCTGGAGACCAGTTCGGAGTTGGCGATCCAGGCGGCCATCTGGGACCGTGTCTTGAAACTCCCCGTCCGGTTCTTCCGTAATTACTCGGCCGGTGATCTCGCGCAGAGAATCAACGCCGTAAACGACATCTACCAGCACCTCTCCGGCACAACAATCAGTGGGCTTCTGGGCGGCATGTTCTCGTTCCTGAATCTCGCACTGCTGTTCTATCTCTCACCACTGCTCGCGCTAATGGCCCTTGGCCTGGTGCTGATTGCGGTCGCTGTAAATGCAATTCTTGCATTTCTGATTCTTCGCAAAGAGCGTAAGTATGTCGCGCTTCAGGGCAAACTCAGCAGTCTGGTGCTCGACTTTCTCAACGGCATTGCCAAGCTTCGCGTCGCTGCGGCTGAGGGACGTGGATTCGCCCGTTGGGCAGAGAGCTTTGCCCAGGCAAAATCGTTACACATTGACGCCCAGCGTTTGCGCAATACAGCAGACGTATTCGTCTCCACATTCTCTGTCGTGGCGAGCGCAGTCATTTTTTACCTGGTAGCACAGCCTAATCCGGACGGAAATTCGGTGGGCAACTTGCTCACCACCGGAGCATTTGTTGCCTTCACGGGCATTTTTGCCAATTTTTTTCTGCAATTTATCGACCTGATCAACACCCTGCTTTCCCTTCTGCACATCCTGCCACAGATGGAACGAGCCAAACCTATTCTGGAAGCTCAGCCCGAAGCAGATCCTGTTCGAAAGCGTGTTACTGAGCTTAGAGGAAACATTTCAGCTTCGAATCTCGTCTTTCGCTACCGGCAGGATGGGCCGCCAATTCTTGACGGGGTCTCTTTTTCGGTCAGGGAGGGGGAATTCCTGGCGATTGTTGGGCCTTCGGGTTCCGGAAAATCAACGCTGATGCGCTTGTTGCTGGGTTTTGATCGGCCTGAATCAGGTTCCTTGTACTTCGACGGCAAGGATATGGAAGATCTGGATTTACAATCTTTAAGGAAGCACATGGGGGTAGTGCTTCAATCCGGACAACTGATGCCTGGAGACATTTACACCAATATTGTCGGTGCCCTGAATCTGACCGTCGAAGATGCCTGGGAAGCCGCACGCCTCTGTGGCTTGGATGCCGACATCGAAGCCATGCCAATGGGCATGCATACGATGCTTGCCGAGGGCGCTTCGACCCTGTCCGGTGGCCAGAAGCAACGCATCATGATTGCTCGAGCCATTGTCAGGCGCCCCCGTATTTTACTTTTCGATGAAGCCACCAGCGCCTTGGACAACCGTACCCAGGCACAGGTGAGTCATTCCGTAGAGCGTTTGAAGGCTACCCGCATCGCTATCGCTCACCGTTTAAGCACCATCATCAATGCTGACCGAATACTGGTGATGGATCGCGGTCGCATCGTACAGTCTGGAACCTACGCCGAACTAATGGCGCGGGGAGGTCTTTTCCGCGACCTTGCGGAACGTCAGTTGGCATGATGAGGGGCCATGCCATTTGCACTCAGCGGCATTTTCCATAAAACACGTTGGCAAAGATATTCGGTGATGATCCAGATGGCCGTTCCAACTGCACCGTCAGCGCTTCACTTCTTTATGCGGCAGGACCAAGCGCCCAAGTTGCCAGGGTCTTGCGGATCCCGGAGACGACGGGGGTGACGCGATGGAATACATGCGATGGAAAAACAACGCACGTACCTGCAACAAGGAAGCTCGGGTCAGTGTGTATCACGCCGTGTTCATCCCTTAGCTCCAACCGTCCACCGCTATATTCAGTGTTGTCACTAAGAAACAGGACGCCCGTCACTCTTCTTGCGAATCCCGACGCCCCTGTTTCCGCATCCGAACCATAGGATTCAGGGCCTTCTACTTCCCGACCATCCTGGTGCCAGCCGAAATGGCCGTTAACCCTGTAGACCGCATATTGCAGTGCTTGCAGTTCGGACAGCGGGTAATTCCATTTGCCGGCGTTTGCCAAGTCTATGAAGTGTCGCATCAGACCGGCCACCCAGGAATCAAGGGACAAGAAGGAGACCTCGCTATCGCGAAAACTCAGATCTTCCGTAACATCTTCTCCCTTGGAGATCTCAGCTTGACTCGGTGTTCGGCTTTCTCCCATTTCAAGAATTGCGTCGCAAACCGAACGAGGCACTGCCTGAAAAAAAACTGAGATTTCTTGATGTGCTGTATCCATCGGGATGTGCTTATCCTCGTGCAGAAAACTTTACTATGCGTTGCTGCTGGGCCCTATTGATCGTCAAAGAGCCGCTTTCGGTTATCCACTGTTCAGGAAAAAATAATTTCCTGGAGGTGAGGCGTCTTGTTGATGCCGTGATAAGGGCAGGCGAGCAACTCTTCATCGAGTTCCTTGAAACCTTCCATCCACGGCTGAAACCGCTGATTGTCAATGTGCAAACGACCCTCCTCGTCCAGATGCCCAATGGTATTGCGTGGATCTTTTAGCGCCAGAGCGCACTTGCCCACACGTCCATCGGCCCGGATCAGCAGGTTATTGGGATGTGCGGCATAACAGATCTCCAGCATTTTTTCCTGATACATGTGCGACGTCACAATATCCGGCAAGAGCGTTGCGAGGTGCTCGCTGGTTTTCTCGGCAATATCCCGAGGCAGGGGCTTGATGCGACCGCCGTTCGGCCCCCCGTAGTCTTCGATACATTTTAGATAGACGCTAAAGCGCGGATCGCCCCCGAAACTTCCGTTGATTTCGCGGCAGAGTGCCTCAGATTCCGCTGGATCACACCCGCCGAAATGCAGACGCAATTCAATTTGAAAGTCATAAGTGCTTTGTCGCAGTCCCTGCAAGTTTTTCCAGAGTGTGTCAAAAGTCCCTTTGCCTGACATCAAGGGTCTGGTGGCATCATGCGTTTCTCCAAGCCCGTCAAGAGAAATCTGGAAATACGACTGGTTGGCCTTGGTCAGCCTCTCCATCACGCTCGGGGTCAGGAGGTAGCCATTGGTCGTCATGACGCCCCTGGTATGAACAACCCCATGTTCACGACAACGACGATCAACGTGCTCGGAAATATCGAAGACAATGTCCTTCGCCACCAGGGGCTCCCCGCCAAACCAGGACAAGGCAATGTAGGTCAGTCCGTCAATCCGGCGATCAATGAGTTGCTTGATTCCTTCAACCAGTTCCGGCTTCATTTTCCCTGCACTGAAATCCTCGTAGCAGTAAACGCAGCGAAAATTACATTGCTCTGTCGGGAGTATCATCAAGGTCAACGACCGGGGCGACAAGGCTATCGCCAGTTCCTGCTGAGAAGGAAAGTCTCGATTTTCCATGGAATCCTCTTGAATCATGAGTGTCACAATGGATGCAAGCCTGAGTAGCATGCTTGCATTTGTACAAGATCCACACCCGGAGAAGTCCCCGGTCCTTGATCCAAGGACCGGGAAAACAGCCGGTTCAACACTTTAGAATGCTTCGTGCTGCGTCATTATCACGATCGACAAGCACTACCGACGGTGCACTTCGTCACTGATGGGCAGCACACTTGCATAATTTTTCTCGCGCCACCGGACACCTCGCCAAGCTCCTCTTCGTTTAATTCAAACCGACCTGCGTCATCGAGTTTGACGCCACTGGTATCGGGGCCTTTTTTTTCTTTATCTGCAGATTCTGGCTTCGAGTCTTTAGTCATTGTAGTCTCCAAAAAAATACGAAATTCCCGCCGTTTGCACCGGGGTGGCGAGTAAGTTCCCCGTCGGATGCCTCCCGCTGAGCTGAGATTCAAGCCAGTTTTCAAACAATACACATGTATCAAGATATTGGCGAGTGCAACATGTCGCTGCACTGTTGTGACCAATTCACTATGTTTTAGTATCTCAAGGGCGCTATCTTGACTATCTGCGTTGCTGAGTTTCACGAAAGAAAATGGAATTGCCAGAAAGTCTGGAATCCAAGCAATAGTCATGCAAAAGTCATCAGGCGGCTTACAGTCCGAAGCGGGCGTTGGTTACCCGAACCAACCGACGACACCCAGCGCATGATAGGTTCTGGAGAAAAAGAATAGGAACTGATTGATCCATTCGACAGCGAAAATTCGCGAGTTCCAGTGCAGTGCAGATCTAAGCAATTTCGCGCTGTTTGCGATGCCTTAGGAAAAATATCCTGAATGCACGAGCTTGATGGAAGAGTACATGGGGTAGCGACGGAGCCTTACTTTATAACTCCCAGGCGCTACAAAAAGCCTTCCACCAAGCTCTGTACATTGACCCGTGCCTTCAGCTTGGCGGCCAGCAGATATAGTCCGCCGAGTTTGCGATGCAGGAATAGGGCATTGGCCGGCGGGGTATGCCAGAGATCCTTTTCCCGGCTCAAAGCCAGACCGGCATCGCGGATGCGTGCGGCGAGGTCCGATTGTCCGAAATCATAGTTGCCGGTGTGGCTCAGGGGTTCGCAGGCTTGCGAGAAAATATCGAGAACCGCCTGACGGTGCTTTTCCTGAATGGCGGCCTTGAAATAGCCGATATCCGAGGCGGCCAGGCTCATCGCCGGTCGATTTCCGGCAATGGCGCTGCCCATCAGCCGACGATAGGCATTGACCATGGCGGGCGGATAGGCGCGGGTGGCGCCGAAGTCGAGCAGGATCAGTTGGCGCGATGACGTGTTGTAGTGATAGTTGGCAAAGTTCGGGTCGGTCTGGATCAGCTGGAATTCAAAAATCTCACGAAACAGCAGGGTGATCAACAGCCCGACCACGCGATCACGCTCGGTCTGCGGGGCGTGTATCAACGATTCGACCGGCACGCCCTCCATATAGGACATGGCCAGAACGTTCTCTGTCGTCAGATCGGCTTGCAATTCAGGCAGGACAAACTCGGGGTTGTTGGCCAACAGGCCTCCGTATTGGTCCAGCCAGGCACCTTCGCGCAGGTAGTCGGCTTCGGCGTGCAACTGGCGCTTGGCATCCTGCAATAGCGGTTTGATGTCCAGCCCTTTGGGCAGCAGGCCGGAAATGCGCAGCAGGGTGGCGACATTGTCGATGTCGCTGTCGATGCTCTGGCGCACACCGGGATACTGGACCTTGATCGCCAGGTGCCGTCCATCCAGCGTCTGTGCAAGGTGCACCTGACCGATGGATGCGGCCGCCAGCGGAGTGAAGGAGAACTTCCGGAAATGCCGGTCCCAGCCTTCGCCCCAGTTGGCATCGAGTACGGCCACCAGCTGGCTCATCGGCATAGGCCGGGCCTCGGCACGCAGCCTGGCCAGAATTTCAGCCAGCTCGGGCGGTAAGAAATCTCCCGCATCCATGGACATCATCTGTCCGACTTTCATCGCCGCACCGCGCAATTGCGCAAGCTGAGCCGTGACCCGACGGGCATTGGCGGGTGTCAGCAACATATCCCCGAGCCGGGGGCGCTGGCCTTGAGCAAACTGGCGCATCCCTTCGGCCAACATGCCGCCAGCGATGCCGGTGGCCAGGCTACCCATTCTGGCCATTCGTGACCAGCGTCCGCTGGGGACGGGCGAGGTTATGCTGTCGGGATTCTTCCCGCTCATTCAGGAAGTGGTGGATGCGGACTGTCCGCCTTCTTGTTACCCGTTGGCGTATCCGAATCTTCAAGCGGATAGGCGTCGGCGACATAGGCCGGGCCTTTCATCA
>NZ_JBMOJE010000001.1:0-149495 GCF_049316945.1 Propionivibrio sp. | reverse complement strand
CGCTGGCACCATTAGGCCGCGATTCGGTGGCTCCAATGGGGCGAGATTTGTCAAGGCGGATAACCGCTGGCAACGGACGGTACGTTATGGCTGGGATAATGGTGGAAAACATGGTGGTGGCAAAGCTGGCCGTTAACACTTAACACCTAAGCTGGCCGAGCCGGAACCAAAAAATCGCCGACAGCGAGCACCGGTTTTCCCTCTCTCCCACAAGTGGGAGAGAGGAGAATGGCGCGAAGCTGCCCCAAAGAGGGGCGGTGAATTCTGCTCACGTTTTGTAAAGACTTCAGCCATAACCCATGGTTTCGCGCGAAATGTAGGCCAAGTGATTGCCCAGGACGACGCGGATAATGGCCTCAGGCGGGTAGTAGGTATCGATCATTTTGAGCAGATTGACGAACTCTTGGCTGCGGTGCAGGTCTTCAACGTTGGCGAACACATGGCCGAAGTTCAGGTCGATACCCGCCAGGATGGAGACCGTGCCATGACGGACATACTCATAATCTCTGCCGACATTTGGCGCTTTGCCCGGAACCGGCGGTAGATCGGGGGCCGTCCGCGATTAAGCAAGCACGCCCAATTTGACTCGGTTCTCTTCTGACTACACCAGTGCTGCCCGCCCGCTCTTCCTCGCCATGATCACCTCCATCCGTTGTGTGTGAGCATCATGGCTAATGTCGACAAATCTGTGAATATATTGACGGATCGAACTACTAGATACACACCGATTTCTGCATTGTCGCCGAACGCATTCCGCATTCTGCGGGGCATGTTACTTTGAGGAGTCAAAGTTGGGCAAGTGTTTGCGGCTCTTTTTCTTAAAGGTCAGATTCCTGAAAACAAGGAAGCCCTGCAGCCCTTATTGCGCAGTGGCTTCAAGCAACTTCTAGCTTGGAATTCCCAAGATTAACGAAGAAGCTTAAAAGACAGGGACAGAGGCGCTTTTGCCTATTAATGATTTATGGAACAACACCGTGCAAGCAGATGTTACAGAACCGCGACCCGTTGACGGCGATTTCTAATGGCTTGGCGAATGAAAACGAACAGTAGGCCAAGAATTAGCCCACAAACTGCTCCAAGCGTGATGATCATCGAGCGTTTCGGTTTGACGTAAGCGTTTTCATCGACTAAAGCCGCCGGATCGATGACTTTGAAGGCGAACTGCTCCTGCGTATTAGCCATCATCATCATTTTGATCTGGGTTTCCATGACCTTGTAGATCGTCTGCTGTACCTCGACAACGCTGGTTTTCCGAAGCTCTTTTTCCAGGTAGTCAACACTTAGCTGGCTCTCAGCAATGGCTTTTTCACGCAGGTTAGCGTTAGCCCGCTTGATCAGAGAATTGGCCCAATCCACCGCCTGCTCACGGTCTTTCCAGGTGACGGTAACGGTAATGAGGTTTGTTTTCTTGTCGTGCTGAACCACACAAATACTCGAGAAAAATTTAAAGGCATTCCAGAGCGATGGCGTTTTTTCAGGATCGTCGACCAGCCACTTTTTGTTTTGAGAATCCCATTGCTTCGCGTAGAGAATGGGCATCAGATCGTTTGCCTTGATGAAACCTTCGATGAAGACGCGGGATTTTAGATAGGCCAGGGAAGCGTCCTTAGTGCCGCCACCACCTCCCAGGTTAACCCCCGCCATCTCGGCAAGACCTCCGTATTCTCCGGCAAGCGTCTTGCTTTCTTCCGTGAATTTTGCAAGAACCACGGCTTCGTACTTGGGCGTCATGGTAAAGGCGACGACGGCTGCGGCTGATACGCAAAGCGCTGCGATCATGACAATGATCCATTTGTTCTGTACCAAGGTGCCCCAAAGTTCGAACAAGTTAATTTCGTCGTCGTGGTAGTCTTCTGCAGCGTGTGAGTCGTTGGGGTTCATTCTGCTCCGTCGATGCAAACTAATTTTCAAGGCTGACATTGTAGTTGAAACGGCGCATTGTGTGGCCGTAAAAACGGGCTACAACTAGGGCCGCCATGTCAAGTTAGCCATGCAACGCTATAAGTGAATTTTCAACGAATAACGCCTTCGGCTCATCCGCTGCTGGATATGATCAGCGAACTTCATTCAAGCACTTGCCCCCAGTCGTTCATCAACTTGTCAGTATTGGAGTTGGCAACCATCGGATAAAGCCGCTTGGCGATATTCACGCGCTGCCCACCGTCGCGGGTGAGTGGCCGATAGACCACTCCCATATTCCCACGGCTGGAATAAAGCGAAAGCATGTCCATAGGTATGGAGATGCCAATTCCTTTATCGTACGATCCTTCACCAAACTGCGAGGCAGGAACATTAGTTTTTGTCACAAAAGCGCCGATCACGACACCGCTGTCGAATTGCCGCGAGAGGGCAAACGTGGCTCCGCGATCGCCCGCGAGGTATTGCCCAACACTGACCTGCGCCGTCATGTTGTAAAACGGGAGGCGGTAATACAAATCAAGATGTCCGGTAGTCACCTTGTAGTCAAGAAAGTCAAAACGCTGGTCATAAGCCCGTTGCTGTACGCGATTGATTTCAAGCCCTACGGCCCAGCGCTTGTCGTAAGGGCGATGAAGAATTTCACCACTCACGCCACCAAACATTTCCTCGAAAATACCGACCGATGCGCGCCCATACCAATCGCGCCCGAGGTTGGTGAGGTAATCTGCCTGAAATTGCGAGAGGCTGGTTTTGCCCTCTTTCAAATAGTCATTGATGTCGCTGCGCACATGCGGCAGAACGCTGTCGGAAGGGAGTTTGAGTGCTGCAAGATTGTCGGCAATATTCAAGATGGCACCGACGGTTGCGCTCCAATGGCGCGTCAGTTGTAGCTCAGCATTCCCGCGCACGAGAAACTGGTAGAAATAAGCGCCATCCGGGCCGCCGATCTGTTGCTTCATCGCCGGCGACCACGACGAGCTAAACGAAGGGTAACGGTCGGGAATGGCAACTGGCTTGGCCATCGGATCACTGGCCGGCCCGCCGACCCGCAGATGCTGGGCAATTTCTTCAGGGCTCCCCTCATAATTCACCGCTTTTTCCAGATCCTTGCGCATCAGCGAAACGCGTTGGGTCTCCAAGCCATTTTCCAGATTCACATAGGTCAGTTCATCAACCTGTGGCGGAACATTGTTGGCCATGATTCGCGCCGCGCGCCCAATGGCGCGCGCACTGTTGCGATAGGTGCTTTGCGAAGCCTCGACAATGGCCTCTCGACCTCTAATCTCGGCCGAGTCAACCTTATAGCCTTTTGCGAACAATGCGTTGGCCAGTGCCAATTCAGGCTGATTGCCGGCCTCCCACCCCTTGGCCTTGCTTATCGCGATGGCTTCAGACAAATCCCTGGGTTTGAGGACTTCAGGCGCCGGGTCAAGTTTAGGCAACCCCGTTCCCTTGTGCAGATTGCCATGAATCGCCAATTGGATCACTGCCGCATTGCCTCGCTCGACTCCGAGCGACAAATCAAGCCATTTGTCGTAGGAGTAAGTAACCCCTAAGTTGATCGGCGCCGAAGCCTTGATCGGCTTTCCCGAGGGGTCATTGACGTAATCGTTGCCATCCAATTCCAGCTTCAGAGTAAGCCCGTTAATCGGCGTTTGGTAGGTCACCCCACCGATAACGGATACGCGGTCGCCATGAAAATACTGGTTGGAAATCGTCCCACCTTGGCCAAGGTTGTTTTCACGCGTTTTGAAGCTGCTGAACAGACTGGCCAGCGGATTCTTAATCTGCCCCCGGCTCCCAAGATAGCCCCAGCCCAGACCCAAACTGAAATCGAAATTGAAATAGCGACGGCTGGCGACCAGGTATTCTCCAGAGAAGAGGCCGGTCCCGGCCACATCACGAGAACCGATCGCAACCTGCGGCCAGGTGCTCGACTCCTTGACCAGCATCAGCTTGACGTCCACACCCTTGTCTTTATAGGTCTGGTTCCCCGAGAAATTTTCCGGACCATAGAGTCGATCCTGAATCGTCGTGTAGCGCAGGACCACTTCGACGCCGGGCAGTGGCTGCATGCTCAAGGCATTGCGCAAGTAGGGGTTCGTGTGAGTGACGGAAACCGCAAATTCTCCTTCAGGGGCAAATCGCCCCGTTGGCATCTGCATCAAGCCTACTCCGCCCATGTCGGAATAATTATCAAACGTCGGTTCCGGCTCAAGCTGAGCTCTCGCCTCGAATGCAAGCATCAGACACAACAATGCCGCAAACCAATTTCTGGCGCGCATTAAACGGTGTCGAAGCCTAGTCTCCAGCCCACGACAGCTAACCGGCATTCAAAGAATCCTTGTCTGTGCCGTGCGCCTATCTGTTAATAACGGCGAGCGAAGCGGCAGACAATGCCAGATCCTTCAGCACCTGCAGCGACAACAGCATCAGATCCATGGATGTCGTCGGCAAGGAATCGCGCGAAACATAGATAGTGCTGCCCGGTGGCAAAAGCGTTGGCTGGAAATTCCACGACGAAACCTTCAGCGGCTCGGCACTACCGTTTGGAAAAATCGCAAAGATGCGATTCTCATCGGCCAACTGCGTCGTCCCGCCTGTGGCGGCGATGTAATCGGCAGCCTTTTTGCCCGCCAGGAACTGCACAGCCCCCGGGTTCAATACTTCACCCATCACGAGGATCGATGAAGAACGACGCGGAACATGAATTTCGTCCCCCGGCTCGACCGTCACATCAAGTTCCTGGCGTACCTCAAGCACCGTCGGATCAGCCTCGACCACCATCCGGCCCACCGGGTCGATGCTTCGCATCTGATTGACAAGGTTCATCACCACAGCACCGGCTCCGGCATCGACCGTAGAGCCTGAAGCACGCTGCCGTGTCATCGCCAGCAACAGGCCATTTTGCAGATCCAATGCGGCCTTCTGGTAGAAAAACTTCTTTTCTTCCTTGACGCTCTGCCGCAGATAGACAGTACCCAGCGGATACGCTTGCGGCGTCAACCCGCCGGCACGCGCGATGAGTTCAGAAAGTTTCTCGCCACGTCGGATTTCGAAATTACCCGGATGCCCGAACTCGCCCGACATGCGGACAACCCCGGTATCCATCTCGGAGAAGCGTTTGCGCACCAGCACCAGATTGCCCGGCTCGAGTTGAACCTGCGCCAACTCGTCCAGTTTGACCAAGTGGCGCTTCAGCGCCATGCGCCCCTGTTTGCCAGCGACCAGACGCGATAACTCGACCCCCGTTTTTTCTGCCTCACGCGTCATGCCGCCGCGCGCGTTGATTGCCACGTCAAGCGGCAAACCTTCGGGTATGGGCAAAACACCAGGCTGCTTGACCTCACCGCGAACGGTAATGGCGTTTTCCAGAACGAAGGTCAACAATTCCGGTGTTTGCTGGAAAAGTACGGGGCACCCGGAATTCTTTACCAGACGCTGCGAATCGGTACCTTGCCCCGAACTCATAATGGCCGCCCGGAAGCGCTCAGAACCTTCGCCGCGGATGACATTCGACAGCTCGATCAACCCGGCACACTTCACCTGGACGGGTCGAACGACCGTCGCCTTGACACTGTCCAGCGTATCACCTTGCGCGATCTTCCTGGCGTTCGAAGTGCCCGCGACGGTCTGCAACTCATCCTTGTCCTGAACCGCAACGGCATTCGCCGAATTGTCGTCCGGCGGCAAGCGACCGGTGAGAACGAACTGAACATTGGCCGACGACAGGAATTCGACATCGGCTTGACTCAAGACGATGATCCGATCCCCTGCCTGCAAGGGCTCGAGCGACTTTCCGTCAATCACATTCAGCAGATTGACGGTATGGAAACGCCGGGTACCGGAGGCCATATCGACGCGTTCGACTATCGCCAGCGGCCGAAAGGCATCGCGAGCCAGTGAATCGAAGGAACGAATCAGCGAGGACAACTGCATCCCCTGTTTCCACTCGTAAGTCCCTGCCCGATCGACACTGCCGGTCAGCGAAACGGACTTGTCCCAACGCGCGACGATCGACGGAATGCTGAGCACATCGCCGTCCCGCAGTTCAAGTCTGCGCTGGGCAGCCGAATTAAGCGGTACATCCAGTGCCAAGCGGTTGCCATCCTGCCCGACGCGATCGAGCTTGGCCTGAGCCGCATAGGCCGTTGGCAGTAGGCCGCCCCCCAGATTGATCAGGTCTTCCGCGGTTCTTTCAGCGGCCAATTCGTAAATCGCAGGCCGCAGGATTTCGCCGGCAACGCCAACGCGACGTCCGACCGTCGGCACGAAGATCGTGTCGCCGGACTGTAGGCGAATATTTCCCTTGCTGCCGCCGTGAAGCATCGCTTCGTACAAGTCGACGCGTCCGACCACCGCACCATTGCGGCGAATTTCGATCTTGCGCATCGATCCTGTCGGCTTGATCCCGCCTCCGATCAACAGCGCATTGACGACGGTCGTCAATGCATCGGTGGCATACCCAGCCGGATTGTTGACTTCACCCATCAAGAATATCTGAATTGAGCGCAAGGCGCCCATGCTGACGGTCGCCTCGACGCCGATCTTGTGCTTGCCAATCTGTTCGAGCAGCGTTTTGCCAACCATCTCGTAGCTCATCCCGGCAACCGAAACCGGACCCATTCCCGGCAAGGTCACCGCTCCGGTACGATCGACGGTCAGCTGATAGGTCTTGTTTTCCTTGCCAAACAAGCGTAGTTCAATAGTATCGCCGGCACCGACGACATAATCGTTGGGTACAGGCATATCCGCAGAGGCAGAAAACGGAACGAGTCCGCCGGAAAAAAGCTGCTCGCCGAAGGGGCGAAGGCTCTCTCCGGATTTGCCGATGAACGCATTAAAACCGGGAACTGGCGAATTGGACGGCGACGGCCTGATCGGTGCACTGACCGGGCTAAACTGGCGCTGCTTGCTCGGTACCCCTTGCTGAGCCGAATTGAGTTTTTCCAACTGATCCAGGTCAAGTGTCTGCCCACACACCAGCTGCGACGCAAAGAGGGAACAGGACAACAAAACACCCAGCAACCGTTTATGGATAGACATAGCGATGACACTCGGGAAATGGATCGAAAAAGGAAAAACCGAAGCCGCCGGGCATCGAACACTCGGCAACTGTTGGTAAAATTTGGATTCGATTATACACTGTTGCGTTTTAGTACATACCCATATAACCTTATACGATTGAAGCCTCATGAATCGACGCCACTTCCTCGGCTTGCTCGCCTCATCGGCCGCGCTCACCGCCTGTACAAACAATAACACGCTGAAAAGCCTGAGCAGTGCGTATGAAATCTCGTTTGGGAACAAATCCGCTTTCGACCCGAGCTATCCGGAACAACTGCCCTACGCCTCGATTTCTGTTGGCATCAAGAACATGAGCCGAGCGCTGCTCGTCCTTGGGAAAGTCGATGGGGACGAACTGCATTGGATTTCGGCAGACCGCAGCGTTCTGGTCACTCGCCATGGCCGACTGGTCAAAACGGTTGGCTTCAAGGAGAACCTGATAAAAACCGATTTTCCCGGCCCCGATTTTTTTGAGAACTGGAGCGGCAACGAGAAGCCGACCCAGGCCAACCGAATCATCGATCTAACTCCCGGGAATCGCTACGGAATACAGGTCATCGCGTCATTAAAAACGATTGGCAAGGAAACCATCAGCATCGGTAGCAAAACGTACCAGACGACCCGTTTTGAAGAAAACTGCTTCGCCCCAACGCTTTCATGGACGTTCTCCAATAGCTACTGGGTAGATGACAATGGCCGCGTCTGGCGGAGCACTCAACAAGCCTCACCCGCCAGCCCACTCATCACGATTGAGGTCACCAAGCCTTACAATGGTTAAAAAAAAACCTCCAGACCTGGAGGCTTTTTAAATCATCCGACGAAAATCAACGCGTCGATGGGGACGTCGAGGTCGAGGTCGAGGTCGAACCATTGTTGTCACCACCGGCAGCAGCAGCGATAACAACCGCCGCCAAAACAACTCCGGCAACAATCATCCCCGTCGTGACACCACCAGCAGCGGCCGCACCAGCAGCACCAGGAGTACCAGCAGTACCAGCAGTACCAGCTTCTTCAGGGGCGGCAACAGGAACGGCATTCTGAGCAAATGCGATATTCACCGACGAAAGGCCTAAAAGCGCCGCAAAAAGTACGGAAGCAATTTTTTTCATACGAACTCCTCTAAAAATTAAAAAAATACGCCTGAATGTTATAATTCTGTTTTCCAGAAGTCAACATATTCATTCTTGCATTCTCCGACCCCCCTACTGATGACATGCCAAGTAAAATCCTTTGCAGCACTTATTTTATCCTTTCGTGCATCTCGCAGACGGCAATCGCAGAGAATTTCGCCGCAGACGGTGTCTATTCACCCTTTGAGGCGGATGACGAATCGTCACCCATTGTTGTTTTTCGTGGTGCAACGCTTTCGGTCTATGATCCGCTGGATATTCCGGCGCTTAACAAAACTTCAGACGCCATAATCGCTGCGGAAATAACCACGCCGTTAGTGCAGATTGACCAAACCCCTACGCCTGCAAGCAACGATCGACGTTCTATTGCGCCAGCGACGCCAATAACCAACCCGGAAATAGCGGTCAAGTCCATGGAAAGCACCCCAAACTTGGCGGTTGCTCGCGGCGAGATCACTGGGCCGCCGCCCAAGCAATTGACGGACAATATTGTCACCAATCTCGGCTTGACGGTCGGCGCTATTTTGCTTAGCTCAAGCCTGGATAAGGCAGGTGACCGCTTTGCGCTCGATCATGGACAAAACACAACAGTCAAGGCAGTCACCAAGGTCGGCAATGCGCTGCCCTTCATTGCGCTTGGCCTGGCCGGCCTGGCCGTACTCGACTCCTCCGACCCACGCCTTAGCCGCACCGGGCTTGCTGCACTGGAGGCAGGAGGTGCCAGCGCGGTCTCCGCCTATGGCTTGAAATACGTATTCGATCGCGCCCGACCGGAAGCCAATCTGGGGCCTTCGTCATTTCATTCCTCTGGCACCAAGAGCAGCGACTCGTCCTTGCCATCAATCCACACCGCCACACTATGGGGGGTGATCACGCCTTTTGCCAAGGAATACGACATGCCGTGGTTGTATGCCGTCGGGCTGCTCACCAATTTTTCTCGTGTCGCCGACCGCAAACACTGGGTTTCCGACACGATCGCAGGAAGCGCGCTTGGCTACTGGCTAGGCGATATGGCTTGGCACCACAATCGTTTGGACGATCGCTCAGGGACGTCAGTTTCTCTGACAAACCGCGGCATAGCATTTAGCTGGGCGCTCAGGTGAAAAGCAGCCCACTGCTCTCGCGCATGAATTTTGCGCTTAGCGGCTGGAAAGAAGCCTATTGCGCCGAGCTCAGCTTTCGGACACAGACCTTGGTCACGGCCATCACATTGGTCGCAACGACCGTGATTTCCCCCTCGCCCTTTTGGTGGGCATTGATCCTCCTGGTGATTTCGCTAGTCCTAGCTGCAGAGCTCATCAACACAGCGCTTGAGCGCACTCTCGATGGACTGCATCCGCAGCGGGCCGAATTCGTCAGAAAGGCCAAGGACTGTGCTGCGGGCGCTGTGCTGATCATTAGCTGTGCCGCCGTGGGCATCTTTTTTCTGATGCTTTACGACACCATGAATCTGCAGCGTTAGCTCAGGCCATCGCCCAGCAATTCTCATTTAAAAAAGTCATACCCGATAGCGAAAGGCGCGGCTTTAAAGAACGGTCAAGAAAAATAAATTTGAACTGCGACCATGGGCGCCAAACCCAAGACAAAAGGACTTCCCAACGCGCACCAGACCCGTTGCAGCAGGCGGATTGCCGCTGGCAACGGACGGTACGTTATGGCTGGGATAATGGTGGCAAACGCGGTGATGGCAAACGCGGCGGCAGCAAGGACGGTCGCTGAAACCTAGCGGAAATACGCCTCCATGCGCTCGAATACCTCATGCGTGGCACCGTGCCGACGGACCGCCAGCACATCTTCCAGCTTCTCGATCTGCTTTACCATTTGCTCCAGACGGGCATCCTCGTTGACCAGCAACCAGATGCGACTGGTCTCGCCGTTACCGACCGGCATGACCAGGATGCCTTCAACGTTGTAGGCACGGCGCGAGAACATGCCGACCACGTGCGACATCACGCCGGCATGGTTATTCACATCAAGCTCAAGCACTGTCCGGGCGAGCGCCCGGTTTTCCGTATTCGTAACGGCATTCATGTTCAACCTCCGATCATGTCTTTGTTGGACGCACCTGGCGCCACCATGGGTAATACCTGCTCACGCATGTCGATGCTGGCGTGGATCAGCATCGGGCCGCGCGAGTGCAACGCTTTGTCCAGCGCGGCGGCGGGATCACCGGCCTGGTCGAGGTCGAGCGTCTGCCAGCCAAAGCCTTCGGCAACCTTGATGAAATCGGGCATGCCCTTGAACTTGGAAGCAAAAATTCGCTCGCCGTAGAACATGGTTTGCTGCTGGAATACCAAGCCAAGCGAGGCGTTGTTCATGAGCACGACTTTGACGTTGGCTTCTTCTTCCGCCGCTGTGGCGAACTCCTGAACGTTCATCAGAATGCTGCCGTCGCCGGTAAAGCAGACCACCGTCCGTTCCGGTTCGGCCAACGCTGCGCCAATCGCTGCCGGCAGACCGAAGCCCATCGTTCCGAGTCCGCCCGAAGTCAGCCACTGGCGCGGCCGGCGCAGCGGATACGCCTGCGCCACCCACATCTGGTGCTGGCCGACATCGGTAGTGATCGTCGCTTCGTCGTCAAGGCAATCGGCGACGGCGCGGATCAGCCCGTAAGGCGTGCGCGGGTCTTCAATGCCCGGCATGCGCAGCGGATGGTCCGTTTTCAACTCGGCCACGCGCGACAGCCAGGGGGCGCGAAGGCTGGCGCTGACCTGCGGCGCGAGCAGTTCGAGAACTGCCTTGACATCGCCGGTGATGCCAACCACAGCCGTCTTGATCTTGTCGAGTTCGGAGGGATCGATGTCGATGTGGATGATTTTTGCCTGCGGACAGAAGGCTGCCACTTTGCCCGTCGCACGGTCGTCAAAGCGGGCGCCTACGGCAATCAGCAGATCGCATTCATCGAGCGCCAGGTTGGTGCAGCGGGCGCCATGCATGCCGAGCATGCCCAAAGACAGCGGATGATCGACCGGCATCGCCCCCAGCGCCATCAACGTCATCACGCTTGGCAGGCTGGCCTTTTCGGCAAACGCCACAGCCAGTGCGGAAGCGCCGGAATGCACGACGCCGCCCCCAAGGTAAAAGATGGGCCGTTCGGCGGCATTGATCATCGCCGCTGCGCGGGCTATCAGATCGGCAGCTGGCGAGGCGACCGGATCAGCGACGCCAGGCGCCGGCCATTCACTGACTTCAACCAGCTGGTTCTGCACATCCTTCGGGATATCGACCAGCACCGGTCCGGGGCGTCCGGAGGCGGCCAGGCGGAATGCTTGCGGAATGACATGGAGCAATTCCTCGGCTGAATTGACCAGGAAATTGTGCTTGGTAATCGGGATGGTCAAACCGTAGGTATCGACTTCCTGAAAGGCATCGGTGCCGATCATCGAGCTGGGAACCTGCCCGGTGATCGCCACCAGCGGAATCGAATCGAGCTTGGCGTCGGCAATGGCTGTCAGTAAATTGGTGGCACCGGGGCCGGAAGAGGCCATGCATACTGCCGGCAGGCCGGTGGCACGAGCCATGCCCTGGGCAAAGAAGCCGGCACCCTGCTCATGGCGGGCCAGCACATGATGGATCAACGCCGACTGCGACAAGGCATCGTAGATCGGCAGAATGGCGCCGCCAGGAATGCCGGACAGCGTTCGCACGCCTTGCCTTTCGAGCAGGCGCACAACGATCTGCGCCCCGTTGAGTGTTTCGGTTTTATTGCTGGACATCGACATCTCCTTCAAAGAACTGCGGTTAGCGGCCAGACCGGGCGGATGTTCAAAATGAAAAACCCCCGCCTGGTTTGCACCGGCGGGGGTTTTGGAATCTGCTGTCGTTTTTCGCTTCGACTTATCTTCTTCCGGCCCTCGACGGTGCGCTGGGTACTACGCGTACTACCAGTACGACACCAACCGAAACGAGGAATGCAACTGTAGCCATCGCTAGCGCGACAAGCAGTTGGAGGGAAGGTGTATCGAAAGAAAACATGGTCGTAAAGTCAAAGCCAGGAACGTGAATGACAATTAGAAACGAGTCTGAGGAAAAAAACAACCCCTTGTATCTCATGGGCATGCATACCGCCCGGGATGGGATATAAAACCAGAAACGCAGAAAAAATATTTACCTGATTTCTTCAGAACCGGCCTGCGAAGCAGGCAGAACGGGCGCCTTCGAATAGCCCACCCTGAGAGCCAATGTTCACGGGGCTGCCACGGCATGCCATGCGAAGATCGCCTATCGACGGGCGTTGCAGGGCAGCGTTATAAAGAAATAGTGGACGGTGTCTGCAGCGCCTCCTTAACCCAGCGCTTTATTCACCACTTCAAACACGTCGCGCGAAAGACCCGGCTGCTGCCTGATCGACTCCAGCGCCGCCTGCGCATGGCTCTGGTGAACAGCATCGAAGCGTTTCCAGCGATCAAAGCAACGTGCCAGTCGCGAGGCGACTTGCGGATTGACCGGATCGAGTGCGGCAATCTGTCCGGCGAGGAAGCGGTAGCCACCGCCGTCGCCCGCGTGGAAATGGCGATGATTGGCGCCAAAGGTGCGTATCAGGGAATAGACCTTGTTCGGATTACGCAGATCGAAAGCCGGGTGACGGGTGAGGCTTTCCACTCGTGCCAAAGTGTTGGGCAAACGACTACCCGCCTGCACCGCAAGCCATTTGTCGACAACCAGAGCTTCGTGTTGCCAGCGGGAGTAGAACGCTTCAAGCACAGCCTCTCCTTCCGGCCCGGGCGCATTGGCCAGCACAGCGAGGGCGGCGAACTGGTCAGTCATGTTGTCGGCGCTATCGAATTGGAGTCGCGCCAGAGCCCGGTACTCGCTCGAATCGAGTTCATTCAGGTAGCCAAGACAGAGATTGCGCAGGCGACGACGTGCTGCCTCGCTGGTTTCCGGCTGGTAGGCGCCGGTTGGCGCCAGAGCGGCATAGAGGCGGGCAAACTCGCCCTCCAGGCCCTTCGCCAGATAGCGCGCCAAAGCAGTTCGGGCGTTGTGCAACGACTCGGGATCAACCACCTCCATCTGCTCGGCCAGCGTGGCTTCGCCGGGTAGCGTTAGCGCCTCGGCGATGAAGGCCGGATCGCCCGTGCCGACCAGGACTTTCCGCGCCGCATCGAGAACACTCGCCGGCCACTCGGCGCTTTCACCCCGCGCAAGACTGACAACGGCGCGGCGTATCAATTGACCGAAAAGTCGCTGACCGGCTTCCCAGCGGTTGAATGGATCGCTGTCATGGGCCAGCAAGTGGGCCAGTTCGGCTTCGCTGTAGGCACACTCCAGCACGACCGGCGCCGAGAAATTGCGCAGTAGCGAGGGCACCGGAGCCACCGCGACGTTCTCGAAAACAAAGGTCTGCTCCGGCTCGGTCAGGTGCAAAACACACGTGCTCACGCCCTGACCCAGATCCAGATCGCCGCCATCCGGCCCGACCAGACCAATGGCGACAGGAATCAGGCAAGGCGCTTTCCCGGCCGGCCCCGGCGATGCGGCACTGGCCTGGGTCAACATCAGCGTATAGCGCCGCTCTGCCGCGTTGTAGTCGCCACGAGCCGTCACTTTCGGCGTGCCGGGCTGGCTGTACCAGGTCATGAATTGGCTGAAGTCAAAGCCGGCGGCATCGCCCATGGCGGCAACGAAGTCGTCGCAAGTCACCGCCTGCCCGTCGTGACGGGCAAAGTAGAGATCCATTCCGCTCCGGAATTTATCCTTGCCGATCAGCGTCTGGATCATGCGTACGACTTCGGCCCCCTTTTCATAGACGGTCGAGGTGTAAAAGTTGTTGATTTCCAGATAGCTGGCAGGACGCACCGGGTGCGCCATCGGGCCGGCATCTTCCGGGAACTGGGCGGCACGCAGGCCGCGTACTTCGCGGATACGGGCGGTCTCGCGGCTGTGCGTGTCGGCACCGAATTCCTGATCGCGGAAGACGGTCAGACCTTCCTTCAACGAAAGCTGAAACCAGTCGCGACACGTCACGCGATTGCCGGTCCAGTTGTGGAAGTATTCGTGGGCCACCACGCGGTCGATGTTCTCGAAATCGACATCCGTAGCCACATCGGCCCGCGCCAGCACGTATTTGGTGTTGAAGATGTTGAGGCCCTTGTTCTCCATGGCGCCCATGTTGAAGTCGCCGACGGCAACGATCATGTAGTGGTCAAGATCGCATTCGAGGCCGAAGCGCTGCTCATCCCAGTGCATCGACTTTTTCAGTGCAGCCATGGCGTGAGCGCATTGATCGAGCTTGCCCGGTTCGACGTAAATGGCCAGTTGCACCTCGCGCCCGGAAAGGGTGCGATAAGTATCGCGCAGCACATCGAGCTTGCCGGCCACCAGCGCAAAAAGATAACTGGGCTTTTTGAAGGGATCTTCCCAGGTGGCGTAATGGCGGCCTTCCGGCTCGTCGCCGCTGCCCACTGGATTACCGTTCGAGAGCAGGAAAGGAAATGCGGCCTTGTCGGCATGAATGGTGACGGTATAGCAGGCCATCACATCCGGTCTATCGAGGAACCAGGTGATGCGGCGAAAACCTTGCGGTTCGCACTGGGTAAAGAAACCGTCACGGCTGCGAAAGAGTCCGGAGAGTTGCGTATTCCTGTCCGGCTGAATGCGCACCCGCGTTTCCAGCGTGAAGTTCTCTGGCAGATCATTCAGAACAAGCCGGTTTGCACTCAGGCTGTAAGCGTCAGCAGAAAGCAACTGGCCATCGACCTTGACCGACAGCGTTTCAAGATCCGCGCCATCCAGCACCAGCGCGTGATCGCCGGAAACCGCCGGGTTTCGCATGACGTTCAGGGCGGCCATCACCAGCGTCCCTTCAGGGCGAATATCCACATCCAGATGAACGGTATTCACCCGCCAGGCTGGCGGCGTGTAGTCCTTGAGATGAACCGTGACAAGTGAATCGTTAGGCATGTTGAGGCTTCCGGATGAAGGGCAGCAGCGATGATAGCGGATGAACGCGCAGAGGTGGACCCAGCAGCGCACGAAGTGAAGCACAAAGCAATGCGCCGAACTTTTAAGGCTGACTGCTGCTCAAAGAACATAAGAAAAAGAAGATTACCCAATTTATAGACGAGAAGGATTCAACATGAAAAACACTGTCACCCTGGGCGGCAACCCGGTTCAAGTTACTGGATCTTTCCCTCAGAAAGGCCAGGCAGCCCCGGCTTTCTCGCTGGTCGGCAAGGGCCTGATCGACGTTTCGCTGCCGCACTTTTCCGGCAAACGCAAGGTCCTGAATATTTTCCCGAGTATTGACACACCCACCTGCGCAATCTCGGTGCGCAAGTTCAATCAAAGCGCAAGCAAGCTGCACAACACGGTCGTGCTGAGCATCTCGGCGGATCTCCCTTTCGCGCAGAGTCGTTTCTGCGGAGTTGAAGGCATGGACAATGTGATCACGCTTTCAACCATGCGCGGTCGGGAGTTCCTCGAAAACTACGGAGTCTCGCTAAGCAATGGCCCGCTGGCCGGTGTTGCGGCGCGGGCGGTGGTTGTTCTGGACGAGAACGACACCGTATTGCACAGCGAACTGGTCCCCGAAATCAAGAGCGAGCCCGATTACGAGGCGGCGCTCAGAGCTTTGGCTTGAGCGAACTACAGCAGCAGGGCTGATAGTTCGCTGTTGCTGCAGGGCGCATCCATCGTCTCGTTCTGGTGGATGCGCTTCGCTCATCTGACCGAAGGAAATGTGCCCCGCAGGAAATACCCTTGGGGTGCAGAGCCACTCTACTTGGCTGGCCTGTACTAGCCCATTGACTTACCGTCATTCCGGGCTTGACCCGGAATCCAGATTCGTCCATCTGATCAAGATGTTAAAAGAACAGTTTGATAAACGAACTGGATTCCGGGTCAAGCCCGGAATGACGGCGGATGGTTTGAACAAATTTACTCTGCTTATCCACCCTACTTGGCGGTACTTATTGGTCATATACGATTAACCCCCGGGCAATTACGGAATGCAATTCACTACAGGCATCCATGTAGTAAGAATAATGAAAGCCGGGTATTTCACAACCCTTCGCTGATCGATAGAGTCTTACGTCAACAGACCGTGCCTTGTCATCGGTGGGCTGCATGGCATGCCAGACGCAACAGACTCCACAGAGGCCGGCAAGAGAGAGCGGGGCCGCGCTCATGACGAATCACTTGCGCCGGCATTTTTTTGTGACCAGCAACCCGGGGGTATCAATTGAAAATTCGTGCCGTAGTTGTCATTGATCCGCAAGGATCATTCACCCAGCAATTGCCGACACAGGACTTAGCCAACATCGAGTTTCATCGTGTCGAATCGGTTGCAGAAGCCAAACAATTGCTGTGCAAACAACCATGCACCGTCGGGCTCGTGGTTTTTGATTCGCCGACCGGGCTGACGCACGAAGAAGTCGAGCCACTCGTCGCTTCATCCTCGATGACCGAATGGATCGCAGTCGTCGCACCCCAGGCGCTTGAATCGGCCGACTTCAAGGCCTTCGTGCTCAGTGCATTCCACGACTACCACAGCCTTCCGCTTGATCTGCTTCGGCTGCTGGTCACCATTGGTCACGCGTGGGGAAAGGCGCGTCTGAGACTTTCCTTGAACGGCAGTCAAAACGCAGACTCAAGCCGTTTCGGCATTTGCGGAAACAGTCCCTTGATGCAGGCTTTTTTCAAGCGACTGGAGAAAGTAATCAATGTTGAACTCGCCGTCCTGATCGGCGGCGAAACGGGTACCGGCAAGGAACTTGTTGCCCAGGCCATCCACAAGCATTCCCCACGATCGAGCGGCCCCTTTGTGGTTGTCAACTGCGGCGCCATCCCGGCAAACCTGATTCAATCGGAATTGTTCGGGCATGAAAAAGGCGCCTTCACCGGAGCCGTACAGCGAAAAATTGGCAGCATCGAAGCCGCCAATGGCGGCGATCTGTTTCTCGACGAGATCGGGGATCTGCCCCTGAGTCAGCAGGTCAACCTGCTGCGCGTCCTGCAGGAACGGTCCATTTCGCGGCTCGGCTCAACCCAGGTCATACCGGTCGATTTCAGGATCATTGCGGCGACCAACGTTGACCTGCATGAAGCGGTTCAGGCTGGACGCTTCCGGGAGGATTTGTATTACCGTCTGAATGTCGTTCATCTTTGTTTGCCACCCTTGCGCCATCGGGATGGCGATGTACGGCTGCTGGCCGAGGCCATTTTCCGAAGATATTCCACGGGCAACAAGAATTGCCGGACCACCGGTTTCAGCACTGCTGCGCTGCGGGCGATGAACGCCTACCACTGGCCAGGAAACGTGCGCGAACTCATGAACCGCGTTCATCGCGCGGTGATTCTCAGCGACAACAAGCTCCTCAGTGCCGCCGATCTGGGACTTGAAGCCTATGCCGATGAAGCACAGAACGCGACCCTGATCGACGCCAGATCATCGCTGGACCGCACCATCGTTGAGAACAGCCTGCGTGCAAACGCCAATAACGTATCCAGGGCAGCGCGTCAGCTCGGTGTCTCGCGCGTTACGCTTTACCGCATGATGAGCAAGCACAACATAGCAGCGGTTCACTGAAGTAGTTGGTAATTACTGATGTACCAGTTTCAAATTACGCGCCGGTCAGAAAACCTCTGTTGTAAGGAGGTTCTTTCACCGTTAATTATGGGTCGAACGCATTTGCCAGTTTTAAGTTTATGGCACGAAACGCTCTATTAACCGCAACGGCAACGCTCTCAGGATCACCAACACTTAACGGTGAAAGAGCCTTTTTGAAAAACCTGATCCGACCTATGGTGTCGAGATTCTGCAAATCCTGCGTCAGCAACCACAATGGTGAATGGTGAATGTAAGTGAAACAAGCGGAATGTGATGGTGCTCGGTCTTGAAGAATGCGTAAGCAACGCAATTACCCAATTGAAAATGGAATGATCCTTTTATGAATAGCTTACCCAAAAAACAGTTACCAGTTAGATTCCTGCGCTTTGCCCAGTTTATCCTGGCTGGCTGGCTGATATTTGCTCAGAGCTACGCCATCCCGCAGCACGCGCTCGGCAGCAGCAACAAACCGCTGCTATCGCAAGTTTCCCAAGTTAATAGCAAATTTGAAATCGGTCTGCCAATCGACTGCACCCTCGGCAAGGACTGCCACATACTCGCCTATATAGATCAGGACCCTGGTCCGGGATTTCAGGACTTTGGCGGCGGGCGCCAAACCTATGATGGACATGATGGAACGGACTTCGGAATTACCGATGAAGCCGCCATGAAAAAAGGGGTTGCCGTGAAGGCCGCAGCTTCCGGTGTGGTTGTTCGGGTTCGCGATGGCGTCGCCGACAAACGCGTGGAAAACCCTCAAGATGCAGAAAAAATCACCAATATAGGCTGCGGCAACGCGGTGGTCATCGATCATCCGAACCAGTGGCGAACCTACTATTGCCATCTGCGTAACGGCAGCCTGACAGTAAAACCAGGAATGCGTGTCGAAAAAGGGGCTGTATTGGGAATGGTCGGTTCATCCGGCCTGGCGTCCTACCCGCATGTGCACTTCGGCGTACTTCACCAAGGCCGGAAAATCGATCCTTTTCTGGGTGAATCTCTGGGTGAATCTCTGGGTGAATCCACGGTGAAAGGCGGCCAGCCCTTATGGGAAGAAACAATCGCTTATGTGCCAACTGGCCTGATCAACGCCGGCTTCAGCAGCCAGAAAACGGACATCAACGCTGTATGGCAAGGCGCTTCATCAACCACATCGCTCACCACGAAGGCAGCAGCCATCATCTTCTGGGTGCATCCATTCGGCGTAATCGCCGGCGATGTAGAACACCTCCGTCTGATCGCCCCGGACGGCAAGACGGTCATCGAAAGCAAAGCGCCGATCAAGACGCCCAACCGCATCAACCGCATAAGTTTGATTGGCAAGCGCAACACGCCGGAAGAACCCATCAATGCCGGAACCTGGAAAGGAGAATACCAACTTCGTCGCAACGAAAAGCTGCTCATCGATATCAAGCGGGAAATCGAAGTAACGAAAAGTTGAACACGCAAGAACAAACATGGCGGTGATCACTTCCATGGCGACAGCCCTGTCGCTACCGGCTACCGGCACATTCCTGAGGAAAAATTCATGAGCAAGCGTACGCTGAGCTTCTGGTGCACAATGGTCCTTGCAGCCGTCCTGCAATGCATACCGCTTGTCGCGCAGTGCGCGCCTTACGACATCGTTCTTGCCAGCGGCAAGCTTGGCACCAGCGCCATCGGCCTGTTCAAATTCACCATTGCCGGGAACGTACTGGGGAGCGAGTCGTTGACCATCGGGACGACAGGTTCCAGCTTCGATACTGAAATTGCTCTCTACGATAGTGTCGGCCACATGGTCGCCACCAATGACAACATGTCATCGCGCAACCCATTGAGCCAATTGAATTTTGGTGGAAGCAACGCGCTTTCCGCAGGGAACTATACCGTGGTCATCAGTGGCTTCAATACGATTTTTCGGGACGGAAATATTATCCCCGGAAGCAGCACGGGGGGGGACTTCCAACTTGGCATCCAGTCCACACAGCCGGTACAGACACCCTCGGCACCAAGCTATCTGGCCAAGGACGGAAATATTCTGCCGAACTCGATCAAGGAAACCCAACTTGCCAGTGGCAGGATGATTGCCGGGACGGTGCAACGCCTGGACTTCATGCTTAACAACGACATCCTGGGCGGCGACTGGCTGTCAATCATTACCAAAGGAGCCGGCTTTGACAGCGAGATCGGACTGTATGATGCGAAGGGCAAATTGGTGGCTACCAATGACGACATCAATCCACGCAACCTTTTGAGCCGGCTAAGTTTCGGCCTCGACGGTGACAACGGACGGAAACTGCTGGCTGGAGCCTACACGCTGCTGGTTGGCGGTTTCAATACGATATTCAATGATGGCCTGAAGGCGACAACCTCATCCTCCTATGAGGGCGATTACGCCATCTATCTGCAATCGTCGAACGGGATTTCAATCGCCGGCACGAGCCCCGAAAACAGCAACCTGACCGTACCCGAGCCCTCGTCCATCTACCTGGCGTGGCTAGGTCTGTTCATCCTGCTTGTTCACCGCAAAGGTGAGGTTTTCAGGTTCATCTGTGCAATTTTTTCGTTACCACAAGAAAAACCGGAAAGGGCTCTTTCATGAATTCCACTACCCAACAATTGTCATCCGGCAATGCAATCAGTGTTCATGCCAGCACCCGGCTTTTGGGAAAGGTGGTAATCGAGGCGCCCTTCAAGGTTTTTGCCAATGTCACATTGAATGCATTTCACGGAGGCGCGTTCAGCTATGTGTCGCCTGCCAGCCGCTTGCATCATGTCCGGCTGGGGCGCTACTGCTCGATTGGCGACGATGTTTGCATACTGTCCTCTCATCCCACCGAGGGGCTGACAACCTCGCCTTTTCCTTATCAAAGCCTGTTTCTCCCTCCTTTTAACGCGCCGCCGATGATCAGTTTCGCTAATCTGGGCAACACGGTCATCGGCAACGATGTCTGGATTGGTTCTGGCGTACGCATCAAGAACGGCATCAACCTTGGCGATGGCGTTATCGTTGGTGCCGGGAGCGTAGTTACCCGGGATGTGCCTCCGTTTACCATTGTTGGCGGGGTGCCTGCCCGGCCAATTCGCATGCGATTTGAAGAGTCGATACAGCAGCGACTGATGGCTCTGGCATGGTGGCGCTACAACCTGATCGGCCTGCCGTTACCTTGGAACGATCTGCCCCGGCTGATTGAAACCCTGGAAACCCAGGTGGCCAACAGATCACTGGCACCCTACCGGCCTCGACCAGTCGCCCTGAGGCGTGATTGTAATGAAATCACAATCAGGAATCTTGAAAGTCCATGAATATTCTGTATTCCCGATCTGCTGTCAGGAACTACAGGGCACTCAATTCAACGAAAAGAATAGGGAATTTACTTTTAAATTTCCAGTGCGTGGCTTCCTGACGGCCGCTGTTCTTCTTGAATCTCCGATAACGAACCCTGATGAAGCCGCATTGTTGCTTCATCGCCGGAAAGTAATGTTTGGTTCTGTCATGCAAGGGTAGCTTTGGGCTGGGCGTGGGCAAGATTACCCAGTAAGCCAAACGATACAGACAAGCAGAGCCTATCACCATGATTCAAAAGCCGATTCTATTTACCGCCTGAAATCCTGTTTCACCAATGAAACACATTGCCTGCTTTTTTTCACACGATAAAACATTATTTTATTTATAAACAGCAACTTACAAATCTGGCACAGAGCGTGCTAATGAAATAACACCCCGAGGCGCAAATCGTGCTGATGGGTATGTATCTCAACAATGCTATCAACCAACCAGGAATGGAGATCTACCATGGCTAAGATTTTAGACAACGCTGCCAATCTCTTTAAGGCTACAGTCGGAGATGATGAAGTATGGGCAGGTGGCGGCAACGACAGTATTTACGGTGGCGCCGGTAACGACACGATATACGGCGAGGCGGGCGATGACAAACTGCTCGGCGAGGCCGGCAATGACGTTCTGAATGGTGGTGTCGGCAATGACACCCTGGACGGTGGTGCAGATAATGACCTCCTCAATGGTGGTGAAGGTAACGACAGCCTGATCGGTGGCACGGGTGATGACGTGCTGAATGGCGACGCCGGTGACGACAAGCTGTCCGGTGGTGACGGCAACGACACGCTTAACGGCGGAGCCGACAATGACACGTTGAGCGGCGGAAATAACAACGACGTGCTCAATGGCGGTGACGGCACTGACAGTCTCCTTGGCGATGCCGGCAATGACGAACTGAATGGCGACGCAGATGACGACACCCTGAATGGTGGTGCCGGAAACGACACCCTGAATGGCGGTGCCGACAACGACAAGCTCATTGGTGGCACTGGCAATGACGTTCTCTATGGCGATGATGGCAATGACACTCTCACCAGTGCCGGTGACACCGGCGCGAATGAAATGCATGGCGGCGAAGGCGATGACAGCTTGCTCGGAGGTACTGGAGCCGATTCGCTATACGGCGATAACGGCAATGACACCATGTTTGGTGATGCAGGCAACGATTATCAGGATGGCGGCAAAGGCGATGACCAGATTACCGACAACGGTGGTATGGACACCATCTACGCTGGTTCGGGCAACGATACCGTACTGTCGGGTAATGATGACGACAAGATTTACGGTGAGGACGGTGACGATAGCTTGAGCGGCCAAAACGGTAATGACTTCATCGACGGCGGCACTGGCGACGATGCGATTGACGGCGGCGTTGGCAACGACGAACTGCATGGCGACTACGGCTTCGACACTATTACTGGTGGTTCCGGTACCGATACGCTGTACGGTGGCGAAGAAGATGACACCCTGGATGGTGGTGCCGCTAACGACAAGCTGTACGGTGACAATGGCGAAGACAGTCTGATTGGCGGGGCCGGTAACGACAGCCTCGAAGGCGGTGAAGGTAACGACACCCTCGAAGGCGGTCTGGGCAGTGACACCTTGTCTGGCGGAACCGAGGACGACGTTTTGCATGGTGGCGACCAGGGCGACTTGCTTGATGGCGGCGCGCAGGAGGACTCTCTGTACGGCGAAGCTGGCAAGGATACGTTGATTGGCGGCGACGGCAACGACTCCCTTGACGGTGGTTACGACAATGACACGCTGGCCGGCGGCGATCGGGACGACACACTGGTTGGCGGGCAAGGTTCCGACAAGTTCGTGTTCAACGTACATGCCGCTGCAACGGGTGAGAGCTGGCTGGACAGCGGCCCTGACCTGGTGAGCACTGACATCGTTGAGGATCCAGAGTTGATCGACATCCTGCGCTTCGAAGTTAACAACACGGCGATCAATACCGTGGCGCAACTTGATCCATATGTTCATGTTGTAGATGATGGCGCCGACGTAACGATCTTCTTCGACTGGGATGCCGATGGCAACTGGACGCAAGATAGCGAAGACTCGATCGTGCTGAAGGGCTTGGGCATTACCCCGGGAGAAGATGGCATCAGTTCTCTGGTAGAGCTTCAGTCAACGTCCATCAACATCCAGATCGGGCACACCTGGATGGGTTAAGTCAAGGCAACGTTTACTCCGGGGCTGATGCCCTGGAGTAAAGCAGGCACGGGCTTCGGCCCGTGTTTTCTTCTTGCCGACGAAGATCTTTCCAGTCTCACCGTTCGCGCAAGATTCGCAATTGGCAAAATGATACGAAAAGTTGACAGCCATGACCAAGCACATCCTGCCCCGGATTCTCGCTCGTTACCGCAGCTCCCTCTTGATGCTGTGGGTCTTCAGTATCTTTTTCAACCTGCTGGTATTGACCCTGCCGCTGTACATGCTGGGGGTCTTCTCGAATGTACTGACCAGTCGTAGCCAGGACACGCTTGTCTTGCTGACCATGGCCGCTACCATTGCGCTGCTGATACAGGGTGCGCTGGATTTTATCCGCTCCAGGCTGCTTATACGGGTTGGAGTTACTCTTGATGCGGACCTTACCCCGCATGTGCTCGAATCGATCATCCGCAATGCGGCCGGTAGCGCTCAGCGCAACTCCCAGCGGCTGCGCGAAGCAGTCAAGCTGCGCAGCTTCCTCACCGGCCCCACCATTTTTACCCTGTTCGATCTGCCCTTTGCACCGCTTTATGTGCTGGTGATTTACTTGATGCACCCGGCTCTAGGCACTCTCGCGCTGATCGGCTGCCTGGCCTTGGCGGGCATCGCCGTAGCCAACGAGTTGCTGACCCGTGCGCCGATCAAGGTGGCACTTAAAACCAACCGGGACGCCCAAAGCCGCGTTGATGAATTCGTGCGCAATGCCGACGCCATCGAGGCCATGGGCATGATGCCGGCGGTGCTCAATCAGTGGCAGCGCAGCAACATCGAATCCCTGGCAGCGCTGACCCAGGGGTCGGACAGCACCAGTGTCACCCGCGCCATGGCCAAATTTGTACGGATCATGCTGCAGGTCGGCATTTATGCCGTCGGCGCTTACCTTTATCTGCAGAACGAAGTCATGGTCGGTGCCATTATGGCCGCTTCCATCCTCATGGGCCGAGCGCTGTCACCGTTGGAGGCGTTGATTACCACCTGGAAAAGCATGGTCGGGGCCTGGGATTCCTACCTCCAGATCAAGGATGCTCTCGAGCCGAAACGCCTGCTGCCTTACCGTAACCGCATGATCATGCCGGTTCCAACAGGACGCTTGCAACTGGATCGGCTGGTTGTAGCCGCGCCAGGAAGCGATCGGATGATTCTTAAAGGGGTTTCCTTCACCCTCGAACCCGGCGAGTTTCTCGGCGTTGTCGGTCCGAGCGGGGCCGGCAAATCGACGCTGGCCAAGGCGCTGGTTGGCATCATCACGCCAAAAATGGGTAGTGCCCGCCTCGATGGCGTCGATCTTTCCTCCTGGCATTCGGATGATCTTGGCACGCATGTCGGCTATCTTCCCCAGGATGTACAGCTTTTCTCCGGCACAGTGCGCGACAACATCTCCCGCCTGGGTGGTAACAATGATAGCCAGACGGTATTGCAAGCCGCCATGATGGTGGGCCTGCATGAAGCCATTCTGCAACTTCCAAAGGGTTACGACAGCGAAATTGGCGAGGCCGGCGGGCTGCTGTCAGCCGGGCAGCGTCAGCATCTTGGTCTGGCACGCGCGCTTTATGGCAACCCGCGCCTGCTGGTGCTGGACGAGCCCAATTCGAATCTGGACTCGATCAGTGAAGAAGCCCTGCTGCAAACCATGGATGAGGCCAAGAAGCGGGGTATCACCCTGGTGGTCATCACCCATCGCCCGAGCATCTTGCGTGCGGCTGACAAGTTGCTGATGCTCAATAACGGTTCCGTTGAGCTCTTTGGCCCGCGTGCCCAGGTCATGCGCAAGCTTTCGCCCGGTGCGCCGCGCAAGGAAGTTGAAGCTGAGCAGCAGCCAAAACTTCAAGTTGTTCAAGGAGAGAACTGATGAGCGCAATGAATAATCTGGCGCAATTTGAGCCCTCCAGTACGGGTGGTCCTGACTTCACGGGGGCGATGAATATAAGCCAGAGCCGCCTTGTTATCTGGGGTGTCATTATCCTGGTCCTTGGTTTTGGCGGCTTGGGTCTGTGGGCAGCATTTGCACCCATGAAAAGCGCGGCACTGGCGCAAGGGGTCGTCAAAGTGGCGAGCGAGCGCAAGACGATTCAGCATCTGGAAGGCGGGATCGTGAAGGAAATCCTGGTTAAAGAAGACCAGGAGGTTGAAGCCGGGCAGGTTCTGGTGCGGCTTGACGATATTAACGCCCGCGCCCGCTATGCCGTGCTGCAAGGCACGCATGATTCTTTCAGCGCCGAGTTTGCGCGCCTTGAGGCCGAACGTGACGATCGGCCCGAAGTTGTCTTCCCGGAGTCGTTGCTGAAACGGCGCGACGACCCGAAGGTGGCCCGCTTGCTCGATGGCGAGGTGCAGCGCTATGCCAGCCGCCGTGCTGCAACGCGCGGTCAGGTTGACGTGTTGCGCCAGCGCAAGCAGCAGAACCAGGAGAAGATTAACGGGCGCATGACGCAGGTGGCGGCAACGCGAACCAAGCTCGACTATATCTCGGAGGAGATCAAGGGCGCGGAGAAACTGATGGAGCTTGGCATGTACACCAAGACCAGATACTACGCATTGAAGCGATCAGAAGCCGACCTGAGTGGTGAAACTGGCCGGCTACGCGCCGAGATTGCCGAAACAAGAGCGCTCAACGGCGAAACCGATCTGCGTATCATGGATCTGAAAAACCAGATTCAGAAGGAGGCTGACGACAAGTTGCAGGACGTTCGCGCCAAGCTTGACAGCATCCGGGAACAACTGGACTCGGCAGCGGATTCTCTCGCCCGCACCGAGATCGTTGCTCGCCAGTCGGGTACGGTGATGGGCCTGGAGGTGCACACCATCGGCGGCGTGATCAAGCCGGGAGCGGCGATCCTTGATATCGTTCCCAAGGACGACATGATGACAGTTGAGGCCCACGTTCGGCCGGAAGATATCGATGTCGTGCACAAGGGGCTGCCGGCAGAGGTTCGCTTCACTGCCTTCAGTTCGCGCACGACGCCGGTTTTCCCTGGAAAAGTCTCACGGGTGTCTGCTGACCGTTTCATCGACCCCAACCGGGGCGCACCGTACTACATAGCCCAGATCGAAATTGATCCAAAACACATTTCGAATTTGACTCTCCAGCCGGGAATGCCTGCTGAAGTCCACATCGTCACTGGCGAGCGCACTGCGCTGGACTACATCACAAAACCGATCCGGGATCAGATGCACCGCGGGATGCTGGAATAAGGATGTTTCATGAAAACCTTATTCGTCCATCAGAACTGCCCTGGTCAGTTCAAGCACCTCGCCCCCCGTCTCGCCGCCTTGCCAGGCAACGAGGTGGTTTTCATCACCCGCCCCGGAAAGCCAGACCTGCCGGGCGTACGCAAGCTGGAATACACCCCGGCGCGAAAGCCAGCCGCTTCCACGCACCGTTATCTGCGCCTGACGGAAGAGGGAGTCCTTAATGGACAGGCGGTCGCCAAAGTCGCCACCGAGTTGCGCGGAAAAGGGTTTCGGCCCGATGTGATCGTTGCCCACCTTGGCTGGGGAGAGGCTCTGTATCTCAAATCGGTCTGGCCCGGCGTTCCCTTGGTGGGCTATTTCGAGTGGTATTACCGCGCATTCGGCAGCGATGTTGACTTTGATCGAGCCCCGTCGCTGGATGACGTTTGTCGCATCAATACCCGCAACAGCTTGCATCTGCTCAACCTGGAAATGGCCGACTGGGGCCTGACGCCGACGCGATGGCAGCAAAGCCAGCACCCGGCAGAGTACCAGCGCAAGCTGTCGGTCATCCATGATGGAGTGGACACTGACTTGGTCAGGCCGAATCCTCAAGTCTCGGGGCGCCTGAAAGATGGCTTGAATCTCAAGGCCGGCGATGAGGTGATCACCTATGTCGCACGCAATCTCGAACCTTATCGCGGCTTTCCGCAGTTCATGCGCGCTGCGGCGCTTATCCTGAAACGGCGGCCGCAAGCGCAAATACTGGTGGTTGGCGGTGACGGCACCAGTTACGGCAAAGCCCTTGAGAATGGTCAGACTTATAGGCAGCAAATGCTGGCCGAGCTTGGTGACGACCTGGATCTGCAGCGTATTCATTTTCTCGGCCGCGTGAAATACGATGTTTTCCTGCGTGTTCTGCAACTTTCAGCCGCCCATATCTACCTCACTTACCCCTTTGTCCTTTCATGGTCGATGCTGGAGGCCATGGCCGCCGGTTGTCTGGTTATCGGCTCGCGCACAGCACCGGTGGAAGAGGTCATAAAGGATGGCAAAAATGGCCTTCTGGTGGATTTTTTTTCGCCCGAAGAAATCGCTGACGGCGTCGATCATGCACTGTATAATCCCCAGAAAATGGCAGTCATCCGCCGTGCCGCTCGACAAACCGTGCTTGATCACTATGCCCTTGAAAGCTGCCTGAGCCAACAGGTTCAACTGATCACTGCCGTGGCCCGGGGAGAGAAAAGTTTGTCTTCCTTCGGCGGCGTCAACACATTCGCCAGATAAAGATCGGCGGCCGGTTGGTGGCCATCGTCGGCGAGGCGCCAAGCATGAAGGCACCGTTGGTAACACGCACCATTTAGAACGCTTTCAGCACGTTCAGTGCTTGAAAACCCTTGCCGCACCGCTGGTCAATGCCTGCGGTGCGGCCTATATTTTTCTAGCAGGTCATCGTTTTTATAGTGAGATCAGCCCCATGCGTTTGAAGCAATCAGCAAGTCGCCTGTCACTCCTGCTTGGGGCGCTGATATCGGCTTCTCCGGCGTTTTCTGCAGACCTCATGCAGGTCTACCGTGATGCGCTGAACAATGATCAGCAATACGCTGCTGCTCGCGCCAATGCCGAGGCGGGGCGCGAAAAGGGGCCGCAGGGCTTATCCGGGTTGCTGCCGACTATAGACGCCTCGGGTAATACGCGGTGGACTGAAAACAAGTATGTCGTGAAAAATATTTCCCAACCCGATAAGAACTTTAACAGCAACGGCTATAGCGTCAATCTGACGCAACCGCTGTTCAATTGGCAGAAATTCGTACAGTACGGTCAGGGCAAGTTACAGGTGGTGCAGGCTGAGGCGACTTTAGCGCAAGCCTCGCAGGATTTGATTCTGCGGGTGGCACAGGCCTACTTTGACGTACTTTATGCCAAGGAGAATCTCAACGCGGTACGCTCCAACAAGCAAGCGATAGCCCAACAGCTCGAACAAGCCAAAAAGAGCTTCGAGGTTGGTACCGTAACCATTACCGATTCTCAGGAAGCCCAGTCGCGCTTTGATCTGGCGGTTGCTCAAGAAATTGCTGCCGAAAGCGATCTGGAAGTGAAGCAATACACTCTGCGTGTTATCGTCGGAAAGGACTCTGGAGAGCTCAATCGTCTCAAGCCGCAGGCCCAGCTGAACCCGCCACAGCCTGCCATTATGGATAAGTGGGTCGATGCCGCTGAGAACGTCAGTTTTACCGTACAGGCGCAACAAGCCGCAACCGAGGTTGCCGCCAAAGAGGTTGAGCGCACGCGTGCCGGACACTACCCGACAGTTGAGGTTATTGGCAGCTATGGCAAGAACATTGCAGGTTTTGGGATCGTGCCTGGAGACCTTCTCGAAACAAAATCCAGCATTATTGGATTGCAAGTAACGATCCCGATTTTCCAGGGGGGCTACGTCAATTCCAAGACCCGTGAGGCGGTGGCCAACCGAACTGCTTCAGAGTCAGCGCTTGAAAGTGCCAGGCGTTCGGCAGCACTTGGCGCGCGCCAATCTTTCCTCGGCGTGGTAAATGGATTGGCCCAGGTACGGGCGCTCGACGCAGCGCTGATTTCAAGCATCAGCGCGCTCGAATCGAACAAGCTGGGTTACGAGGTCGGTGTGCGCATCAATATCGACGTGCTCAATGCGGAGCAGCAGGTTTACGTCACCAAGCGCGATCTGGCCAAGGCACGTTTCGATACGCTGCTGTCCCAGCTCAAGCTGAAGGCGGCGGTCGGTTCGCTTGGGGAAGACGATCTGCAGCAGATCAATCCGCTGTTCGAAATGCCATAACTTCCCTGATCCACGCGACGGTTCGTTCCGTGGCGCCGATATCCGCCAGAGTGAAGCTTGCCGCGGCTTCGCACATCGCGGGCAGTGTTTCACTTTGCTTCAAGCTAACTTTCATGCAACCATGATACAGCGCCCATGATAATGAAATATACTGCGCGGGTGCGTTGTTTCGCAAAGACTGAGAGCCTGTGAGAAAATCAAAATCAGCAAAAAATCGGTGAAACCAGCACGAATGATGCAGTTATCCAATTTTTCGAGAGTTAAAACAAAAAGTGATTGTAACTATCATTCCACCAACCCGTGCTTAAATGGCCCCTTGGGGTGCAGCGCCGGTGGTGCATCTCTGGATTCCGGATCAAGCCCGGAATCCAGAGATGCTTTTTCGTCAGTTCGAGGTTAGCTGACTACTAAAGCGGAGAGACCGAAACTGCGGGGCGTTGATAAGCCCTGGCCAACGGAGGCCCCGCCCAGCGCTGCTCCCGGATTGGCGCCTCGGCGGCGATGCCCCGGTTTGCCATCTGCGGTACGCCACAGCCACGGACCATCAACTGCCCCGGCTCGCCGACCTGACCGTTGATGCTGACCGCGTCTGGCAGGAAGCGGTTGATCAGTTCTGCGGTAACGAGCATATGCTCGCTGATTCTGGACGCGGATAGCGCCGAGTCGCCATTGGCGAAGCTCAATGGCAGCAATAACTGGCTGGCCTGATGCGCATCCAGGGCACCTCCGCTATCCAGGCAGGCCATCAGGGCGTCCGACGCCTCGGCGGCAACCGTTTCCGGGGGTTTGCCCAGTTCGCCCAGGGCAAAAAAGCATTGCTGGCTATGCTCGAACTCGGCCAGCAGCACGATGTAGGTTCCCGGCACGGCGGCGGGGATCGTTCCGGAAACAATACTGATCGGAACACCCAGACTTTGTAGCCGCGACAGGATATGAAGCCGTTGCCGTTCGGCAACGGACGGGTCGAGACAGGCAACGACAGACTGCCCGCTGATACGCAATAGCGCACCTCGCTGCAGCAGGTGCAAGGGTTCGATCAAGGTCGCCGGATGGATGGTGGCGTGAACGATTCCGCCACCCTTCGGGGCAAAGCCGGCGGCTTGCAGCCTGACTTCGGCACGGTATCCGGCATGCTCAAGTTGCGGCAGCCAGTTCAATGCCAGATTTTCATAGGCCGGGCTGCGTGGGGCGTGGGTGACGCCGACCAGACGCAAGTGCGAAACCCGTCCCGCAAAGCTGAGGGGCAGCAAGAGTGTCTGCAGCAGAAGCGTCAGCGAGCCGGGGGTGTCGATGTCGATATCCGAATCCAGGCGCGAATCCAAACCCAACTCGCGCCGTGGTTCGAACACCAGTGTCTGCGAACCGATTACTGCTCCATCGACATAGGCATTGCTCAGACGCGCCAGCAATTCGATGATTCGCAGATGCTGCGGCTTCAGACCAGGACTGGTGCGTCTGGCGCGAATACGCGTCAGACGCACCGCCCGCCCGGTGAGCACAGCCAATGCCAGCGCTCCGCGAAGCACCACCCCTCCACCACTTCCTAATGACGCATCAATGCCAATCATCGCCCACTCCGGTCTGCCCCTGAAGCCCGGGGCGGGGGCAAGCCTTTACTTCACCTCAACGGTTCGACTCCATGACCCGTACAATGTTTCGCGTCCGCAAAGATATTCTGACGGCTGCCTTTGGCCATGAAAAAGTCGCTCGTTATCAGATCGCAGGAGTAAAAAACTCTCATGCCTAATCTATCGCTTGCCAGTTGATGACGATATACGTGTGCGTCTGTATTTCGAATACCGGATACTAGGTAATTTTCATGATTCCAATAAATTCCTGATGATTTCTCGCCTCGTATTGCAGTTGACCGTTTTTCTTTCTGACCTCAGAGCTTGTGAAATTATCAAGAACCCACCGCAGAGGCGCAAAGACGCAGAGAAAACGCAGAGTAACCCCCATTGTTTTTAAAGGTTTTCTCTGCGAAACCTCTGCGGCTCTGCGGTGGGTGTTCAGGCATTTTTTCACAACCTCTCAGCAAAGAACGGCTAAAATTCCGCGCATGCAAGCTGATGAAAATTCCTTCGATTACCCGCTAACCCTGCTCTGCCATCCGGCAACACCGGCCCCGGTGGTGCGTACGATCGAGGCGTGCGCATCGATCCGGCCGGATGGCTGTCTCGCCGTCGCCTTCCGGCTGTGGGCCGATATGGTCCGCCTGCTGATCCCGACAACGCAGGCAGCGGATCGAACGGTCATGGCTTTGATAGGCACCCCAAGTAATGAAAGCCCTGCCCGTCCCCCTCACCCCCGACCCCTCTCCCAGAGGGCGAGGGGAAGTTCGAGAGTCGCTGGCGCGACTTTCACGGTAACCGACGCCCTCTGGGAGCACACCTGTTTTGAAGCCTTCGTCGGCGTCGCCGGCGACCCGGCCTACCGCGAGTTCAATTTCTCGCCCTCCGGACAGTGGGCCACCTACGCTTTTTCCGGCTATCGTCAGCCTGACCAGGCGGCCACCCCGATCACCGCGCCAACCATCACTTCCCGCTTGTTCGCCGGCCGGCTGGAATTAGAGGCGATCATCCCCCGGGATGCACTGCCAACCCGCTCCGGCACGCTACAGATCGGCCTCTCGGCCGTCGTTGAAGCCGCCGACACCGTCGATGGCAGCCACAGTTACTGGGCGCTGCGTCATCCTGCGCGACACCCCGACTTTCACCACCGCGACGCCTTTACGCTTGAACTGGCCGACCCGCGCAACTCTGTTTGAAAGCCTCCACGATGCATGTCATCAAGTTTGGACTCGACCGTCTGCTGGAAGAGGCCGAATTGCGCAAGCCGCTGCTCGGCAAGCGCATCGCCCTGCTCGCCCACCCGGCCTCGGCAAGTACCGATCTGACGCACGCCCTGGATGCGCTGGCCGCACTGCCTGATCTGCGCCTGAGCGCCGCCTTCGGCCCGCAGCACGGGCTGCGCGGCGACAAGCAGGACAATATGGTCGAGTCGCCAGACTTCCTCGATCCGCTGCACGGCATCCCGGTATTCAGCCTGTATGGCGCCGTGCGTCGCCCGACGCCGGCGATGATGGCCAGCTTCGACGTACTCCTGATCGACCTGCAGGATCTTGGCTGCCGCATTTACACCTTCATCACCACCCTGCGCTATCTGCTTGAAGCCGCCGCCGAGCACGGCAAGACGGTGTGGATTCTCGACCGCCCCAACCCCGCCGGCCGCCCGATGGAAGGGCTGTTGCTGCGTAGCGGCTGGGAGAGCTTTGTCGGCGCCGGGCCGCTGCCCATGCGCCACGGTCTGACCATGGGCGAACTGGCGCGCTGGTTCATTGCCACCCTGAAGCTCGATGTGGACTGCGAAGTCGTCACCATGCACGGCTGGTCACCCGAATCAGCGCCCGGTTACGGCTGGCCGCTCGGCGAGCGCATCTGGATCAATCCCAGCCCGAATGCGCCCAATGTTTCGATGGCGCGCTGTTACGCCGGCACCGTCATGCTTGAAGGCACGACGCTCTCCGAAGGGCGCGGCACGACCCGTCCGCTCGAACTGTTCGGCGCCCCGGATATTGACGCTCGCACCCTGATCGCCGAAATGCAGGCGCTGGCTCCCGAGTGGCTGGCTGGCTGCCGCCTGCGTGACTGCTGGTTCGAGCCGACCTTCCACAAGCACGCCGGCAAGCTGTGCAACGGCGTGCAGATTCACGTTGAAGATGAAAGCTACCGGCACCACGCCTTCCGCCCGTGGCGCGTGCAAAGCCTGGCCTTCAAGGCACTGCGCCGCCTGCAGCCGGATTACGCCCTGTGGCGTGATTTTGCCTACGAATACGAGCAGGACCGGCCGGCCATCGACCTGATCAACGGCAGCCCGCTATTGCGCGAATGGGTCGATGATCCACAAGCCACGCCGGCCGACCTCGATGCATTGACTCAGCCTGACGAAACCGCCTGGGAAGCCGAGCGGAAGGCTTTTCTGCTGTATTGAAAAACCATCCTCAGAGGTTGTGAAAAATTCATTTCAGCCGAATCTCCTCGCTCGTCACCCCGGCGAAGGCCGGGGTCCAGTTCGTCTATCTGATTGTTTTCATGAATATCAGAGGTGCGCACTGGATTCCGGCCTTCGCCGGAATGACGGTCTTGGATGCTTGTGCCAATTAATTCACAGCCTCTCAAGCCCAACCAGGGAATGCGCAAACCAAAAAAAACCGACGGACAAGCCGTCGGTTTTTTTTCTGCGCGTTACCTTAGATCAGAGACGTTCGAAAATCACGGCGATACCTTGCCCGCCACCGATGCACATGGTGACCAGCGCGTACTTGCCGCTGACGCGCTGAAGTTCGTACAAGGCCTTGGTGGCGATGAAAGCGCCAGAGCAACCAACCGGGTGACCCAAGGCAATGGCGCCGCCGTTAACGTTGGTCTTGACCGGATCAAGTTCCAGCCCTTTGTTCACAGCAATCGCCTGAGCGGCAAAGGCTTCGTTGGCTTCGATCACGTCCATCTTGTCCAGCGTCAAACCGGCCTTCTTGAGGGCCAGCTTGGTCGCCGGGATCGGGCCTTCGCCCATGATCTCGTTCGGCACGCCGGCGATGGCGTATGAAACGATGCGGGCAATCGGTTTCTGGCCGGCACGCGCTGCAACGTCGGCTGCTGCCAGCACAAAGAAGGCGGCGCCATCATTGATGCCTGAAGCATTGCCGGCGGTAACCGTGCCATCTTTTTTGAATGCCGGCTTCATTTTTGCCAGCGACTCAAGCGTTGTGTTGGCTTTGACGTGCTCGTCGGTGTCGAAAACGACATCGCCTTTGCGCGTCTTCTGAACGATCGGGACGATCTGCGACTTGAAGCGGCCCTCGGCAATCGCTCGCCCAGCACGCTGTTGCGATTCAAGTGCAAATGCGTCCTGCTCTTCGCGGCTGATGTTCCATTTGACGGCGAGGTTTTCTGCCGTGATGCCCATGTGGCCAACACCAAACGGATCGTTCAACGTGGCAACCATCGAATCGACGGCCGAGGCATCACCCATGCGAGCACCCGAACGCATGGCCGGCAGCATATAGGTGCCGCGCGACATGACTTCGACACCACCACCGATGCCGTAGTCGCTGTCACCAAGCATGATGTTCTGTGCCGAACTGACGATTGCCTGCAGACCTGATGAGCAGAGGCGGCTGACCTGCATGGCGATGGAGTCCATCGGCAAACCGGCCTGAATGGAGGCAACGCGCGAGACGTAGGCAAAGCGCGAATCGGTCGGAATGACGGTACCTACGGTCACATAATTGATTTCCTTTGGATCGACTCCGGAACGGGCAATCGACTCTTTCATGACGATACCGGCCAACTCGCATGGCTCGATGAAGGCAAGTGAACCGCCAAAGGTACCGATCGCCGAACGGGCTGCGCTTAAAACAACAATATCTCTGCTCATGTGAAAACTCCTCCAGTTAATTAATGAATTAATGATTCTATTTGTATTTTTTGATTACGCTCCCACCAGACTGGCCAAACCCAACAACAGCAACAGCAACAACCAGAGCACCAAAGCCCGCCAGACCAGGCCGACAGCACTCTGCATGAAATCCACATCGGCTTCGTCACCGGTGCCCATCTCGGCACGATCGGCAATTTCGCCGGCCTCGACCACCGGCATGCCCAGACGCACACCCAGCGCACCGGCACCGCTTGCCAGAACAATGCCGATGCCACTACCCAGTTGGCTATCCGGCCATTTGTCCGCCTGCGTACGCCAGCAATAAATCGCATCTTCAAAATCACCGACAATGGCGAATCCGGCGGCGGTAACCCGCAAGGGTAGCCAGTCTATAACAGCAAAAGCTTGTTGTGAGAATTTTCCGAAATGCCCTGCATCGGCGTCGCTGCGCCGTCCCCAGGCGTCAGCAAAAATTGCTGCTGCGCGATAAAGAACTGCACCGCACGGCCCCGGCAACAGCAAGAAACACACGAGCACGCCGAACACATGACGATGTGATGCGCTGAGCGCTTCCTCAATCGCCAGCCGGGCGATATCCGATGATGAAAGATCATCGGCAGGACGCTTCCGCCATTCAGCCAGCAACTTGCGCGCGTGCGGCAAATCGTCCATGCGCAGGGCGAGTTGAATATCGGTGTAATAGTGGCTGAACTGCCGGAAACCCATGGTCAGATAAAGCATCAGGACGTTCCACAGCCAGGCCAGTAGCGGGTTGAGTTTGCTGAGGGCCAAATGAACACCACCGGCAACCAGAACAAGTCCACCGACGCCGATCAGCCAGGCGATCAAGCCGTGAACGCGCTCACCTGCGTTAAAGTGACCTTCAAGAAACCGGGCGAACCGTGAAAGCGGTTCGTGAACAGCCCAGTCGTAGGGCAATGGCCGGAACTGTTCTATCAGCAGAACGGCGATCAGAGAAAAAAGACCCATAGTAAAAATTTGATGGCACGACGCAAAATCTTCCGCGCCCGCCTAGTATCTTAAAAGCTCAAGATAACATAATTCATAAGCATTTGCAGAACAGGTCAAATGCATGGCATGGGTAAATTTGTTCTAACCATCCGTCGTCATACCGGCGAAGGTGACCGAAGGAAATGCAGAGCCCGGTATCCAGATTCGTCCATCTGATCAAGATGTTAAAAGACCTGTTTGATAAACGAACTGGCTCTGCATTTCCTTCGGTCAGATTCCGGGTCAAGCCCGGAATGACGGTATATCAATGGGTTAGCGGTAGAACAAATTCACCCTGAAATGCATGGAGACTCGATCCAGCAAGGAGTTTCAAGGGTAATAACCTGGCTCATTCGGCCAGCGCCCGGGAAAGGGTTACTATAATTCCGGCGGTTGCGCCCCAGATGAAATACTCTCCGTAGGGCATCGCGAAATAGTGCCGCAACTTTCCGCGATAGTGCATTGAATGCCGTTGATGGTTGGCTGAATCCATCAGGAATGCGAACGGCACCTCGAAAATTTCCGCAACCTCAAAGGGATCCGGACGCAAATCAAATGGCGGCGTCAGTATCGCCACCACGGGGGTAACGCGAAAACCCGTTCCAGTGCGGTATTCGGGAAGATATCCGACGATCTCGACATGCACCGACGACAGGCCGATTTCTTCCTCGGCTTCACGCAATGCGGTGTGCGCCGGCGAATAATCTTCGGGTTCGACACGGCCGCCGGGAAAGCTGATCTGCCCCGGATGATCCTTCAGGTGCGCTGTACGCTGGGTTAGCAGCACCGAAGGCCCGCTTTCGCGCAAGACGATGGGAAAGAGCACTGAAGCCGGTGTCAGTTCCTCGTCACCGACACCATCCTCCAGAACAAATTCGGTTCGCGACGGGACCGGCAGCAGCACCGAGCGCAGCCGATCAAGATCAATGACTTCCGGATTCAAGCGGCTTGGCGTCTGGGCAAAGGTACCCGTTTCAGTCGACAGCTTCCTCATCCTCGATTTCGGCACGTACGGCATTCAGAGCGTCCTGCAATGTTTCTTCAGGCAGCGCATTGATCGTCGTGGCCACCAGATCGGCAGATTCTACGGATCCGACTGGCAGACGCTTGCTGTCCAGACTGGCGATCAGGGCAGCGGTCGCACCCACAACCTGCAGCAGGGTCTGCCGCTCGCCCATCAACAATTCAAGTTCGCGGCGCAACATGATGATTTCCTGGTCGCGATGGGGCATGTAATTCTCCTAGTAGCGTTTCTTCAGCGTCATGGTATCTCCATCACGCTGCATTTCCATACGGTTCAAAAAACTCATGCCAAGCAATGCAATTGGCAGATCGTTTTGATGCACTATGGCGTCGACATTATTCATGACAATTTCACCGACGCGCACGGTATCGAGCTTGACACGCAACACCATCGTCTGACCATTGGCGGTATTGGCGATTCCAGGCTGCCCTTTGCTGGAGTCGATGCCAAGTCGGCGTGCATCGCTGGCACCGAGGGAAATCAGGGAGGCGCCAGTATCAACTATAAAACGAACGGTCTTCCCGTTAATGCTCCCGGTCGCCAAAAAATGCCCGCCCGAGTCTGCCGTCAGCACGACCGTTGCCGGACCGCTACCTGACGACTGCGAGGCAACGTTCTGGCCGACACGCAGCACCCGCTTCTTGCCATCAACTTCGAGAGTGGCAGTTTCTCCCTCGATGGAAAGCACTTTCACCCCTTCGTCAGTCTTGACACCCAGCGCTACGATGCGAGGTGCTCCACCATTGATGGTCAGCAAGGCCTTGCCCGGAAACAAGCCGGCCAGACCGACGTCTGCGCCATGGAGCAAGGGGGCGGCCAGCAATAGGCAGAGTAAGGTCGCGCGCGTAAAATTCACCGCACACCATGAAACATCGCCTCTAGCCATCAATCGTCCAATCATGAAACCCATCGCAATTTTCCGTCACACCGAAACCGAGGGAGCAGGCTATTTTGCCACATTCCTCGATCGTCGCTCGATTCCATGGAAACTGATTGCTATCGACCGGGGTGAAACCGTTCCCGCACAGGCAAACGAATTCTCCGGTATCTGCCTGATGGGCGGACCGATGAGCGTCAACGACCCGTTGCCGTGGATCGATAAGGTATGCGCGCTGATTCGCGCTGCCGACGCCGGGAACATCCCGGTCATCGGACATTGCCTGGGCGGGCAGTTAATCAGCAAGGCACTCGGCGGCAGCATCACGCGCAGCCCGGTCAAGGAAATCGGCTGGGGAAGTGTCAGCGCAGATAACAACGAAAGCGCGCGTCAATGGCTTGGCGATTGGCGTGAGGAAACAGGCATGGCGACGGTGTTCCAGTGGCATGGGGAAACTTTCAGCCTTCCGCCCGGTGCGCAACGTATTTTCACCAATGAGTTCTGCCCCAACCAGGCATTTACCCGTGGCCCGCATCTGGCGCTGCAGTGCCATGTCGAAATGGATGTTGAAATGATCAGCGAGTGGTGCAAATCCTGGGCCGCCGAGGTGGAGGGACTCGATCCGTTGCCAGCAACGCTACAGACACCGGAACAAATGCTGGCGGAGACGCCAACCCGCCTCCCGACCATGCGTCGCCTGGCCGACCAGTTGTACTCGGCATGGATCAGAGGGTTGAATTACAGCGCCTCTGAATGACTTGCTTTCAGGTATTGCAGCCACGACACCAATCTTAAGAAATTCTGCATGAACAAATTTTTCTTAACCGAGCTGCGAGGCAGGCAGAATGGACGTCTTGAGATGACCATCCGTGGGAGTCAATGTTTACGGGGCTCCAACGGCATGCATCGCCAGGATCGCCTGTTTATGCGGCTCGCAGCCCTTCGCCTCTGGTATGTAAACTCCCATATTTGGCTGCGTTCATTTTATTGCCCTGCCCCCACGGGTAAGCCTCTATTGATTTTCTCCTTTTCCACGCTATGATAGTAAGCAACTAATTACTTACTTATATCGGAATGAATCCAGCCAAACCACTCAAAGTGACCGCAATCCGCCTCAGTTCTGAGGCAAGAAAAACGCAAATCATCGAGACGGTGCTGGCCCTCGCCGCGGAACATAGCCCAGGACAGATCACCACACAGGAGATCGCCAACCTGGTTGGCGTCACGCAGGGCGCACTCTTTCGCCACTTCCCGAGCAAGGAGGCGATCTGGCTGGCAGTCATTGCCTGGGTTGAGGAAAACCTGCTCAACGCGCTGGAAGCGGCGGCAAGCCAAGCGCCAAGCCCGGTCGACAGCCTGCAACGGGTGTTCTTCTGCCACGTCGATTTCGTTGTTGCCAGACCCGGAGTGCCACGCCTGATTTTCAATGAATTGCAGCAGCCCACCGATTCGGCCATCAAGGTAGCCGTACGGAAAATGCTCCAGCGCTATCGCCAACTCGTGATCAGCCTGATTGAAGCGGCTGCTGCATGCGGCGAGATTGATCGAAATGTCGATGCCGGCGCTGCCACCACCCTCTTTATCGGATCTTTCCAGGGACTGGTCATGCAATCGATGCTTTCCGGCAGCGTGAACTCCATGCAGCAGACGGCCGAACAGATCTTTCCCCTCTTTCTGCACAGCCTCAAGGAATCGGCATGAATACGCCTTTCAAGCTGCACTATTTTTCGCAAAGATTCTGGCTGATCATCGTCGCTATTGTCGTGCTTTCAGGTTTCGGGTTTGTCGTTGCACGTAGCGGCCCGCTGGCTCCGATAAAGGTGACTGTCGCCGAGGTTATCGAAGCCGATCTGGCGCCCACGCTGTTCGGAATCGGCACTGTCGAAGCGCGTCGCAGCTACCAGATTGGTCCTACCGCCGCTGGCCGGGTGCAAAGCGTAGCGGTAGATGTGGGGGAGTTGGTCAAGGCCGGGCAATTACTGGCCGAAATGGACCCTATTGACCTTGATCAGCGCGCGGCAGCCGGCGGCGCCGCACTGGCCCGGGCAAGCAGCGCAATCGCCGCCGCCGCGGCGCAACGACGCGATGCCCAGGTTCGCCGCGAGCTTTCTGGCGCCAACGCCAGGCGTTACGTCGAACTGGGTGAAAAGGCTTTCGTCACGCGCAGTGTTGTCGACGGCAAACTTCAGGAAGAACAGTCGGCCATTGCCCAACTCAACGCCGCCGAAGCCACTCTTTCCGGCGCCCGCCAGGATCAGGCCCGACTGAGATCCGAACACGCTGGTCTGCTTCAACAGCGGGCAAAGATCCGCCTTGTCGCACCGGTCGACGGCATCATCACCGCACGCGACGCCGAACCCGGCTCGACCCTCGTGGCCGGCCAAAGCGCCGTGCGCATGATCGACCCCGGCAGCCTGTGGATCAAGCTCAGGCTGGATCAAAGCCGATCCAGCGGCCTGCAACCGGGCCTGTCGGCCAAGATCACCCTGCGCTCGCAACCTGGTATCGAGATCTCCGGCAAGGTCGCTCGCGTTGAACTGATCGCCGACAGCATCACCGAGGAGCGCCTCGCCCAGGTGAGCTTTGAGCGGATTCCAGACACGCTGGCGATCGGAGAAATGGCCGAGGTCACCTTGCAACTCCCTGCCATCAAAAAAGCACGGGTCATCCCCAGTGCCGCCTTGCGTTATCAGGGTGACATAGCTGGCGTATGGAAACTGGTCGATGGCGCACTGCAATTTACCCCGGTAAAGTTGTCCGCAAGCAGCAGCGACGGCAAGATTCAGGTCAACGAAGCTTTATCCGTGGGAGACAGCATAGTCGTCCATAGCGAGAAGGAGTTGAAGTCCGACAGCCGTATCAAGGTCGTTACCGCGTTGACTGGATCGGGAAAATGATCAGTCTGGCTGGACGCGACATCCTCCACTCCTGGCCAAAGTTTGTCCTGACCGGCGTTGGCCTGGGGCTGCTGATTGGTGTCACGCTGAGCATGGCCGGCATCTACCGCGGGATGGTCGATGATGCGCAGGCACTGCTCACAAACAGCGGCGCCGATCTGTGGGTGGTGCAAAAGGACACGCTCGGCCCCTATGCCGAACCCTCAAGCATCCGCGACGACATTTATCGCGACCTTCTCGGCATGCCGGGTGTGCAACGCGCCGCGAATGTCACTTATCTCACCATGCAGGTGAGCAAGAGCGGTGCCGAAAATGCCGACGAAGTGCGCACCATGGTCGTTGGCTTCGAACCCGGACAACCAGGTGAACCGCCCTATCTCGTTGCTGGACGACAGATCATGCGTAGCCACTATGAGGCCATTGTCGACATCAAGACCGGCTTTGTCGTCGGTGACCGCATCCGCATTCGCCGCCATGACTACACAGTCGTTGGCGTCACCAGGCGCATGGTCTCCTCGGGCGGCGATCCGATGATCTTCATCCCGCTGAAAGACGGGCAGGAGGCTCAATTCCTCAAGGACAATGACGCCATCCGCAACGAACGTTCGCGCACGGCCGCCAATCCGACTTTGAACCGCCCCGGCACGCCCGGACTGCTCGAAGCGATACAGTCTTCACAAACCATCAACCACAACGTCAATGCCGTGCTGGTAAGGGTTTCGGATGCCTATTCAGCAACCGCTGTGGCGCGCAACATTGAGCGCTGGAAACACTTGCAGGCCTTCACGCAGGCCGAAATGAGCGAGATTCTGGTGGCCAAGCTGATCACTACCTCGGCCCGGCAGATAGGCATGTTTCTGGTCATCCTGTCCATCGTCAGCGCCGCTATCGTAGCCTTCATTATCTACACCATGACGATCAGCAAAATTCGCGAAATAGCCGTGCTCAAGTTGATCGGCACCCGCGACCGCACGATCGCCGGGATGATCCTGCAACAAGCGCTTGGACTGGGCCTGATCGGCTTCATGGTCGGTAAAACAGTGGCCACGGCTTGGGCGCCCATCTTCCCGAAATACGTTTTGCTCGAACCCGGCGATGCCGTGCGCGGCTTCGTGCTGGTCATGCTGATTTGCGCCATCGCCAGCACTCTGGCCATCCGCGTCGCCTTGAAAGCCGATCCCGCTGACGCCATTGGAGGCTGAGGAATGAACAGCAGAACAAGCAGTACCGGACTCGGCATTCGCATCGAAGGGTTGCGCAAACGTTATGGCGAAGGCGACATGGCCGTCGAAGCGCTGCGCGAGGTCAACATGATCGTCGCCCCTGGCGAAGTGGTCGGCCTGGTTGGCCCCAGCGGCTCTGGCAAGAGCACCTTGCTCAAGTGCCTCGGCGCCATCATCACGCCGACGGCGGGGAAAATGTGGCTGGGCGATCAGCCTATTTTCGATAATGGCTGGAAGACCAACGACCTGCGCGCCTTGCGCCGCGACAGCATCGGTTTTATCTTCCAGGCGCCCTACCTGATCCCGTTTCTCGACGTCACCGACAATGTCGCCCTGCTTCCGATGCTGGCGGGGCTCTCGAACGACAAGGCGAGAAGCAGGGCGCTTGATCTGCTCACCGAACTCGATGTCCAGCACCGCGCCAAGGCTCAACCATCAAAGCTTTCCGGCGGCGAACAGCAACGCGTTTCGATCGCCCGCGCTCTGGCCAATCAGCCGCCGGTAATTCTCGCCGACGAACCGACAGCGCCGCTCGACAGCGAACGGGCTCTGGGGGTGATGCGCATCCTCAACCGCATGGCCGTGCAGTACAAAACCGCGATCATTGTTGTGACGCACGACGAAAAGATCATCCCCACCTTCAAGCGCATTTACCACATTCGTGATGGGAAAACCTACGAGGAAGCGGGCGAAGGTCGAGAGCCATAAAAAAAGCGCGGCACACAAGGCCACGCGTTTTCAGGATTTCGCAACACCGGTACGCCCTCAATCGGGCGAGACCGCATTCAGGGTTTGTGCTCAACCACAACGCACTGATAAACACCGCCGAAGAACGTTTTCTTGCTCCAGGAAAAGCGGTCGGACTGGCTGGCGTAAGCGCTTATTTCGTTCTTCCAGAGTGCCTCGGCAAACGGTTCCAGATAGTGATTGACGAGTTTCAGGACGTAACGAATCGGCTGCCACTTTGCCGGGTTATGGTAATCGACAAACACCGCCTTGCTGCCCTTGGGCAATTTTTCCAGCATTTTGTTGACGATTTCGTATTTTTTCTCTTCAGGGACTTCGTGCAACAGGAAAAAGCTGCAGATCAGGTCGTAATCGACAAACTCTTCACCAATGAAAGCTGCGGCATCACTACGAATGACTTTGGTCCATTCCATGCCATCCAGCTTGCGAAGGCCATGCTCGACCTGAATCGGAGTAACGTCTGTCAGATGAAAAACGCCTTTGGGCCCTACCTTCTGCGCCGCGCGGGTTACCAGATCGCCATATACGTGGGCCAGTTGCCAGACGCGCATACCTTCCTTGATCTCGTTCAGGTAGGCACGCATCAGACGCTGGTCGTTCAGGAACAGCAACACCCGCACCACCCAGATGCGATCAAGCGCATGAACCCACTTGGGATTTACATAAGCCCAGTCATACACATCGGTCATGTAAACGGGGACGCCGTCGTAATAGGGGTCTATGGCGAGTGAGGCGTGATTCTTGGTCATTACTCTGATCCTATCTAGTCAAATCACAAGCAGTCTGCCAAAACCTCCAGACATGAGAAACACCTGTGTGGCAATCCGAACAGCGGATGAGGCATAAAGTTTTGAATTATCCCTGACCTGGTCATTCCGGTCAAACAACTATAGCTATGAAACTCGCTGAAAACCCCTTGTATTTCATGGCATTCGTACTGATGAAGCGCCTGTTCGAAAGCCTTATTTTATGTCTTATAGATACAATTTTCTGTTCTCACCGCACTACGACTGATCTTGACCACAGATAAACCAGAAAGGAAACCAGAATACTTATCATTGATATTGTTCAAATAATCAGACTTCCAACATCCTTATAGGTTCCAAAATTTATTATTGGACAATGGATTTCGCTATAAAGCGCAATGAAAAGTGCTGACACCGGAATCAACCCATACAGGTAGGCAAAACATCGTCAAACCGCAAGAAAATTCTATTGCGAAGGGAAAAGGCAAGGTGCACCAGCACTTGAATACACCCCGCCCTGCACCGACTTTGCGTCAAACGGGGAGCGGGGCAAAAAGAGCGGCTATGTCGTCTTCGCCAAACTTCAGGTTGATAGTGCGATCCTCGGAGAGAATACCGGCCGCAAGGTCTGCCTTGCGTTCCTGCAGGACGAGAATTTTTTCCTCAATACTGCCAGCGATGATGAGTTTGTAGACAAAAACCGGCTTGTCCTGGCCGAGACGATGGGCGCGATCAGTCGCCTGATTTTCCACCGCCGGATTCCACCACGGATCATAGTGAATCACGGTGTCGGCCGCCGTGAGATTGAGGCCAACGCCTCCGGCTTTGAGGCTGATCAGGAAAATCGGAACCTCACCAGCCTGGAATCGACGCACCGGCGTTTCGCGGTCAGTGGTATCGCCGGTCAGAATTACGTAGTCAAGACCGGCATGTTTCAGTTCGGTCTCAATCAGTGAAAGCATGCTGGTAAATTGCGAGAAAAGCAGAATGCGCCGACCCTCTTCAACCTGCTCGGGCAGCATGGTCATCAACAGTTCCAGCTTGGCGCGCTCCTTGACCCGTTGCGCTGAAACGGTCTTGACCAGGCGAGGATCACAGCAGATCTGCCGCAGTTTGAGCAGCGCATCGAGGATGACGATCTGGCTGCGGCCGAAGCCCTTGCTGGCAACCTCTTCTCGCACCATGATATCCATGGCCGCGCGGACGGTTTCGTAGAGGTCGCGCTGGCTACCGGCAAGTTCGACCTTGCGCAGGATGATTGTTTTTGGCGGCAACTCACGTGCCACTTCTTCTTTCTTGCGGCGCAGGATGAAAGGTCGTATCCGCCGGGCAAGCAAATTGCGGCGGGGCGCATCGCCCTGTTTCTCGATTGGCGTGCGCCAGTATTTGGTAAAGGTATTGCTGTCGCCAAGCAAGCCGGGCAAAAGAAAATCAAACTGGCTCCACAACTCGCCGAGATGGTTCTCCAGCGGCGTGCCGGTCAGGCACAACCGGTGCCGCGCATCGATCTTGCGCACGGCTTCGGCCCCCTTGCTGCGGGCATTTTTAACGGTTTGTGCCTCGTCGAGAATAAGCAGGTGATAGCGGTGCCGGGTCAACTCGTGGGCATCACGCCAGAGAAGAGGATAGGTAGTCAGCACCACATCGTGCTGCGAGATTTCAACAAACCGGCTTTTTCGTTCGGCACCGTGCAGCGAAAGGATCGACAGGCTGGGCGCAAAGCGCGCTGCCTCATTCTTCCAGTTGAAAATAAGTGAAGTAGGCAAAACGATCAGTGCCGGGCGATCCAGCCGCCCGGCTTCCTTTTCCAGAAGCAAGTGGGCCAGCGCCTGGGCTGTTTTGCCCAGCCCCATGTCGTCGGCCAGAATGCCGGACAGATTTTGCTCGCGAAGAAACTGCAGCCAGGCCAGCCCCTCCTTCTGGTAGGAACGCAGTTCCAGCCCCAGACCGGCAGGTGCGTCAATGTGACTGATTCCCTGCGCCGCCGACAACTGGTCGGCAAGCGCCAGCAAGTCCCGCTGCCCGCGAAACTGCCAGCGGCTGGTGTCGCTGAGTTCAGCCAGACGCGGGGCATCAAAACGTGACAAGCGAATGGTATTTCCACCAGAAAAACCGTCGAAGAGATCAATCAAGGTCGCAGCGAGTGGCTTCAAACGCCCGGCTGGTGCGCGGATACGCTGGTTGGCCGGCGTTTTAAGCTCGATCATCTCGTCATCAGCAATCCGCTCCAGCAGCGCCGTGTCCAGCCAGCGTGGGTCACGCCGAAACAGGGACGCCAGAAGCGGCGCCAGCGGCAATCGCTCGCCTTCTACGATAATGCCCATGTCGAGGTCAAACCAGCCGTTTTCCGATTCGAGAAGCTCGGCTTCCCAAGACTCTACCTGCAGCGTGTGATGACGAAAGTCGTCTTCAAACTCGATCTGCCAACCTGCATTGCGCAATGCAGGTAGCGCTTCCTGCATGAAGAGAGACCAGCTTGATTCATTGGCCAGACCATACGCACTATCGGGTGGACTGCCGAAGGTATGGAGAGCATAGCCCGGTATTTTCTGCAGCCCCGTTTTAGCCAGGCTGTCCATCAAGGCGTTTTCCCGCTCGTTCTGACGCAGGATACGAACGGTTTCACCATCAGGCAATGTTGAAAACTCGCGAATGTCGTCCGGCTTGATCTCGGCGTCCTGATAGCGAAACACCGGCAGAACCACGTCGAAAGAACCCGCATTATAGCTAGAGGAATAACCGCGCCAATTCCTGTTACCGTGCGTATCCAGGGTCTGCAGGCGCAATACAGGAACCGGACTGGCTTCTATGCGGCGCAGGCAGGCACTGGCGTTTTCAGCGGAAATCTGCAATTCGGGCGCCAGTTCAGTCAGCGTTTCGGTAACCAGTGCTGCCTCCTTCGCCGAAAGCGGTGGCAGCGAAAACAGTCGCGCAATGACTGCCGGGTTGCCAAGGACTTCAAGAGTGCCGATGACACCTTCATCCAGATCGACATACCAGGGAGGTTGCAGCGGGATAACCAGACTGGCTGCCAGCGTCGGCTTGAAACAAGGCCTTTGCCGCCCATTGGCATCAAACTGCCAACTCACGATCGCCGGACGCGCCTCGCCCAGCAATAGCGGGGAGAAATCATTTTCCGGATAGAGACGACCCGTGCGTGCCATCCGCTGCAGAATATCTCCGCCGTGCTGCGGGCCCAGACCAAAGGCCCGCAAACCGGAGTCATGGGCCCGCTCCGCCCACAGCAAACGAAGAATGCCTAGATCCTCCTCGGCTACGAAAAGTGGCTGTTTGATCAGCGCCCGATCAATGGTCCACCACTCCTCGGCACTCTCGGGGTCACGGCCCTTGTGAACGGTCACCCCGAAGCCACAAGCGTCCGCTGTCCATTGCAGGATATAGAACAACTGGGTTCGGCTGGCGGATGCCTTGCTGGTCTTCTTGCTGACCGCCATCGAAACCTGGCGTAATTCTTCCACCCAGGAAAGTACTCCAGGATTGATGCGCACTTTTTCTTCTTGATTTTCAGCAGTCTTTGACGACATGGGCATCAGAACTCAATTGGCAAACAGCGCCGTACGTCGGCAGAAACAAATGCCATGCACTTGCAGGAGATATTTCATGAAGCGGGCCAGAAGCGAGACATGTTTAACTGGCAGGACTTTCAATTGACACCGCGAACATACCCCCGGTTCAACAAAGATCTCAATCGCGAAAGTTGCCGTACTTGATCGGAAAGTCGGTAATCGCCTTCTTGACCAGGGAAATGGCTTCCTGCAGCACATCGCGCTTGGCACCGGTCACCCGCACGGCGTCGCCCTGAATGGCCGCCTGCACCTTGAGCTTCGAGTCCTTGAGCAACTTGACGATTTTTTTGGACAGTTCGCTCTCGATGCCGATCTTGATTTTCAAATCCTGCTTGACCTTGTCGCCCGAGACTTTCTGTACACCCTGATGATCCAGGCGCTTGGTGCAGTCCGGCTCTTTCTTTTCCATCTCCGGGAAAAGAATATCCTTGATCTGGTTGAGCTGAAAGTCCGAGTCGGCATAAAGGGTAATGAGCTTATCCTTTTCGTTCAACTCGACCTTGGCACTCGTACCCTTGAAGTCGTGGCGCCCGATGATTTTTTTTCCGGCCGAATCGATGGCATTCTTCAGTGCCACCATGTCCACTTCAGAAGAAAAATCGAAAGATGGCATCAGAACCTCCGCTTAAGCGAAATGACAAACGTAATGATAGGGTTCGTCGCAAGCGATTTCGAACGACGATTCGCCGGGCACATTAAAAGACTGCCCGGCAGCGTAGGTTTTCCAGTCACTTTCACCCTTCAGGCAAACCCGGCAGGAACCACCGACGCCTTCCATGACTTCAGGCGCTCCTGTATTGAAAGTCAGCGATGAGGGCAGGATCACACCCACCGTCTTCCTGGTGCCGTCAGCAAAGAATACGTTGTGGCTGATGCACTTGCCATCGAAGTAGACGTTAGCCTGCTTGACGACACTCACGTTATCAAATTGCGACATGATCACATTCCCCAAAATATTTGAAAGACTGACTTGGCGATAAAACCAAGCATGCCGAAAGAGAGTACGAAAAACAGGACGAAGGTGCCGACCTTGCCGGCCTTCGCCTTCCACGCCAACTCGCCGATGATGAAAAGCATGTAGAGCATGAAGGCACCGATCCCGAAGGTCATGCCGAAATCCGAAACCTGCGCTTCAGTCAGTCCAAACATGGATGAACAATTTCAACGCTTGTTGCTGTTGGCAAGATTGGCCGCGATGCGCATGCGCAGGGCGTTGAGTTTGATGAAGCCGCCGGCATCCTTCTGGTCGTAGGCGCCGGCATCGTCCTCAAAGGTCGCAATAGTCGAATCAAACAATGAATCGGTCTTCGAATCACGAGCGGTGATGATGACGTTACCCTTGTAAAGCTTGAGCCGCACCCAGCCGTTGACCGTTTGCTGGGTGGCATCGATGAGCGTCTGCAAAACACGGCGTTCCGGACTCCACCAGTAGCCGTTGTAGATCATGCTGGCGTAACGCGGCATCAGATCATCCTTGAGGTGGGCAACCTCGCGGTCCAGTGTGATCGACTCGATGGCGCGGTGCGCGCGCAGCAGGATCGTTCCACCCGGCGTTTCGTAGCAGCCACGCGATTTCATGCCGACGTAGCGGTTCTCGACCAGATCAATACGGCCTACACCATGTTTGCCACCCATCTGATTGAGCAGAGCGAGCAATTGATCGGCCGGCATGCGCTTGCCGTTGATGGAGACCAGATCACCCTTCTCGAATTCCAGGTCAACGTATTCGGCCGCATCGGGAGCGGCTTCAGGCGACACGGTCCAGCGCCACATCGATTCTTCAGCCTCGGCTGATGGCTCTTCCAGATGGCGCCCTTCGTAGCTGATATGCAGCAGGTTGGCATCCATCGAATAGGGCGAACCGCCTTCCTTGTGCTTCATTTCTACCGGAATGCCGTGTTTCTCGGCGTAGGCCAGCAATTTCTCGCGCGAGAGCAGGTCCCACTCGCGCCAAGGGGCAATTATCTTGATGTTCGGCTTGAGCGCGTAGGCGCCTAGTTCAAAGCGCACCTGGTCGTTGCCCTTGCCGGTCGCACCGTGCGCAACCGCATCCGACCCTGTCAGGTTGACGATTTCAATCATCCGCTTGGCGATCAGCGGACGCGCAATCGAGGTGCCGAGCAGATATTCACCTTCATAAACCGTATTGGCGCGAAACATCGGAAAGACGTAGTCGCGCACGAATTCTTCGCGCAGATCTTCGATGTAGATGTTCTCAGGCTTGATGCCGAACTTGATGGCCTTCGGGCGCGCCGCTTCCAGTTCATCTCCCTGACCAAGATCAGCCGTGAAGGTCACGACTTCGCACTGATAGGTATCCTGAAGCCACTTGAGAATCACCGACGTATCCAGACCACCCGAATACGCCAGAACTGCCTTCTTGATATCGCTCATTGATTTACTCCAGTAAGTAGCGAAGAGAGATGAGTGAGGAGTGTGGAGTGGAACTGGATTCGCTCCTCACCCCTTACTCTTGTCATTTCACTGATCAACTTTGCCAAGGATCAGATACTCCATCAGCGCTTTTTGTACATGCAGACGATTCTCGGCCTCATCCCAGACAACGCTCTGCGGACCGTCAAAAACCTCGGCAGAAACTTCTTCGCCTCGATGCGCCGGCAAGCAGTGCATGAATAGTGCATCCGGACGGGCGACACGCATCATCTCGGCATCCACCTGCCACTCGGCGAAATCGCGCAAACGTTCGGCGTTCTCGGCTTCAAAGCCCATCGAGGTCCATACATCGGTCGACACGATGTCTGCATCCTTCGCCGCCGCCATCGGATCAGCAAATTGCTCAAAGTTGTCGGTACCGTAGAGGCCAGCACGTTCGACTTCCACCTCGTAACCCGGCGGCGTTGACACATGGACATGAAAATCAAGCACCTCGGCGGCCTGCAGCCAGGTATTGCAGACATTGTTCGAATCACCAATCCAGGCTACCGTCTTGCCCTGAATCGGGCCCCGCTGTTCGATATAGGTGTAGATATCCGCCAATATCTGGCACGGGTGGTACTCGTTGGTCAGCCCGTTGATCACCGGCACCCGCGAGTTCGCCGCCAGCCGCTCGACAATTCCCTGCTCAAAGGTACGGATCATGATCAGGTCGCTCATGCGGGAAATCACTTGTGCGGCATCCTCGACTCGCTCCCCGCGACCGAGCTGTGAATCACGTGTGTTGAGATAGATTGCTGCACCGCCAAGCTGCTGCATGCCGGCCTCAAAGGAAAGACGAGTACGGGTGCTGGCCTTCTCGAAAATCATCACCAATGTCCGGTCAATCAACGGCCAGTGCTTTTTGTAGGACTTGAACTGCTCCTTGATCCAGTGCGTACGCTCGAACAGATATTCGAACTCCGCACGCGTGAAGTCCTTGAACTGAAGGAAATGTTTGACGCCTGGTTTGGCAGTTGTCATGGCAGCTTTCGATCAGGCAGCGAGAAAATCACGAATCAAAACAGAAAGTCGCCTGACCAACTCACGCCCTTCTTCAGTACTGAAGGTCAACGGCGGCAGCAGGCGCACGACCTTGTCTGCTGTCACGTTGATCAGCAACCCGGATTCGAGAGCCCGTGTCACCAATTCACCACAGGGACGATCCAGTTCGATGCCGATCATCAAACCCTGACCACGGATTTGGACAACACCTGCGGCGCCGGAAAGCTCCTGCGCCAGACCTTCCCTAATCAAGCATCCGACAGATTCGGCATTAGCGATCAACTGATCATTTTCAATCACCTCGATGGTGGTCAACGCAGCCGTTGTCGCCAGTTGGTTGCCACCGAAGGTCGATCCGTGATTGCCCGGTTTGAAGAGGCCTGCCGCTTTGCCTGCGGTAAGGCAAGCACCAATCGGAACGCCCCCGCCAAGCCCCTTGGCCAAGGTCACCACATCCGGGCGAATAGCGGCATGCTGAAAGCCGAACCAGGTTCCGGTACGACCCATACCACACTGCACCTCATCGCAGATCAATAGCCAACCGTTTTCGTCGCAAAGTTTACGCAGCCCTTGCTGAAACTCGCTTTCAGCGATACGGATACCGCCTTCGCCCTGCACGATTTCGAGCATGACTGCTACAACACTCTTGTTATGTTCGGCAATCGCACGAATCGCTCCAAGATCGTTGTAAGGCACCCGCGCAAAGCCCGAAACGAGCGGCTCGAAACCGGCTTGTGCCTTGCGGTTACCTGTTGCCGAAAGAGTCGCCATGGTGCGCCCATGGAAAGCATTTTCCATGACGATGATGGCTGGAGTGTCAATACCCTGCTGGTGCCCATAAAAGCGCGCCAGCTTGATCGCTGCTTCGTTGGCTTCACAACCCGAGTTGCATAAAAACACCTCTTCCATGCCGGCCAGTGCTGTCAGCTTGTCGGCCAGAAGCTCCTGTTGCGGCATACGGTAAAGATTTGAGGTATGCAGAAGTCGCCCAGCCTGCGCAGCAAGGGCAGCCACCAACACGGGGTGATTGTGCCCCAAAGTGGAAACGGCAATACCCGACAGCGCATCGAGATAGATTTTCCCCTCGCTGTCAGTTATCCAACTTCCGTCGCCATGACTGAAAGCAACCGGCAACCGGGCATAGGTATTCATTAGGTGTGACATATAAAACCCCTGGATGAGGCCCTGAAACTGAAACGGCGGCTTGCGCCGCCGGAATGATCACGCATCAGTACAACATCGGTACTTACCGGCAAACCCTTGAAAGCCTTGCCTGCCGATATGGCAAGGGGAAGAATTTTAAGGGAAAACCAGTGGCTTGTATATAAAATCGAAAAGCACGCGCGCTACGTACAGCACGCTATAATGTGGAATGCGCATCGCTCTTTTCAACCAGAAAGGTGGCGTCGGAAAAACCACGACGGCGCTCAACCTCGCTGCCGCCATTTTTAGAGAAGGCGGCCAGCCGCTACTGCTGGACCTGGATCCACAGTGTCACCTTACAGTCATTCATGGATCAACCCCGCGCGATTCAGGGCGTAGCCTTTTCGGTTTTTTTCAGGGCATCCGCGCTCTTGATGAACTGGCCATTCCCTGGGAAGGCATTGGCAGGCTTGTTCCCTCGCACCAGCAATTGATCAAGGTCGACTCGATATTCGGCAAAGGCCCTGCCATTCTGAACAAATTGCGCCTTGGCCTCGATGTCATTGATGAATCCATACCAGGCAATGCGGCACAAAACACAATCATCGACTGCTGCCCCTACGTTGGAGTTCTGGCGCTTAACGCCATCTTTGCGTGCGATGTATTGCTCATCCCGATATCGACCGATTACATGTCCTTGCAGGCCGCAGAACAAATGACACGGACGCTGGAAATTCTCGAACCAGTGCTAAAACGGCGTGTAGAGCGTCGCTATCTGCTGACGCGCTATGATCGCCGACGAAATATGAGTAAAGACATTCAGAACCAGCTTCGCCAGCGCTATGATGAAGAGGTCTTGCAAACCGTGATTTCGGAGAATGTGGCCATAGCAGAAAGCCCTTCGAAAAAACGGGATGTGTTTAATCATAATGCATCCAGCGTCGGCGCAAAAGACTACATGGCTCTATACAAGGAACTTCGGCAACAAAATCTCATTTGATAACACCCAGCAAACGCCGCTATTTTGCGTGCTGGACCGAATTTGAACCCGCGATGAGATCAACAACCTCTTCAAAACTAACCGGGCCAGTTCTCGGCGCTTGAATTACCAAACGCTTTGCATCGATAATTTCACACCCAAGATAAATCTGGCGCAACTTACGCTCCGCATCCGGTTCGTCCTTGCCAAATATCAACAGATTATCGACAACGGCACCACTCCGTGTGCGAATACGGAAACCATACTTGGCTGTAGGCGAAACCTGCATAAATTAGCTCTATATCAATGAGATAATTGAACTATATGCAGTAAATTATCTGAATGCAAGCCAAGGATCCATTTTTCCGATATAACCGATTTTTTCAGACACATAATTTCGACATGATACGGATCCAGGTATCTGCGATAAAGACTGCTTTCTGTTAAAATTGCCGCATCCACTTGGCCCGCAGGGCTTCAAAAAAACAATTTTCGGCTGAACCCGCCAATACATGCGATTTTCGTCCAATATCCCGTTCATCATCGTCGGCCTGACCATAGATGGCAAAAGATTCCGCCCCAGCGACTGGGCTGAAAGGCTATGTGGCGTTTTATCTGCGTTTGGCGCTGAGAAAAAAATGAAGTACTCGCGCTATGTTGGTCCAGGGCACTACAACGGCGAAAAAGCTGTTTTCGTCGATGGACAACTCTACGAGATTGAGCCGATGGCTTATCGTTTTGTGCTCAACTTTGCACAGGACAATGATCTTCAGCTAATCGAGGGTGCCTGCAAAATCGACATCAAGGATTAGCAAACCTGATTTGAGAAAATGGCAAACGCCCCCACACCGGTATTTTATTGTAGATGGGTGCGCGATTCTAAAAGCGTGCCTAAAAGCGTGCCTTGCACCCTGAAAGAATTCCTCGGGGAGAGTAATGCAAGCAGGCCGGGAACTCACCTGAATTGGGGCAAACCAAGTCCATGCCCGTTATCTGGTTCAGCAATGAAAAACGGCGCCTAAAGACGCCGTTTTTAAATTTCCGAACCCAACGAGGATCAGGCTGCTAGCGCCTTGATCTGAGCCGACAGGCGGCCTTTGTGGCGGGATGCCTTGTTCTTGTGGATGATTTTCTTGTCGGCAATGCGATCTATCACCGAAACGGATTCCTGATAAATGCTTTGAGCAGCAGCCTTGTCGCCAGCTACAATCGCCTTTTGCACACGCTTTACTGCCGTGCGCAAAGTAGAGCGCAGGCTAGCGTTGTGGGCGCGTTGCTTAACGGATTGGCGTGCGCGCTTGCGAGCTTGTGCGCTGTTGGCCATGGTTGGTCCCTAAAAAAGCTGATTGGTTAATCGAGAACGCGTTATTCTATAGATTTCAGTCGCCTAACGCAAGCCTCATTTGTGAGATGCCATTCAGTTTGTCTCCGATAAAAAATCCAGCTTCGCACAATGACAGCGCCGAGGCCGTGAAGAAATTTCAGCCCCCCCGAGCGCAGATGTGCCCAAAGAAAATCCTTTTGGTGGGGCATCTCCGCGGTTGCGCCGGCATGGCCTTGGGCCTTGGATTTTCAATATTTCCCCTGGTTTTCAAAGAAAATAGTCAAATCCATCTTCATAATGCTGCCATCGGCGGATCACGAAAATGTGCGCCATGTCATGGGCCGGATCCAGTTCGACATAGGCTTTCGGGCCACGCCAGAGATAGCGCTCGTCGGTGAGTAGATCGTGCGCTTGGTACATCTCGTCCTCGCGTATGCCAAACTTGGCGATCGGCATGTGGATGAACGAATGGTGTTTGTGGAAAGGGTCCAGATTGACTACGCACACGATGATGTTGGACTTATCCTCAGTCATCTTGAGATAGGCGATGACGTGGGGACTATCGACCTCCAGAAAAACAACATCGTTGTAGCTTTGCAGTGCAGGGTTCTCGCGACGGGCTTGATTGATACGCGTGATCAGCGGTGCGATGCTGTGAGGTGCATTCCAGTCGCGCAGCTTGATCTCGTACTTTTCTGAATCCAGATACTCTTCCTTCCCCGGAATCGGTGCGTTTTCGCTCAGTTCGTAGCCGCTGTAGATGCCATAGACGCTGGACAAGGTCGCGGCGAGCACGGCGCGCATGATGAATGCCGACCGGCCGCCAATCTGCAAGATGGTGGGCAGGATATCCGGAGTGTTGGCGAAGAAATTGCCAGTGTAATACTCCTTCATCGGACCGGCGGTCAACTCGCTGACGTATTCAGTCAGCTCATGCTTAGTGTTGCGCCAGGTGAAGTAGGTGTATGACTGCGTGAAGCCGGCCTTGGCGAGTAACCGCATCATTTTTGCTTTGGTAAATGCTTCGGCCAGGAAGATGACACCAGGATGCTGTTTATGCACTTTACCGATCACCCACTCCCAGAATTCGACTGGCTTGGTGTGTGGATTGTCAACGCGGAAGGTGGTGACACCCTTCTCGATCCAGAACAGGAAGATTTTCAGCATCTCCTGCCACAGTCCGGCACGGTCTGTCGTGCCGAAGTTGAGCGGGTAGACGTCCTGATACTTCTTGGGCGGGTTTTCTGCGTACTTGATCGAGCCGTCGGGTCGGTGGTAGAACCAGTCTGGATGATCGGTGACATATGGATGGTCAGGCGAGCAGTTCATCACATAATCAAGCGCAATCTCGATTTCCAGTTTGCGGCAACTGGCGACGAATAGCGCCCAATCGTTCCAAGTGCCAAGCTTCGGTTCCAGCGCCATGTGGCCGCCATGCTCGTTACCGATCGCCCAAGGGCTACCTACATCGTCAGGTGCGGCCACCAGGTTATTGTTCTTGCCCTTGCGGAAGGCATGGCCGATGGGGTGGATTGGCGGCAGATAGACGACATCAAAGCCCATCTTCTTTACCTCCGGCAAGCGGCGGCAGCAATCCTGCAATGTGCCGTGCTGACCAGGCACGGAGCTCTGCGAACGGGGGAAGAACTCGTACCATGCAGCGTAACGCGCTACCGGTCGCGTCACGACGACCTCAAGAGCGGGCTTAAGCTCGGCGCCCTCTGATCGATCGGGATACTTGGCCATCAGCCTGTGCATCAGGCTGCTGGTGCCTTGGTCAATGGCAACTTCCTGCTCGCCCTCGGCCATCACGGTTTCTATCGCGCGGATGATGCCGTTGATAAGCGCCTTATCTTCATCCGACGCCAAGGCGGCGGATGCCTTTAGAATCACCATGCCCTCCAGTAACTCGCTGGTCAGGTCACCACCCTGCATGCTCTTCTTGGTGATCTCGTCGACCCACGAAAGATAGCGCTCGGCGTAACCCTCGACAGTAAATTCCCAGCGACCAAGCTCGGTGACAGTGAATTCACCACGCCAACAATCATTTTCCAGCTGGATCATGAGACTCTTCTGCCACAGCCTGTCGCCCTGTTTGCGATACTTGACGACTGCGGCGAGAATGTCGTGGCCTTCCTTGTAGATGTCGGCGGTGACGGTAACTTTCTCTCCCACCACACGCTTGATGGGGAAGCGGCCGCAATCGATCTGCGGCTGGACCGCCTCAATAATGACACGCGGATAGTCTTGGGGAACCATGAAGTTAATCCTCTAATATGAAATTGTTGAGTTAAACCAATGTTCTGTACAGATCCTTTGTCTGCTGAGCGATGCTGGTCCAGCTGAACACGTCATGCGCACGTTGCTGACCGGCGGCAGCCATCGAATCCGCCAGTTTTGGATCGTCCAGCACCTTGTTGATCGCAGTAGCCAAATCGCGCGCGAAGGCATCCGGATTCACTGGCTCGAAGGGCGCTACGTGCATTTGCTCAATCGGCACCAGAAAACCGGTGACACCATCGACCACCACCTCCTTGATGCCACCGACAGCACTCGCCACTACGGCCGTGCGACAGGCCATGGCCTCCAGATTGATGATTCCGAAAGGCTCGTAGATCGACGGACAGCAGAATACCGTAGCATGCGAATACAACTGGATCGCTTCTTCCTTGCTCACCATATCCTGGATCCAGATCAGGTGCTTGAAGCCCTCGCGGCGAACATGCTTGACCGCTGCTTCCATCTCGGCGTGAACTTCCGGGGTATCGGGCGCGCCAGCGCAGAGCACAACCTGAACGTCAGGATTGATGTACTTGATCGCGTTCACCAGGTGGATGATGCCTTTCTGACGCGTGATCCGGCCGACAAACAGAACGATAGGCTTGCCCGGATCGACGCCATATTTTTCAAGAGCACTTGTTTCGGTTGTCGGCGAGTACTGTTCGGTGTTGATGCCGTTGTAGATCACGGTGATCCTTGCCGGGTCGATATCGAAATGTTCGAGGATGTCGTCCTTGGTTCCCTGTGACACGGCGATCACTGCATCGGCGAGGCCGAGCGAGGTGCGCTCGATCCACGACGACATGTCGTAACCGCAACCGAGTTGCTCGCGCTTCCAAGGGCGCAGCGGCTCAAGTGAGTGCACCGTATGGACCAGCGGAATGCCATACAAAGTCTTCGCCAGGATACCGCCGAGGTGTGCGTACCAAGTATGAACATGCACCAGGTCGGCATCAATCTGCTCACTCAAGGTCTCAAGGTTGGTCTCGAAAGTATCCAGTGCACCGCTGAGCTTCTTGTCTACGTGCGAGAAACTGCCCTTCCCGAAAGGAAAACCCTTGACCCTCACGCCTTCTTTCACCGTGTCCTGGTTGCCAAAACAGCGGACTTCGACGTGCATCACTTTGGCCAGTTCACCCGCCAGATAATCGACGTGAACCCCGGCGCCACCGTAAACGTAAGGAGGAAATTCGCGAGTAAGAAACAGAACTTTCATTGAGGCACCTTTCCTTAGTGTGAATCAGAGGAGATTGCTAAAAAAACAATCGCGGCAATGGCTACCGCACTACCACACACTGCTAAGGATAGGCATTTCAACCGCATGACCCGAAGTATCCTTGACCTCTGCATCCCGGTCAAATGCTGATTTTCTTCGACCAGTCACCGAGAGACTATGAATACATATCTCCCCTTCAAGTAAGGTAAGGGATCTGTGGATTCATATCTGTAAAATCAGGTCATCCTTGCACTGATCGGACACGCGAATCCGGGAAGAGTGGGCAATATTGCTCGTTAACCAGCGATGAAAGGTGCCGCCCGGTGTGACTTGAAACATACCAAGCGAATCCGGCGAAATCGTTTATCGTAGCAGCGACAACAGAGCCCGCGACCAGCTGTTGGCGCAAGCGCCAGGCAGGTCACGTATGTACGCGAAAAACGCAGCAGGCTGCGTTTGTTTTGCGAGCTTCAGGCGATTCGAAGCTGTGCCAGAGAAGCGACCGCGTTCCCGCCACTGATATCCGGTGTAATGATCAGTTCGAGCACGGTGACCCCTGACAACTCGATCTGATGCTCTTCGGTTTCAGTGGTGGCACCTTGCGGGTTGAAGTTCCATTGTTGCCGCACAATCTCCCGGAACGAATGCCCACCGTCCGCAGACCATCGCAGAACATACTCTTGTGTTCGCTGCGAAGATGTCTCGACAAAAAAGAGATGTATCCGGCGAAGCCGTTGCGGCTGCGAAAAGAGCAGCCGGATCGTCTGCTTACCTGCCACTGCGGCACGCCAACCAAGGGTTTCACCAGGCAACAGTGCGGATTCAATGGGATACCCGGCCTCCTCGGAGCTGATCTCAACCTCGGCCAGCTCCTCAAGGTCAAGCCACTCTCCAGTCGCCGCAGATGCCCCCTGCTTGACCTCGGTGATCAGTCTTTTGCGCATTCGTTCATCTCTCTTCAGTAGCAAGTGTTCCTGAAACAGGAACCCGTTATTTCAAGCCGCGGCTTCGCCCAACTGGATGGCAATCTCTTGCTCGGCCAGTGCCCAGTAGTGCGTGTCATGCCGCTGAAATCCATCCTTTTCAGCGATGAAGTACGCAGCGGACTCAATCATCCGATAGCGTTCCTCAGCACTTGGACTTGGCTGTGCAGGCGCCTTCTTGGCAGAAGGAGCTGCAGGCCGTGTTACGGCTGCTTGCTGCCGCTTGACTTCGGTGGCTGGTGCCTGGACAGCCTTTTCGGCAACCGCCGGTATGGCCTTCTTTACCTCCGGAGCCTTGGCTACCGCATCGGCGATCTTCTTCTCAATCGCCACCGGCTTCGCCACAGGTTTCGCCACCGGCTTCTTGGCTGTGGAAGATTTCTTGGTGGTGATCTTTTCTTCAGTCATGATTATCCTTTTAAAGTTAGGCATTGCTATCGAACGAGTCGAAGTATCCTTGAACTCTTCACCCCGGTCAATTGCTCATGATACCCAATTCTAAAGAAGCAGAATCAAACACGAAACATTTAATTTTTACACAACAGAAACAGTTCAGTTGCAGGTAAAAGACAGGACGATCCCGATATCGTTCTGTAGCTGCATCGAGGACCAAACCCGATTTGTAGTTTAGCCAAGCAACACGCAACCCCAAACCGAAACCACATTGATCAACGCCAGCAGCACGGCCGCACTGCCGATATCCTTGGCGCGTTTGGACAGATGATGCCGATCAAGGGATACCCGATCCACGGTGGCTTCAATTGCCGAATTGAGCAATTCAACAATCAACACCAATAAAACGCTTGCGATCATCAGAGCGCGCCCGACCCAGGTCACGGGCAGAAAAAAGGCGGCGGGAATCAGCAATACGGCAAGCAGAGCTTCCTGACGAAAGGCATCTTCACAGGTAAAGGCCGCATGCAAACCGGCGAGCGAATAGTGCAGGGCATTCCACACCCGCTGCAATCCGGTTTTTCCCTTGAAAGGGCTTTCCTCAAGCACACACTTCTCCTTGCCAGATTCTCAGCCCTGGATTATGCCGGCTTTTCTGGTAATGCGGAGTTGATCACAGAGCGATTTTCCCTGATTTCAATTACTGACGCTGATGCGGGCAACTGGCATACATATCTGGCCTGCAACGTAATAAATACGGGCATCTTGAGCCCATATCCCCTGGAAGCCTTTATTCATGAGGATGTCGCGGCACCCTACTCCATGATGGCCTATTGACCTGCCTCTCAGCCTCATGCATGACGGCAAACCGGGCATGGTTAAGGCAGAGACAGATTGAAGTCGGGAATACTTTGCCCAATGTGCCAGGAAACGATCTGCCGGTAAAGTTCCGCCATTCTTCCGGCGAGCTTGTCGTCCGACCACTCGGCGGCGTATTCGCGCCCTTCGGCCGAGAGACGATTCCGCAAATTGGCGTCACGCAGAAGCCCGGTCAGGGCAACTGCGAAGGCACACGGATTATCGTCAGGCACGATCGCGCCGCGACCGGCGCCGAGAATGTCCACCGTTCCCATCTCCGCCAAAGAAACCACGGGCAGACCGGCGGCCATCGCCTCCAGCAGAACCAGCCCCTGCGTCTCCGTGCGTGAGGCAAAGACAAAGGCATCCGCCGCGGCATAACAGGCCGGCAGATCGGTTTTCCTGTCGAGATAGCCGATGAACTGGACGCAGCCCTGCAATCCGCGCTCTGCGACTGTCTTTCGCAGAGCGGGCAGCGCCGGCCCTTCTCCAGCAATCACCAGAAGTACGTTGGGGAGCGATTCACGCGCCAGATCGATCACATCCAGCAGAAAGCCGATGTTCTTTTCGTGCGCCACGCGGCCGACAAAAAGTGCCACCGGCCGCGATTCGTCGATACCGAAGCGGGTGCGGAAATCCTGGCGACCAGCGCGGTGGCCATCGTGGTTTCCACCGCTGTTGCCATCACTCGCCGGAACTTGCAGCGAGATACCCGTCGGCAGCACGTGCATGGGCGCCTTCACGCCGTAGCCGCCCAGCCGTTCATGAATTGCCTTTGACGGCACAATAACGGCATCGAGCGCGTTGCACTGGCGGCGCGAGAAACTGCGTGCCAGCCCGCGTAGCCAGGCCGCCGGAATCAGCGGCGCGTAGTGTTTCAGGTATTCCTCGAACAGCGTGTGATAGGTGGCTATAACGGGAATCCCGTTACGCCGCGCCGCCGCGCTGGCGGCATAGTGCGCGACAAACGGGGTCTGCACGTGAATCAGATCGCAACCCTGTTCGACGGCGTCTTCAACCGCCTGGTGCATGGCTCCCCAGCGCACCAGACGATCTTCCGGATCGCCGGGCACCGGTCGCGCCGGCACTCGGGTAATCCACGATTCAGAACAGGGCTGACCGTAGTCGGGCGCCACCAGACTGACCTCGACACCATGCGCTCGCAGCGCTTGGTGATAGGTCTGAATGGCGGTTGATACGCCATTGATGCGGGGAAAATAGACATCCGAAACCATTACGACACGCATGCGACTTCCTCCTGTTGTGCATTGACCACGGCGAGTTCCTTGCTGCCCCAGGCAATCAGTTCCAGACGGCCGTCGAGGTGTTCGACGATCGCCGTGCAACTGTCGACCCAGTCGCCGCAATTCACATAGGTGATTCCGTCTACATCGCGAATCACCGCGCTGTGGATGTGTCCGCAGATGATTCCATCGAGGCCGCGCTGTCGTGCGGCATGACTGGCGCGGGTGCCAAGATGGATGTCGGAGAGAAAGATTGAACGTACGGTAGGCATGCCGCGCATGTTGCCGGGCAATCATTACAGTGCCGTGTCTTGCCGGTTACATTTTATGTTTTGCTACGACATGACTGGCCACCTTGACATTGCCGCAAAGACAACAACGTTGCCAAGCATCCTGTCATCGCTACCTGCAATTGTATAAAATGAACGTTCACCTCACCATATCAGGACTTGCATCGCCATGACTCAGGACGAACTCAAACAAGCGGTGGCGCGTGCCGCGCTCGCTTACGTTGTTGAAGGCCAGCTTGTTGGCGTAGGCACGGGCTCCACCGCCAGGCTGTTCATCGAAGTATTGGTCGGGATGAAGGACAGGATCGCCGGCGCCGTAGCCAGTTCCGAGGACACGAAGAAACGCCTCGAAGGCCACGGCATCAAGGTCTTCGACCTCAACGAGGTAGCCGAACTTCCGGTCTATATCGACGGCGCTGACGAAATCAATGTCGAGATGCACATGATCAAAGGTGGCGGCGGCGCCTTGACGCGCGAGAAAATCGTTGCCGCTGTCGCCAAAAAATTTGTCTGTATCGTCGACGGGTCGAAACTGGTGCCGGTGCTTGGCACCTTTCCGCTACCGGTTGAGGTCTTTCCGATGGCCAGCGCCCATGTTGCACGCGAACTTACCAAGCTTGGCGGGACGCCGGTGCGGCGCGAAGGTTTCATCACCGACAACGGCAACCTCATTCTGGATGTGAAAGGTTTGCAGATTCTCGACCCGGTTGATCTGGAAACTCGCATCAACCAGATCGTTGGCGTGGTAACCAACGGCCTGTTTGCCCGCCGTCCTGCCGATGTCTGCCTGCTTGGCACCAGTAGCGGCGTGCAGACATTGACGGCTTGCTGAAACATTAGACTGAAACAAAAATGTAATCTTGTTGAGTTAGACTTTGATCTCAGCAATTCCGATGCAAAATAATTCTGGAGCAAGAGGCATGAACGATCATCACGATCACACTTCCAAGAATTTCGATCTTGAACTCGAAAACTTGCGTACGCGCGTCCTGCAGATGGGCGGCATGGCTGAAGAGCAGTTTCGCAAGGCGATCGAAGGTCTCTATAGTGGCGATCACGCGCTCCTCGAATCCGTGATTCGCGACGACAATCTTATCAACCAGATGGAGACTGAGACCGAGACCTCGTGCTATCAGATCATCGCCAAACGACAGCCGACAGCTGTTGATCTGCGCATGGTGGTGTCCGTACTCAAGGCCATTTCCGATCTGGAGCGCGTCGGCGACAAGGCTCGCAAAATCGCACGCCTTAGCATCTCCCTCACCAACCACACCGCCACAGGCACGCTGAATATCGAATTGAATCACATGGCCGAAACGGCGTTGAATATGTTGCGCCTCTCGCTCGACGGCTTCGCCCGTCTCGATCTCAGCCTGGTCACCAAAGCCATCCATCTGGATTCCCATGTCAACGCGGAGTATGAGTCCGTGGCCCGCCAGTTGGTCACCTACATGATGGAAGATCCGCACACCATCACGAGCGCGCTGGATATCCTATCGATCGCCAAAGCCATCGAGCGCATCGGCGATCACGCCAGCAGCATCGCGGAATACGTGGTCTTCATGGTCAAGGGACTGAATGTACGTCACGCGACAGCCGACGAAGTAGAAGCGAAGATAGCCAATAGCTGAGTCCGGCGATCGTCACCTCGCGTAACAATCGCTGCCCACAAAAAAGCCCCTTAAAATAAGGGGCTTTTTTGTGGGCAGCAGAATCAGGCTTTTGGCGGTACGTAGCCCTGTACCTGATCGACACCACTTCCGAAAAAATGTTTCTCGATCTGTTCAGCCAGATATTTGCGATGCGCGGCATCGGCCAGATTGAGACGGTTTTCGTTGATGATCATCGTCTGCATGCGAATCCACTGCTGCCATGCTTCCTTCGACACGCTCTCGTAAATGCGCTTGCCGAGTTCCCCCGGATAGGGCGGAAAATCCAGCGCTTCGGCCTCGCGACCAAGCTTGATGCAATTGACCATTCTTGCCATGAAATTAACTCCGTAAAACAACATCCGAATTCGATAAAAACGCTTGGATTATACCGCGCTGGACGACGACAAACGTTCTCACACCGTTTTGGTAAACACCTTGGAACGGCGTTGCAGGTTATAGAGCAGCCGTTTTTCTGTCGGCAACTGATCGACCGACTGAGCGACAAAGCCACGCTCCTTGAACCAGTGTGGCGTCACCGTGGTGAGCACGAAAAGGCGCTTGATACCTGCAGCCCGGGCACGTGTTTCGATGCGTTTCATCAACTGCTCGCCATAACCCCATCGGCGATAGCTTGGATGCACGGCGACGCAGGCCAGTTCGGCCTGATCTTCACCATACGGGTAGAGCGCGGCACAGCCAACGATCAATCCATCGTGCTCGACCACCGAGAAGCGGGTAATCTCGCGTTCGAGTAGTTCTCGCGAACGGCGAACGAGTGTCCCGTCCTCCTCAAGCGGCTCGATCAGCGCCACCAGACCGCTGATATCGTCCGGACGGGCGTCGCGCAGAATTTCAAGCGACTCGCGGGTGATGATGGTGCCGACGCCATCGCGCGAGAAAAGCTCGCGCAGCAGCGTGCCATCCTCGTTGTATCCGATCAAATGCACACGACCGATACCTGAGCGGCTGGCACGCACGGCACACGGCAGATAACGCTTGATGTCGGGTGACAGCCACTCGCCAATCGTGATCAGGCGTTCGGCCGTATCGGTGGTCATCTCGTCGAGGAGTTTCCCGTCGATATCGGTCACGCCCTGGCTATCGGTCAGAAAAATCAGTTTGTCGGCGCCGATGGCGATCGCCGTCGACTCGGCCACTTCCTCCATCGCCAGATTGAATATCTCGCCCGTCGGACTTGAACCCAGGCTGGAAAGAATCACGATATTACCGATGCCGAGTTGGGCCCGAATTCCCTCGGCGTCGATCTTGCGCACGCTTCCGGCGTACTGCATGTCCACGCCGTCGAGCACGCCAAGGGGTTTGGCCGTAATGAAATTGCCGGCAATGACGCGAATCGTGCTGTTGGCCATCGGCGTATCGGGCAAACCCTGCGAAAGCAGAGCGTCAATTTCCAGATACACGCTGCCGACGGCATCAATCACGCAATCGAGCGTCGCCGCGTCAGTCACGCGATAGCCCCCGTGGGTGACTGACGCGATGCCCTTCTCGGCCAGTTCCTCCTCAATCTGCGGGCGCGCTCCATGCACCAGCACCAGGCGCACGCCCAGAGCGGCTAGCAGGTTAGCGTCATAAGCCAAGGTCCGTGCCAGCGGCCCGGAAATCGCCTTGCCGCCAAATGCGATGACAAATGTTTTGCCACGGAACAAATTGACATAGGGCGCAACTGACCGGAACAGGGACACGAAGTGGGCGGGACTCAACTCGTCGGACATGTCGTTATTTATCCTTAACAGTTTCTTTTGATTTAACGGCTGGAATTTCGGCGTTCAGCGCATTTTCCAGGCGCTCGCAGATGGTTCGCAGAATCTTCACCCGCGCGTAATTCTTGTCATTGGCCTCGACCAGCGTCCACGGTGCGGTACTGGTACTCGTCCGGTCAACCATGTCGCAAACGGCCGCATGATAGGACTCGCTTTTCTCGCGGTTGCGCCAATCTTCCTCGGTGATCTTGAAGCGCTTGAACTCGATTTTCTCACGCTCCTTGAAGCGCTTCAGTTGCTCATTGTCGCTGATCTGCAACCAGAATTTGATGACAATCGCGCCATCTTTATGCAACTCATGTTCGAAGTCATTGATTTCGGTGTAGGCACGCAACCAGTCCGCTTCGGCGCAAAAACCCTCGACGCGCTCAACCAGGACACGGCCGTACCAGGTGCGATCGAAAATCGCTATCCGGCCGATGCGCGGTATGTGCCTCCAGAATCGCCAGAGATAGGGCTGCGCGCGCTCCTCTTCGGTCGGCGCAGCCACGGGTATGATCTGATACTGGCGCGCGTCCATCGCCGCTGTAATGCGCCGGATGCTGCCACCCTTGCCTGCGGCGTCGGAGCCTTCAAAGGCGATCATCAAGGAGCGTTTCTTGAATTCGGGATGACGCACCAGTTCCGAAAGCCGCCCCTGCCACTTGGCCAGTTGGTCTTCGTAAGCCTTGTGCTCCAGTTTCTGCGTGAGATCCAGCGCGGTCAGGACATCCAGCGTGTCGATCTTCGGTGCCAGCGGCGGCGCCACCGGGAAGTTCTGGTCGCGCTTGTCGGCCAGCCGTTTTTGCATCGCATCGAGGACAACCTTGCCGACGGTCAGCGAACGATAGCGATCATCGGTTCCTTCAACAACGATCCACGGGGCCCACGGCGTGTTGGTCATGCGCAGTACATGACCGGCCGCTTCCTGCAACTTGTCGTAGGTTTTAAGGCGCGCCCAGCTTTCCTTGGTTACCCGCCAGGCCGTTCTCGGATCTTTTTCCATTGCTTTCAAACGCTGGCGTTGGCCGTCCTTGGACAAGTGGAACCAGAACTTGAGGACCAGCGCCCCTTCATTGACCAGCATCGCCTCGAAACGATTGATCTGATCCATGCGCTGATCAAGATCACCTTTGTCGAGCTGGCCGAGGATTCGATCCCGGATCGGGTCCGAGTACCACGATCCGGCAAACACGCCGGCCCGCCCCTTTGGCGGCAAAGCGCGCCAGTAGCGCCACATGTAGGGACGTTCGCGCTCTTCATCACTCGGCGCCGAAAAAGCGAGGGTAGACAGGAAGCGCGGATCCATCCATTCGTAGAGCACGTTGATGGTCTCGCCCTTGCCCGACCCATCAACACCGCTCACCAGAATGACCACTGGAAACTTGCCGTTCTCACGCAAATCGAATTGTGCGTCGAGCAAAGCCGCGCGCAGCTTCGGAACCTCCTCGCGGAATGTCGCCTTGTCGATCGTGTGTCCCAACTCTGCCGATTCAAACATGATCTGCTCCCTCTCTGAAGTCGCCCCATAAACACTGAATCGCCGCCAACGCGGCAAGCCCTGCTGTTTCGGTACGCAGAATGCGTGGCCCGAGCCTAACGGAAATAAAGCCAGCCAGTGCGGCCATCTCCATTTCTTCCGGTGCCAGACCACCCTCGGCACCAATCAGCAATTCAACTTGTCCTCCCGGCGCTGGTGGCGTAATGCTGTCCAGAGTCAATGCCGATCCGGGGGCAAGCATCAAACGCAACGCACCTTTGCTGGCTGGTTTGCCCAACCATCGCTCCAGCCCTTCCAAAGCCGGCACTTCCGGTACCCGATTGCGCCCGCATTGCTCGCAAGCCGAGATGGCCACGCCTCGCCAGTGCTCGACGCGGCGCATCGCCCGCTCGCCATCGAGGCGCACCACGCTACGCCTCGAAGCCACCGGAACGATACGCACCACGCCCAGTTCCACGGCCTTCTGCACCGTCATGTCCATCTTCTCACCAGACTGCAAAGCCTGAACCAGCGTTATATTGATCGGCGCTTCACATTCGGTGTCGTGCCATTCCAGGATGTCTACGGAAACCTTCTCACGACCAAGCTCTGCAATGCGTGCCACGTATTCGCCACCATCTCCATCGAACAGCACGAGATCGTCGCCCTGACGCAGACGCAACACCCGGCAAGCGTGTCTCGCCGCGCTCTCCGGCAGATCGAGGTGCAAATGGGCCGACAGCGGCATCGGGCAGTAAAAACGAGGCAAACTCATGGTGATATTATAGGGACAACTCAAAGCATCTTAGTCAACAGGAGTATTGCTGCTATGGCTATCAACACCCCATTGTGCAATTTCGGCTGGAAAGCACCCGATTTCGAACTCGGCGACACTTTTGGCGAACACCAGACGCTGGCTACCCTGCGCGGACCCAACGGACTTTTGCTGATGTTCATCTGCAACCATTGCCCTTACGTAAAGGCAATCATCGACCGCATCTGCCGCGACGCGGTGGAATTGCAGGCGATGGGATTCGGTGTTGCGGCAATCATGAGCAACGACACGGACGCCTATCCGGAAGATTCTTTTGCCAACATGCAGGAGATGGCCAGGAGGTTCAGCTTTTCCTTCCCTTATCTTTACGACCCGACCCAGAACGTCGCTCGCGACTATGAGGCGGTATGCACGCCGGACTTCTTCGGATTCAACAAGTATCTGGAATTGCAATACCGCGGCCGACTGGATTCGAGCGGGCGCTCTCCGGCGGCAGCCGATGCACGGAGAGAACTTGTCGAAGCCATGCGCCAAATCGCCACCACTGGCCATGGCTCGGCCGAACAGGTGGCGAGCATGGGCTGCTCGATCAAATGGAGAGTTTGATCGAGCATTACCTTAAAAGAGGAGTGAATCTTCCTCCCCTGATTTAAATTCCCGCGTTTATTGTCAAACATCTTTCTTCTTTGCACATAGTATTGTTGTGACTGGAGTATTTTGGCTGCTGCACTTTTTCCATTTGGTTCAAGTTGCCAAAGAGCAATCAACACGCTATGACACCCTGATCGTCACGATTATTTGACTACCGACTATGCGTCCGGTAATACTTTACCCTTTACAGTTGCAATAGCCTTCCCAAACACGGACTGGTCATCTCCCCCTAGCGTAGAAAAGACAATCATGCAAACGCCCACACTGAAATACCTGAAACTGTTGTCAGAAAAATACCCATCAATCCAGGCGGCATCTACGGCGATCATCAACTTCACAGCCCAACTCCAACTTCCCAAGGGCACTGAACACTTTCTTTCCGACATCCACGGCGAGTACGAAGCTTTCCAGCACGTCCTGCGCAATGGTGCGGGATCAATCTGTCGCAAGATCGACGAAATGTTCGGCAATACCATGTCGAAGTCCGAGCGGCGGAATATGGCAACACTCATCTATTACCCGGAGTTGAAAACACCGTTGATGTTGCAGAGCGTCCCGGACAAGGAAGAATGGAGTCGGTTGACCCTGGTTCGCCTGGTTAAATTCAGCCGCAGGCTGAGTGCCAAGTATCGGCGTGAAACGGTCAGAAATCTTCTGCCGAAGCATGTTGCTGAAACCATCGAAGAACTGCTGTACGACCAGGAAGGTGTCGAGCACAAGGCGGCCTACTACCAGAGCCAGATCGACACCATCGTCTCAACCGGCAGCACGCAGGCCTTCATCACCAGCCTGGCAGAGTTGATTCAGCGATTGGCGGTTGAAAGACTGCACGTCATCGGCGACATCTATGATCGAGGTCCTGGCGCCCATCTCATTCTTGACACCCTGATGGATCACCACCAAGTCGACATTCAATGGGGAAATCATGACATTCTGTGGATGGGTGCGGCCGCAGGCAGTGAGGCCTGCATAGCAAACGTCATCAGAATTTGCCTGCGCTATGGAAACATGGAGTCGCTGGAAAACGGTTATGGGATCAGTTTGCTGCCTCTCGCCTCCTTTGCCCTCGAAACCTACAAGAACGATCCCTGCGATCGTTTCATCCCCAAGGTTTCGTCTGACAGCTCGTTCAGCAGTCAGGAAATCCGGCTAATGGCTCAGATGCAAAAGGCCATGGCGGTCATGCAGTTCAAACTTGAAAGCCATGTCATCAAGAGGCGTGCGCAATATCAGATGCAGGATCGCCTGCTTCTGGAAAAAATTGACTATCAGCGTGGCGTCATCACTCTGAACGGCATCGAATACCCGCTGCTTGACAGCTTCTTCCCGACCATCGACGAAAAGAACCCGGACGTACTGACGCCAGAAGAGCAGATTGTCATTGAAAAGCTGAGGCTTTCCTTTATCAACAGCAACAAGCTCCAGCAGCATGTCCGATTCCTATTCTCGACGGGTAGTCTCTACCTCATCCATGACGGCAACCTGCTCTATCACGGTTGTATCGCCATGAACGACGATGGCGAGTTCAAGGCCTTCAACGTCGACGGAAAATCCTTCAGCGGAAAGAAGTTTCTCGACCGGGTGGATCGCCTTGCGCGGCAAGGCTATTTCGATACTGACAATCTGGAACAAAAGCAGTACGGCATGGATGCCATGTGGTTCCTGTGGTGCGCGTCCCAGTCTCCGCTGTTCGGCAAAGAGAAAATGGCAACCCTGGAGCGCTACTTCATTGCCGACAAGGTCACCCATGTCGAAAAGCGTAATGCCTATTACACCCTCCGTGATACCGAAGAAAGCGCCCGCAAGATACTGAAAGAGTTTGGACTGAATCCTAATAGTGGGCACATCATCAACGGCCATGTACCGGTCAAGGTGGCAAAGGGCGAACGTCCCATCAAGGCCAATGGAAGGCTGATCGTCATCGACGGCGGTTTTTCGAAAGCCTACCAGCGGGAAACCGGGATTGCTGGCTACACCCTGATCTCCAATTCACGCGGCTTGCTGCTTGCCGCGCACCAACCCTTCGAGTCAACGGAAAAAGCCGTGTCCGAGGAACTTGATATCGATACCGAAACTGAAATCATCCACGGCCACCCAGACAGGATGCGGGTACGCGACACCGACCGGGGACGCGAAATTCAGGAGCAAATCGATGAACTTCAAGCCCTTTTGCACGCCTACCGTGAAGGCCTGATCAAGGAACACAGCCTGCTTTAGAGGTTCTAACTTGCACAGAAAAATTGTGTCGAAACGCACGTTTTTCAGAAAAGTTGTTGTTGATTCGACTAAAGGCCACGCCCGAACTGGGTTTGTGGCCTTAAAAAATTTCAGCTTTCCTGCAGCAATGTCAATTCATCATCCGTATGCCTAAGGCGTATCGCCAGCGTACGGGCGAGTTGCGAAACCAGCACAAATGCAATTCGTTTGTGCTCTTCTGCCAGATAGTTGAATTTTTCCAGGGTCAACACATACAGATCCGAATCTCTGGATGCGATGGCGTCGTTGCCTCGCGGCTGGTGATCAAGAAATGCCAACCCACCAAAAAACTCTCCGCGTCCGAAGGTGGCGATGTGGCACAAACGCGAACTCCCGCCAACATAGCCCATGATCCGCACCTCACCCCGGCGGATGAGGTAGAGATCTGCTTCTGAATCACCGCGCTTGTAAATGTTTTCTCCGGCCTTGTACGAACGAATCTCCATGCAGGCTTTGAGATCGGTCAGCGTATCTGGCTTACTGCCCTTGAACAGTTCGATCTCGTGAAGTTCAAGTGGCGGCAACTCGACTTCCGGCTTACTAACATCGCCGAGCAGACGATCTTCAACCCATTCAATGGCGGCTTCCAGCGTCGGCATGATAATCACCGCGGTTCCATCCGAAACCAGCCCTGCGAGTTCAAGAAACTCACGCAGATTACGGCCGTTGGGCAGGCTTTCGCGCACGCTGGATAGCAATAGCGGAACGCCACGCTCGGACAGCAGATCACGCACCAACTTGAGCATGTGAATGGCCGTCACGTCGACCGATTGCACACGCTGCATGTCAAGTATCAGGAAATCGGTTGTCATCAACTCAGGTTCAAGGGTCAGATAGAACTGATGCGTGGTGCCAAAAAACAAGCTGCCCTGCAATTCGAAAATGACTGCTGTATTCCCTTTCTTTTCGAGCACTTGCATTTCTGCTTCCGGTCGGTACCAGGTAGACGAGCGCTGACCGACAAAACTTTTCCGGCGCACCACATTGCCACCCACCTGCTCACGCAGGAAAAGGATGATCGAAAGAATAACGCCCACCGCCGAAGCCGCAATCAACCCGACGAAAAGCGCAACGCCAATAACCGCCAGCACCACCGAAAAATCCAGCACGGTCGAGCGGGATTCCAAAAACCGCAGTGGATCCGTGTCGATCATGCGTAAACCGACCACGATCAAAACGCCGCTCAGGGTAGCTATAGGAATCCAGGCGACAAAAGCGCCCAGCAGCAGGGCAACAAGCAATGCCATCACCCCTTCGACGATGCCAGAAATCCTCGTCTTGGCGCCACTCGACAGATTGACCAGACTGGCGCCCATGGTTCCGGCACCCGGCATACCACCGATGGTTGAAGCCACGACGTTAGCAAATCCCTGTGCCGCCAGTTCGCGATTCGGATCATGGCGCGTACGCGTCATCTGATCGAGAACGACGCAGGTTTTCAGCGTATCAATCGAGAGCAGTGCAGCCAAGGTGATCGCACTGCTGACAAGACCCGCCACCTGCGAGAGTTTGAGTTCACCGATCTGATACCAGCGATTCGTGATCAACTCGACATAACCTTCGCTAGTCGCACCGAGCGAACCGACAACCAGGGAATTCCCCGAAAGTTGAAGCATCGAAGGGTCGGTGCTGGCGATACCGGCATAGGTCAAAATACCAGTGAATATTCCGATGATTGTTCCCGGCACCGCCTTGGTAAACTTAGGTGCCACAAGCATTGCCAAAATGGTCATACCGCCGATAGACAGGCCTCGCCAGTCCCAATGATGTGGAGTTATCAGGACTTCCAGCCAGTAAATACCTGCTGGTGCTCCGGCAAACTTCGGCAACTGACTGCCGATGATGATCAGACCAACGCCGCTCAGATAACCGCTAACCACTGGATAAGGAATATATTTTATCAGCTTGCCGATACCGAGAAAACCGATGAGTATCTGGATCAAACCGGTGAGTATGCCGAGAACGGTCATCATCAACACCACGGGTACCGGCTGCACACCCTGCGACACCAATTGTATGGCGAACGCCGAAAGTACGGCCGCTGCGGGCGCGCAGGGCGCACTTATGAGGCGATCCGTGCCACCGAAGGTAGGCGCAATGAGCCCGAGGGCGGTCGCTCCAAGAATGCCGGCCAGCGCACCGAACGCCGCATATTGCGGGCTGATCGCTGAATAAACAGTAACGCCGAACGCCACTGCCGCAGGCAATGCTACAAGCATGGCGGCGAAGCCACCCCAGAAGTCCCCCGAATAGCGCATCCAGGTTCCTGAAAATATGCGCATCACACTCCCCTCTTTGATATGAACTTTTTTTACATTAGATGCTCAAAGTAATCCAGGTCGTATGTTAAACGCGATGCTGTTGAAAGCCGCTGGTAATTTATTGAGCTGAACTTGAATGCACCAAGCTCGACTACAAGCTATTTAGTTTGCGAAATGAAGGCTCATGACACCAACAATAATCGTCCGGAACTTTCATTGATGACACTTTCTCGCCCGACCATGCCGAAGAATAATATGATTTTTTCATCCGAGAATTATATCTGGCAGGGAGTTTTTGATGGCTAGCACTCGAATGTTTGCCGACGCCTGAATCTCCAATGACATGCGTATATTTTCAACCGATATAAGTCTTTTTGCTGTCTCGTAGCCAAGAGCCGCTTTAGATCACACTTGGCTGTTATCCCAACTTATGTAATGCTATCCTCTGTACCGGTTCAGCTTGGCCTCGCATTAAATTTGTTCAAAGCCGATGGTTGCACGAAAACTTACTGGAGTACCTGACCGATGTCCGACATGAAAAAAACGAAGTCTGATACAAAAAAATCCGAAGTTGATGGTGCAGCGTTTCGCTCACAAATAGACCACAAGTTGCTTACATCTGTTGCAGCAGAACCCATTACGGCAAATACCAAGGAACTCTACAAAGCTCTATCGCAAGTTGCTCGCGACCAACTTGCGCAGCGCTGGGTGGACACGCAGGTGGCTGATCGCAAGAAGAAGACACGTCGCATCTACTACATGTCAATGGAGTTTTTGATCGGTCGCACACTGAACAATGCGCTTTCGGCACTTGATTTGCGCGACAGTGCAGAGGCGGCTTTCACAACTGCCGGCGGCCCATCGCTCACCGATGTCATCGAATGCGAACCGGATGCCGCGCTCGGTAACGGTGGCCTCGGTCGCTTGGCGGCCTGTTTCCTCGACTCGATGGCCACGCTGGAACTACCGTCCTGGGGCTATGGCATGCGCTATGAGTATGGCATGTTTGCACAGTCGATCATCAATGGCGGGCAAATCGAACATCCTGATTCCTGGCTGATCGACGGTACTCCTTGGGAATTTCCACGACCCGGCACCCACTTCACAGTTGGTTTTGGCGGCACAGCAGAACACCATGGCGAGTGGGCAGAATGGACCCCCGCCGAGGCTGTGGAAGCCCGCGCCTACGACTATGTCATTCCTGGTCACGGCACTGAGCGGGTGAGTACCCTGCGGCTGTGGAAAGCAGGCGCACCGGCTCACATCGATTTGAATGCTTTCAACTCCGGTGACTACGCACGTGCCGCCGAATTCAAAAACCGGTTCGAGAACATTTCCTGGGTTCTTTATCCTAACGACAGCACCCCTGCTGGCCGCGAGTTGCGCCTCAGGCAGGAATATTTCTTTGTTGCCGCTTCGCTGCAGGATATTTTGTTCCATCACCTTGAGGAGCACGGCAGCCTGCATAATCTGGCTGATCAGGTCGCAATCCACCTCAACGATACCCATCCGGCAATCAGCGTAGCCGAATTGATGCGATTGCTGTGCGATAACTACGGCATGCTGTGGGATGATGCCTGGAGTCAATGCACACGCATATTCTCCTACACCAACCACACCCTGATGCCAGAGGCACTCGAAACTTGGCCGGTAGGCCTGATGCATTATCTTCTACCGCGCCATATGCGTATTATCTACCGTATCAATCAGGAGTTCCTGAACGAGGTAGAACTACGCTTCCCTGGAGACATCGACCTCATTCGACGTCTCTCGCTCATTGATGACGGCGATGGCCATGAAGACAACAAACGGGTTCGTATGGCACACCTGAGCATCGTTGGCAGCCATCGAGTCAATGGGGTTTCACAATTGCATTCTGATCTGATGGTCCAGACAATTTTTGCTGATTTTGCGAAACTCTACCCGGATCGTTTTCACAACAAGACCAACGGAGTCACCCCGCGCCGCTGGCTGGCACAGGCCAACCCAGGACTGGCAGGCCTGCTTGACGAGCGTCTCGGCAGCAACTGGCGGATTAACCTTGACCGCCTGAAAGAACTGCAGCCTTTAGCAACCGATGAAGGTTTCCGTACGGCGTTTGCTGACGCCAAACGCAACAACAAGTTGCGCCTGGCTGACTACATCAAGCGTGAGACTGGGGTCATCCTCAATCCGGATAGCCTGTTCGATGTGCAGGTAAAGCGCATTCACGAATACAAGCGGCAACTGCTCAATGTGCTCCATGTCATCACCCGCTATAACGCGATTGTGCACGGACTTGCCGACGACGTAGCACCACGTTGCGTGATTTTTGCCGGCAAAGCCGCATCATCCTACTATATGGCGAAGCAAGTGATACGGCTGATTCACGATGTTGCCAATGTAATCAACAACGACCCGCGCACTCTGGACAAACTGAAAGTTGTATTTGTCCCCAATTATGGTGTTTCGGTAGCAGAATTGATCATGCCGGCTGCCGATCTTTCCGAGCAGATTTCCACAGCCGGAACCGAGGCTTCCGGTACTGGCAACATGAAGTTTTCGATGAACGGTGCGCTGACTATTGGAACCGAAGATGGCGCCAACATCGAGATCCGTGACAACGTGGGCGCCGAAAACATTTTTATCTTCGGCAACAGCACCCCTGAAGTCGAAGCAATCCGCATCACAGGTTACGATCCGAGATCCATTTACCAGAACAATTCAATGCTGAATGAAACACTGAACAAGCTTGATGGTGGATTCTTCTCCCCTGGCAACCGTAAACGCTATCATGACATTTTCAATAGCCTGGTGCATTATGGCGACCACTACCTGTTGCTGGCAGACTATGCGAGTTACATAGAGGCTCAATCCAGAGTCGATCAACTTTATCTGACGCCATCCGAGTGGCAACGCAAAGCCATTCTCAACGTCGCCGGCATGGGCGCCTTTTCGTCCGACCGCACCATCCGGGACTACGCCGTCGACACTTGGAACATGGGTTCACTGCTTAAAAAGGCCTGACATGCTTAGCAAAACAGAAGTTACTTCCCTTTGCCTCGGCGAACATGGCGACCCATTTGCTGCACTTGGACTACACGCCGACGCTAAGGGGAGACTTTGGTTGCGTAGCCTGCAGCCTGGTGCGAACTCGGTTTCGGTCATTGACACCGATAGTGGATTGATGTTGGTTGAACTGACACAACGCAAAATTGAGGCGCTGGGAGGCGCATCTGGTTTTTTTGAGGCGTCCATTCTCGGTCGCAACAAGCCTTTCGACTATCGCCTTCGGATTGACTGGCCGGGTGGTGTACAGGAGATTGACGACCCATACCGTTTCTCCACCGTTCTTGGCGAACTTGACGTCTGGCTGCTTGCCGAAGGCTCCCACTTGCGACCCTTTGAGCGCCTCGGCGCTCATTTGCGGGAAATCGACGGCGTAAAGGGAACTGCATTCGCCGTCTGGGCACCGGATGCCCAGCGTGTAAGTGTCGTCGGTGACTTTAACACCTGGGATGGCCGTCGCCACCCGATGCGCCTGCGCCGTGAATGCGGAGTCTGGGAACTCTTTTTGCCAGGCGTTACGGAAGGGGCACGCTACAAATTCGAAATACGCTCGAACGAGGGTCATGTGCTTCCGCTCAAGGCTGACCCCTATGGCTTTGCTGCTGAAATGCGGCCTTCAACAGCCTCGATAGTCTGCGCATTGCCACAGATTGCATCACGCGCCTCAGTCGCAGCCGGTAGCAAGCTGAACACACCGGTATCGATCTACGAAGTCCACCTCGGCTCCTGGAAAAGAGCAGATGACGGCGGCTTCCCTGACTGGCAGCGCATTTCTGAAACGCTGATTCCCTACGTCGTCGATCTTGGTTTCACACACCTTGAACTGTTGCCGATTTCTGAACACCCCTTTGATGGCTCATGGGGTTACCAACCGCTCGGCCTTTACGCACCAACCTCACGCTTTGGTTCACCACAAGGCTTTTGTGACTTCGTATCAGCCTGCCACACTGCGGGTCTGGAGGTCATCATTGATTGGGTGCCCGCACATTTCCCGACGGATGAGCACGGTCTAAGTCGCTTTGACGGAAGGCCGCTTTACGAACACGCTGACCCGCGTGAAGGCATGCACCAGGATTGGGGAACGCTGATTTACAATTTCGGCCGGCGTGAAGTATTCAATTACCTGGTCGGAAATGCTCTGTTCTGGATCGAGCATTACGGTGTGGATGGTCTGCGCGTCGATGCTGTGGCTTCGATGCTCTACCGTGACTACAGCCGCTCAGCCGGCGAGTGGATACCCAATATCTACGGTGGCCGCGAAAATATCGAAGCGGTTCATTTCCTGCGCCGCATGAACGAGACGCTTGGACAGGAATGTCCGGCTGCCGAGACTTATGCTGAAGAATCAACGGCCTGGCCAGCAGTGAGCCGCCCGCCTTCGATGGGGGGATTGGGCTTTCACTACAAGTGGAACATGGGCTGGATGCACGACATGCTTGACTACATGTCGCACGAACCGATCCATCGCCGGTATCACCACAATCAGCTTACCTTCGGCCTGCTCTACGCCTTTACCGAAAATTTTGTCTTGCCTCTGTCGCACGACGAAGTGGTGCACGGCAAGGGTTCGCTGATCAGCAAAATGTCGGGGGACTATTGGCAGAAATTTGCCAATCTGCGGACACTCTACGGTTTCATGTGGGGCCATCCCGGTAAGAAACTGCTGTTCATGGGCGGTGAATTTGGTCAGTGGAACGAGTGGAATGATCAAACTTCGCTTGACTGGTGCCTGCTCGATTTCCCACAACACGAAGGTGTTCGCCGTCTAGTTAGCGATCTGAACCGGCTCTATCGCTGCACACCGGCCTTGCACGAAATTGATTTTGAACCGGCCGGGTTTGAGTGGATTTCCGCGAACGATTCCGATAACTCGGTGATCGCTTTTCTCCGCCGAGGCCGGGACCGTTCGCGTGTGATACTTTGCGTTTGTAACTTCACCCCCGTCGTACGTCACAACTACCGTCTGGGCGCCCCTGGCCCGGGTGTCTATCGCGAACGCCTTAATACCGACTCAGAATATTATGGCGGCAGCAACGTCGGCAACCCCTTGGGCATGGTTGATGCCGAGCAGATACCATCGCACGGCCATGCATGGTCAGTCTCGCTCACTATTCCGCCGCTCGCCACAGTGTTTCTCGAATGGGAACACTGACTTTTGAAGCCGGCCTGAAAGAAGGGCGGCCATGGCCGCTCGGGGCAAATTGGGATGGTGCGGGAGTCAATTTCGCACTATTTTCGGCACATGCCGAACGGGTGGAATTGTGTGTATTCGATCGCAGTACGATGCATACATTTCCACTACCCAAATGCTCCGATCAGGTATGGCACGGCTATCTGCCTGGTGCATTTCCTGGTCTCTGCTATGCCTTCCGCGTGCATGGCCCGTGCTCACCTGGCCATCGCTTCGACCCGCGGCGCCTTCTGCTCGACCCCTATGCGCGAGAGCTGACAGAGGGGTTTTCCTACGACCCACTTCCATCAGCTACTAACTGCTTGAAGTCCTGCGTTACGAATGAGGTTTTCGACTGGGGCAACGATACGTCTCCTGCGATTCCTTGGGCCGACTCGGTGCTTTACGAGATTCATGTCAAGGGGGCTACACGTCAGCATCCTGATGTTCCCGAAGCCCTGCGCGGTACCTATGCCGGACTGGCGTCCCCCCCCATGCTTGAGCATTTCAAGCGCCTCGGCATCACTGCCGTCAATCTCCTGCCAGTGCACTATTTTCTCGACGAGGAACGCCTGGTAAATAGTGAACGCGCCAACTACTGGGGCTATAACACACTCGCCTTTTTTGCACCTGAGCCGCGCTATGCTGCGCGTACCGGCGGTCAGTCAGTCATTTCTGAATTTCGTTCGATGGTGCTCTCCCTGCACGCGGCAGGAATTGAAGTTATTCTCGATGTTGTTTTCAACCATACTGCTGAAACCGACGAAGCCGGACCGACCGTTTCATTTCGCGGCATTGACAACGCAAGCTACTACCGTCTGCCGGCCAATCACCTTGATTATTACGAGAACTACAGCGGATGCGGCAACACCCTCAACCTCGCCCATCCGCGGGTTCTGCAGATGGTCATGGATTCCCTGCGCTATTGGGTTGGCGAAATGCATGTCGATGGCTTCCGTTTCGATCTGGCTGCTACGCTCACCCGTGACAGCGGCTTCCTTGCCGCAATTCGACAGGATCCATTGCTGGCTCAGGTCAAGATGATTGCCGAGCCTTGGGATCTTGGGCCCGACGGATATCATCTTGGTCGATTTCCCCCGGGCTGGGGCGAGTGGAATGATCGTTTTCGCGACGATGTTCGCGCTTTCTGGTTAACCGGTGGAACCGGGCCGGCTGCACTGGCTCAACGCTTGGCTGGATCAAGCAATATATTCCGGCATAGCGGACGTGCGCCGCAAGCCGGCATCAATTTCATTACCGCACATGATGGATTCACTTTGCTAGATCTGGTCAGCTATCAGCATAAGCATAATGAACTCAATGGAGAGAACAACCGCGACGGTCACGGTCACAATCTTTCCTGGAATTGCGGTGAAGAAGGCGAGAGCCACGATCCATCTATCCTGCAACGACGTCGACATCTGCAGCGTGCGCTGCTGACCACACTTTTTGTGGCGCAAGGTGTCCCGATGCTACAAGGTGGAGATGAGTTGGGCCGCACGCAATCTGGCAACAATAATGCTTACTGCCAGGACAACGCTTTGACTTGGCTTGACTGGAACAATGCTGACGCACAACTGATTGATTTTACGGCCGGACTCATCGGTTTGCGGCAGCGCTTCCCACAACTTCGCCGATGCTCATGGCTAACCGGCGAGGCCGACAAGCAGGGACTACGCGATATTGTCTGGTGGCATCCGGAAGGGCGCGAGATGAACGGCAACGACTGGCACTCGTCGCACACATTAGCGCTAGGTTTCATTCTTGCGTCCGAGGACAAAAGTGTGAAGTCTAAAAAACTACTGGTTCTGATCAATCGAGACGCCAACACACTGACCTTCCACCTGCCACCGGGCACTTGGAAGCAATTATGCGACAGTAGCGCCGACGCCCCCTTCGCATTTCTTTTGCGCCAGGAAACCAGTTCGTTAGCTGCACGTAGCGTGCAACTACTATTGCAGGAATAGCACCATGCCATTTAATCGACACAGCGGAATCCTGCTGCACCCGACATCGCTTCCCGGCCCGTATGGTTCGGGCGATTTAGGGCAATCGTCTTATCATTTTGTCGACTGGCTGGGAGTTGGAGGCCAAACCCTTTGGCAGGTTCTACCACTCGGCGGCATTGGCCCAGGCAACTCACCCTATATGAGCCCCTCTGCCTTTGCCGGCAATGAGTTGCTGATTGATTTGCTTCAACTGCGCGATGCCGGCTGGTTGGCGGATGCTGATATTATTCCCGACCCTTCCTTCAAGGATACACACGTCAATTACCCGACCGTTCAGCGATTTCGCATGGTCAAACTACGTTTGGCGGCCAAGCGTTTTTTCGCTGATGCCCGTCGTGACACGCGTAAACTTTTTTCAGAGTTCAGTACAGATGCGAGCGACTGGCTTGATGACTACGCTCTTTTTATGGCACTGGACAAAAGCCATGGTGGCCACGGAAAGGTTTGGCAGGACTGGCCTTCACCACTGGCCAAACGTAAGCAAAAAGCGCTGCACGAAGCGTCTGTAGAACTCACCGACGAATGCAATTTCTGGAGGTTCTGCCAATGGTGCTTCTACAGCCAGTGGGCTTCGCTAAAGAATTACGCAAACACACATGGTGTTGAATTAATCGGCGATATGCCGATTTTTGTTTCGCCTCATAGCGCAGACGTTTGGGCGCATCAAGAATTGTTTGATCTTGATGATAAAGGGCAGCCACGCGTCGTTGCTGGCGTGCCGCCCGACTACTTCAGCGCAACCGGACAACGCTGGGGTAATCCTCTATACAACTGGCCGGCACATGAGAAAGAAGGCTATCGCTGGTGGATCGAGCGGGTGCGCGGAACACTCGCGCTTTGCGATATCGTTCGCATCGATCACTTCAGAGGTTTCGAGTCTTACTGGGAAATTCCAGCCAACGCGAAAACTGCCATTCATGGCCAGTGGAAAGCGGGACCTGGAGCCGCCCTATTCGCCGCATTGCGAAATGCACTGGACAAACGGCAAGAAAAAAACCATGGTCCTCTGAGAATAATTGCCGAAGATCTCGGCATAATTACGCACAGCGTTACTGCCCTGCGTGAGGCGGCTGGTCTGCCTGGCATGCGGATCCTGCAGTTCGCATTTGACGGACAAGCCGATAATCTCTATCTGCCTCACAATTTCGAAGCCAATACCGTCGTCTATACTGGCACCCACGACAACGATACCACTTGGGGCTGGTGGAGCGGGCTAACGGCACACGACCAAGACTATGTTCGCCGCTATCTCGGCATCAGCGGCGAGTTCATCGAATGGGATCTGATCCGTGCCGCGTCATCCTCCGTCGCAGCACTCTCCATCATACCAATGCAAGACGTACTCGGCCTTGATTCATCTTGTCGCATGAACCAGCCGGGACTCGCTGAAGGTTCTTGGGAATGGCGCTTCAGTTGGCATCAGGTGGCGCCTTGGCACGCTGAACGCCTTGCAGAACTGACCCGATTACATGGCCGCATACCGAGACGACGATCAGACACGCATGCAACCCTCGGCAATAAATAATCTGAAGCAGGATCGCCATCACAAAATGAGAAAATACGAAGCTTTATAGAAGATCTATTACAGTATAATTAAAAAGTTAGTCTTTTTTTTGTACTAATATTTCCATCTTTAAAGGATATAATCATGGCCGAGACAACCACTAAAGCAACCCCCAAAAAAATGGCGACCAAGCCCGTCGTTGCCGCTGTGAAGCCCGTCGTTGCCGCTGCCAAGCCCGTAGTCAAGAAACCCTTGGCCAAACCAACTGTTGCCAGCGTCAAGCCTGTAGCAATCATTAAGCCGACTGTGGCCAAATCTGCAACTGCAAAGCCTGTTGCCAAAGGCTCTAAGGCTATGATTGTTAGCGATGAACTACGTTATCGCATGGTAGGTGAAGCAGCCTACTATCGCGCCGAAAGAAACCAGTTCAAAAGCGATCCAGTACGTGACTGGATTGAAGCTGAAGGCGATATCGCCACATTGCTCGGCAGTACCAAGTAACCAGACCAAGGCAAACCAATTGGCATTGACCACGAGTCGGTCTCGGCAGGTTTCTGCTTGTCCGGACCGACCTTAAAACGTCAGGCGATGCTGATGCAAGCAGTCAATCGTTAAAATCTTGGTTTGTATATTCCTAGGCGGCAAGAAGAAAACTCAAAATGAGAACTCCTTCATGCCAGCATTGCTAACAAGCATCGACGCAAACCGTGTTCAATTACAGGCTGCGGTAGAGTGCCTCGTAGTTTGCTGCTGAATCATCCCAGGAAAAATCCATCAACATCGCGCGCCGCTGGACTTTCTGCCAAGCGGTCGCATTGCGGTAGAGGGCGCAGGCTTCACGGATGCGTGCGCTTAGTGCGGGGCATGTTGCCTCGTCAAATACAAAGCCTGTGGTTCTGTCTGACCGAAGATTGTCAGGTGTCGCATCAATCACCGTATCGGCAAGGCCGCCAACCCGGCGCACGATCGGTATGGTACCGTAGCGCAAGGCATACAATTGTGTCAGCCCACAGGGTTCGAAACGCGACGGAACAAGAAGCGCATCTGCACCGGCCATAAAACGATGCGACATCACTTCATCATAACCAATATGCACGGCAACCATTTCCGGATTCGCCGCCGCTGCATACCGGAAACCCGCTTCCAGATTTCCATCCCCTGTGCCGAGAATGGCCAACTGTGCGCCTTCCCTGAGCAGGTCAGGCAAGGCGGCCAATAGCAGATCCATGCCTTTTTGAGAAGTCAGCCTGCTGACGACGGCCAATAGCGGTCCTTCTGCATGCTTGGACAATCCAAGCTCGGACTGCAACGCAAGCTTGCAGACTTCTTTCCCATGGAGGTTGTCCGCACTGTATGGCTTACCTATAACCGGGTCATCCGGATTCCATATTTCGTAATCCACACCGTTAAGTATACCGGTCAGATCACAGCCTCGGTCACGCAGTACCTCATCAAGGCCACAACCAAATTCCGGCGTACGGATTTCGCCTGCATAAGTCGGACTGACCGTTGTGATTTTATTTGAATAAACAAGACCGGCCTTCATGAACGATATCTTTCCGCGAAATTCGATGCCGTTCGGGGTCAGTTTGCTCATTGGCAAACCCAGTTCAAAGTGACAGTCCAGTGGAAAAATCCCACGGAATGCCAGATTGTGAATGGTAAATACGGTTGCAGCCTTCAGGCACGGATTTTGCGTCATGTAGACTGGCACCAGTCCAGTGTGCCAGTCGTGCGCATGGACAACGTCGGGTTGCCAGTCAGGGTCAAGTTCACCGGAGGCAATATGCGCAGCAGCCCATCCCAGCAGGGCAAAACGGAGATGATTATCACTCCAGTCTTGTCCGTCCGGTCCGACATAAGGATTGCCTTCACGTTGGTAAAGAAAGGGTGCATCAATCACATAGGCCTGCAACCCACTGCCTGGCAAGCGACCGATATAGAAAGTTACGATAGCGGCGCCAAACACCGGACCAATCCGTACTAGCGGTTTGAGCCCGAGCATTCCGTTGAGAATACCGGGCAATCCGGGCAACAGAACGCGGGCATCAAGCCCGCGTTTGACAAGTGCTGGGGGCAGCGACGCTACGACATCTGCCAAACCGCCCGTTTTGACTAATGGGTAGATTTCGGCAGCGACGTGCAAGATGCGCAACATTTAATAGTTGATAAATTTTCAGGTAAGCCGTTCAAGCATCTGGCGTGTGACCAGCGTGATGCCATTTTCGGTACGTCGGAAGCGCCGCGCATCATCGTCATGGTCTTCACCAATGACCATGCCCGCTGGAATACTCACTCCGTGGTCGATAATGCACCGGCTTAGCCTTGCTCCGCGACCAATTTCGACATCCGGCAACAGCACTGACCAATCAACCTTGGCGTGAGAGTGAACTCGGCAGGATGAGAAAAGCAATGATCGATTCATTTCACCCGAAATGATGCAACCGCCTGAAACCGTCGATTCGATGGCCATTCCATGGCGATCTATCTGGTTATGCACAAATTTGGCGGGCGGCAGTTGCTGTTGATAGGTCCATATCGGCCAACTCCGATCATAAAGATTCAGTGCCGGCTCAGTGGCTGTCAGATCAACATTGGCTTCCCAATAAGCATCAACGGTACCTGCATCGCGCCAGTAGTCTTCCTTGCTTGATGATTCTTCGGGTGCATGCACGCAACTACGATCAAAGGAATGAGACATCGCGCAACCGTTTTTTACGGCTCGCGGAATGATGTCCTTGCCAAAGTCATGGCTGGATGTCGGATCGGAGATGTCACGCAGCAGCTCGGCGTAAAGATACTTGGCATTGAAAATATAGATCCCCATGCTGCAAAGCGATCGGTCCGGCTTGCCGGCCACGGCTGGCGGATCGGCAGGTTTTTCGACAAATTCAGTAATGCGTCGGTTCTCATCAACCGCCATTACGCCGAACCCGCTGGCTTCCTTGCGCGACACCTCGATGCAAGCGACCGTGCACTCTGCTCCACTCTCCACATGATCAACCAGCATCGCGGCATAATTCATTTTGTAAACATGGTCACCGGCAAGAATCAAAACATACTCCGGTGCCGGCCTGTAGTTTTCGAGAATATCAATATTCTGATAGACCGCATCTGCAGTACCGCGATACCACGACTCCTCATCCACGCGCTGCTGTGCCGGCATCAGATCGACGAATTCATTGACCTCACCGCGCAGGAAGCCCCAACCACGTTGAAGATGGCGTAGCAGGCTGTGGGATTTGTACTGCGTTACGACCCCTATACGCCGGATTCCGGAGTTGACACAGTTGGACATCGCAAAATCAATAATCCGGTACTTGCCACCGAAATAAACGGCGGGTTTTGCCCGACTGTCGGTCAACTCGTACAACCGACTTCCTCGACCACCTGCAAGCACCAGCGCAACAGCCTTGCCGGGCAACTGAAAAGTTCGCCTTTCTAACATTTTGGCACGCTCCTAAAAAAAACTGACCTACCCTTCAATTGCAACTGGCTATTGATAACACCTGCTAGCTGATCACGTCCGGGGCTTTTCTTCCAGTAATCTCTGCAATGCGAGCTATCTTCTCGGCCAGCGCCACGAGCGGCGCCAACGCTTCTTGCGCAGGTATCTCGTGACGAGCCGGATCGGCCACATAGCGCTCAAGGTATAACCGCAAGGTTGCCCCTTCTGTGCCAGTACCCGACAGCCTGAAGACAACGCGCGACCCATCTTCAAGCATAATCCTGATGCCCTGTCTGTCGCTTACTGAACCGTCAACCGGATCCGTATAGCAAAAGTCGTCAGCCGCCTTTACGCGAATTCCGTCGAATTCCATTCCAGCCAGGGTTGGCAGCTTTTGCCGAAGCTCATCGAAAAGCCGATCTGCCTTCGCCGTCTCAATGCCTTCGTAATCGTGTCGAGAATACACATTGCGACCAAAACGTTGCCAGTGCTCGCGAACGATCTGCGCCACCGGTTGGTTGCGGACGGCAAGAATATTTAGCCAGTAGAGGACGGCCCACAGCCCGTCTTTCTCACGTACGTGATTGGAACCGGTGCCAGCACTCTCTTCGCCGCAAAGTGTTACTTTACCGGCATCGAGCAGACTGCCAAAGTATTTCCAGCCGGTTGGTGTCTCATAACAGGGGATGCCGAGATCCGCGGCGACACGATCCAGCGCGCAACTGGTTGGCATGGAACGGGCCACGCCGGCCAGCCCCTTGGCATAGGCGGGAATCAATTTGTAATTGGCGGCTATGACGGCGATGCTGTCGCTTGGACTGACAATAAAATCTCGTCCCACGATCATATTGCGATCGCCATCACCATCAGATGCAGCGCCGAAAGACAGGCCGGAGTGGGGATCAGCAAGCGCAGAAACCAGTTCGGAAGCATAAACCGGGTTCGGGTCGGGATGCCCGCCACCAAAGTCCGGCAACGGTGTTCCATTTACCACCGTACCTAGTGGTGCGCCAAGGCGTCCCTCCAGTATTGCGTGTGCATAAGGTCCATTGACCGCATGCATCGCATCAAAGCGCATGCGAAAGTCGGGGCGAGCCAGCAGTTTGGCGATCCGGTCAAAATCGAACAGCGACTCGAGAAGCTCGGCATGATCGGCCACCGGGTCTATGACGCAAACAATCATCTCACCAATACGCGTCTCGCCGAGACAGCCCAAGTCGATATCAGCCGACTCAACGGTGCGATAAGCACTAATCTCCTGCGTGCGTTTATAAACAGCGTCGGTAAAATTTTCATTTGCCGGCCCGCCATTGCTGAGGTTGTACTTGATGCCAAAGTCGTCATCTGGTCCGCCCGGATTGTGGCTTGCCGACAAGATGATGCCGCCAAAAGCACCTCGCTTGCGAATTACCGCACTGGCCGCAGGCGTAGACAATATCCCATTGCATCCAACGAGCACTCGACCGAAACCGGCCGCCACCGCCATACGCAGAATGGTCTGGATGGCCACATCGTTAAAATATCTGCCATCGCCCCCGAGAACCAGGGTTTTTCCCTGCTGACCACTCAGGTTATCGAAAATGGATTGAACAAAGTTTTCAAGATATCCGGGCTGGCTGAAAACTTTGACCTTCTTGCGTAAACCTGAAGTTCCAGGCTTTTGCCCGGAGAAAGGAGTCGCGGAAACGGTAATAATGTTCATGTCATTCCTCATCGGGCACACCGCCTGGCGGATTACTCAAAACACAAAGAGTTGAAACAAATCGAAGTCATGAAAGATGTTTGCGACTGAAAGATAACAGCCCTTGAGTCGATGCGTCGAGCGTTTTTGCCAATTCCTGATCATAAACCGCCGGAAGAATACGACTTGCGACCGCCTTACCCAGTTCGACACCCCACTGATCAAAAGAATTAATCCCCCAGATTGCACCCTGAACGAATGTCTTGTGTTCGTAGAGTGCAACCAGTGCCCCTAGCGTACCTGGATTCAGGCTTGTCATGAGCAGCGTTGACGATGGCTGGTTGCCGGGAAAAATCCGATGCGGCAACAAATCGGCAATTTCCTTCGCGCTCATCAATTCCTTCTCCAAGCTGGCGCGTACCTCGCTTTCGTTTCTGCCGAAAGCCAGCGCAGCACTCTGCCCAAAGCAATTGGAGAGTAATGCCTCCTGATGCTTTGGCAATGGATAATCGGAACGTACAGAGGCAATGAAATCGCAAGGTACCAGACGCCCGCCCTGATGCAGGAGTTGAAAGAACGCGTGCTGCCCATTGTTGCCAAGCTCGCCCCAGACGATGGGTGATGTTGAGTAATCCAGCGCTTCTCCACTAATGTTCACGGACTTCCCGTTGCTTTCCATCTCGAGTTGCTGAAGGAAGGACGGGAAGTACTTAAGCGACTCGTTGTAGGGCAGTACCGCATTGGTGGACGCACCGAGGAAGTTAGTATTCCAGATACCAATCAGGGCCATGACTACTGGCAGATTGCGTTCGAATGGCGCTGTGCGAAAATGCTCATCCATGCGCTCCGCGCCACGCAGCATTTCGTCGAACGCATGTGGCCCGATGGCGATCATCAACGCCAGCCCCACGGCAGACCACAGGGAATATCTTCCGCCAACCCAATCCCAGATCGGAAAGACCAGATCGCTGCAGACGCCGAACTCTATCGCGCGTTCAGGCTTGCTGGAAACTGCTGCGAAATGGTTTTCTGATACCAGTTCATCCCCTAGATTCGCGCGTAGCCAGTCACGCGCAGTGTTCGCATTGATCATGGTTTCTTGCGTAGTAAAAGTCTTGCTGACGACAATGAACAGCGTGGTGCGCGGATCCAGTGTCTGAAGCAGGGGCGCCAATTGAGCCCCATCGAGGTTCGATACATAGTGAACCCCAAGCACAGGATGGCTGATTGAGCGTAAGCCTTGGCCCATCATCTTGGGACCCAGATCGGAGCCGCCAATACCGATATTGACGACATCCCGGATCGGCATCCCCTTGTGCCCGAGACACTTCCCGTCGCGCAGACGCTCGGCAAACACGGCCATTCTCTGCCTAGTGGCAATAACATCCGGCATGACATCAAATTGGCTGTTCGGGAACGGACCTGTGGAACGTCTCAAGGCCGTATGCAGCACAGAACGATCCTCGCTGATGTTGATCCGCTCACCGGCAAACATTCGTTCCGTCCACTCCGAAACCCGTGCCTCCTTGGCGAGAGATGCAAGCAACCCGAGTGTCTCGACAGTCAGGCGCTGCTTGGAGAAATCGTAGAGGATGCCGTCAAACGACAGGGAGAGCGACTCCGCGCGAGTAGGATCGCTCGCAAAAAGATCCCTCAGATGAGTAGCCGCGAAAGATTGCCGATGGGCTTTGATGGCCGCCCATGCGGGCGAGGTAGTGATCGTCATTTCTGTAACTCCTCTTTTCTTGGTGGTTTCCATGCTCTTACAGATGGGCACTGTAGCGTGGTACATAATCGAGTCGTATTCTATGCGAAATTATTCCCGCGCCGCGATACTCAATCCATAAAAATTTAGATGCGAACTGAACACGGATTTCATGGAATCGGCTTTAGGGACAAAACCCGAATAAATAAATAAGGAACTCTTGCCGTCGTGAAACCTACGAATTATGTGTGTTAACTTTTTGTGACCGACGATGGAGAGGTTTGCAAAGGAATTCCCTACCCTCATACCAGAAAGCGCTGATCAATTTCTCTTGATGAAATCGATTCACCTAAGTGCACTGGAAAAATACTCTGATTTAGAGGATAATCAACCGCCATGGATGGTGGTCTGCAATCTCTTTGGCGCACATATTCGTGTCGCTAACGGAACGTCTGCCACCGGATGGTGTCCCACGTCCGGATCCATTCCCGCTTCAGTTTTTCTGTTTTTCGGCGACGAGATCCTGGTTACGTGATCGCCAAATGCGAATGCACCTTTTATCAACTTTCGATTTTTTCAAAAGGGAAAGTGAATCATGACTATCAAAGTAGGCATCAACGGTTTTGGTCGTATCGGACGTATGGTTTTCCGTGCGGCTGTTCAGAATTTCAGTGACATCGAGATCGTTGGCATCAACGATCTGCTCGAACCTGACTACCTGGCTTACATGCTCAGCTACGACTCGGTGCATGGCCGCTTCAAGGGCACTGTCTCTGTCGATGGCAACACCTTGATCGTCAACGGCAAAAAAATCCGCCTGACTGCAGTCAGGGATCCTGCCGAACTGAAGTGGAATGAAGTTGGTGCCGACATCGTCGTCGAATCCACCGGTCTCTTCCTGACCAAGGAAACCTGCGAAAAGCACATCACCGCCGGTGCCAAGAAAGTCATCCAGAGCGCCCCAAGCAAGGATGACACCCCGATGTTCGTCTACGGCGTTAACGACAAGACCTACGCCGGTCAGACCATCATTTCCAACGCTTCCTGCACCACCAACTGCCTGGCCCCCATCGCCAAGGTTCTGAATGACAACTGGGGTATCAAGCGTGGCCTGATGACCACCGTGCATGCTGCTACCGCCACCCAGAAGACCGTTGATGGTCCGTCCAACAAGGATTGGCGCGGTGGTCGTGGCATCCTTGAAAACATCATCCCGTCTTCGACCGGCGCCGCCAAGGCTGTTGGCGTGGTCATTCCCGAACTGAACAAGAAGATCACAGGTATGGCTTTCCGCGTGCCGACCTCCGACGTTTCGGTAGTCGATCTGACCGTAGAGTTGAGCAAGGAAGCCAGCTACAAGGATATCTGCGCCGCCATGAAGGCAGCTTCGGAAGGCGCCATGAAAGGCGTTCTCGGTTATACCGAAGACAAGGTTGTTGCTACCGACTTCCGTGGAGAGAGCTGCACCTCCACGTTTGATGCTGACGCCGGTATCGCTCTGGACAGCACCTTCGTCAAGGTAGTGGCTTGGTACGACAATGAATGGGGCTACTCCTGCAAGGTTCTGGAGATGGTCCGCGTAATGTCCAAGTAATACCTGGGCAAAGGGGCACTTCAGGGTGCCCCTTTTTTTCAACACAAGTTTTGAATCGAGTATCGCCATGACATTCAAACGTCTCACCGACCTTGACGTCTCCGGCAAGCGAGTTTTCATTCGCGCCGACCTGAACGTACCCCAAGACGACAACCTCGCCATCACCGATGACACCCGCGTTCGTGCGGCCCTGCCCGGCATCCAGTACGCGCTCGCCAAGGGTGCTGCCGTGATGGTCACCTCCCACCTTGGCCGTCCGACCGAGGGCGAGTTCAAGCCTGAAGACTCTCTCGCACCGGTTGCCAAACGCATGTCCGAACTGCTTGGCAAGGAAGTACGCCTGATCCAGAACTGGGTCGACGGCGGCTTTGAAGTCAAGCCGGGCGAAGTAGTCATGCTTCAAAACACCCGTTGCAACAAGGGCGAGAAGAAGTGCAACGAAGAGCTTTCGCAGAAAATGGCAGCGCTTTGCGATGTGTGGGTGATGGACGCCTTCGGCACCGCACACCGCGCTGAAGCCACCACTTACGGCATGGGCAAGTACGCCAAGATCGCCTGTGCAGGTCCTTGTGTTGCTTCCGAACTTGAAGCCCTGACCAAGGCACTGGCGCAACCAGCCCGCCCGATGGTCGCCATCGTCGGTGGTTCCAAGGTTTCGACCAAGCTGACCGTTCTCGATAGTCTCTCGACCAAGGTCGACCAGTTGGTCGTTGGCGGCGGCATTGCCAACACCTTCCTGCTCGCTGCTGGCAAGAGGATCGGCAAGTCACTCGCCGAGCGCGATCTTGTCGACCAGGCCAAGGCAATCATGGCCAAGGTCAAGGTACCGCTACCGACCGACGTTGTCTGCGCCAAGGAATTCTCCGCAACCGCAACTGCGACCATCAAGAGCATTGATGACGTAGCTGACGACGACATGATCCTCGACATCGGCCCTGACTCTGCAAAAGCACTGGCAGAGGTTATCGCCAAGGCAGGTACAGTTGTATGGAATGGCCCAGTCGGCGTGTTCGAAATGGATTCTTTTGCCAACGGCACCAAGACGCTGGCTGCTGCAATCGCCAGTTCCAAGGCCTTTACGCTTGCCGGTGGTGGCGACACTGTTTCGGCCATCAACGTCTTCAAGATCGAAGACAAGGTCGGCTACATCTCAACCGCAGGCGGCGCTTTCCTCGAATTCCTCGAAGGCAAGCGTCTGCCGGCTGTCGAAATCCTTGAATCACGCTTCAAGGACTGAACCACGAGTCAGCATGAAACAGGTGAAGGTGGCTTGATCGCTACCTTCGCCGTCATTTCAAAAAAAATACAGAACGGCTAACTCAACACCATTAAAATGTTCAAAGAAACTTCGCTGTAATTTTTTCATTTCCGGTGACTTAGCATCAAGCCGGACAATCCCATCAGAAAAACATTATGTTTATTGGCCGCAAAGGCCATTTGGCAGAGGCACCCATGACGATCAAACCCGAACTGATAGAAACCCTGCGCAAAAAGCGCGATCACATCACAAACCACATTAGCCCCGAAAAACTGGAGGCGTTGCACGCCAAAGGCCTGCTCTCGGCGCGCGAACGGATCAACTCCTTATTTGACGAAGGAACATTTCAGGAACTCGGAATGCACGCGCGGCACCATGCCGTTTATTTCGGCATGGAAGGGCGTGATCTGCCGGCTGACGGCGTGATTACCGGTTCGGGATATTTGGGCAATGAGCAGATCGCCGCTTACAGCCAGGACTTCAGCGTGCTGGCCGGCACCCTCGGCAAAATGCAGGCGCGCAAGATCACCCGCATCATGCGTTATGCGATCAAGACCGGCATCCCCGTCGTCGCCTTCAAGGATTCCGGCGGGGCGCGCATTCAGGAAGGCGTCGATGCACTCTCCGGATACGGCGACGTTTTCTACGCTAACGTTCTGCTCTCCGGAGTAGTCCCGCAGATCGCCATCGTCTGCGGCCCCTGTGCAGGAGGCGCAGCCTACTCACCGGCGCTGATGGACTTTGTCATCATGACGCGCAAGAATTCGCACATGTTCCTGACCGGCCCCGAAGTCATCAAGGCCGTTACGGGTCGTACGACAACCATGGCAGAAGTCGGTAGTGCAGAGATGCATGCCTCTGTCAGCGGCAACGTGCACTTCATTGCGGAAGACGACCAGCACGCCATTTCGGTGGTGAAGCATATCCTGTCTTATCTGCCATCCAACAACACAGAAGATCCACCGCATAATCTTTCCGTTGAGATTGATGACACTCCTGATTATGGGATGGACGAACTCATTCCGGAAAATCCATCCGAACCGCTGGAAATGCAAGCGATCATCAGGCGCTTGGTGGACAATGGTGAACTGCTTGAAGTGCACGCCAGTTTTGCACGCAACGTCATTGTCGGCTTCGCCCGTTTTTCCGGAGTTATTGTCGGCGTTGTTGCCAATCAGCCGATGGTGATGGCTGGGGCGCTTGATCTTGACGCCGCAGACAAGGTTGCCCGCTTCGTTCGCACCTGCAACGTATTCAACATCCCGCTAGTCACACTGGTCGATGTTCCCGGCTTCCTGCCAGGTGTAGAACAGGAGCGTGGCGGCATCATTCGTCACGGCGCCAAGATGCTGCACGCCTACGCCTCCTGCACGACACCAAAGATTACCATCCTCCTGCGCAAGTCCTATGGCGGCTCCTACCTCGCCATGTGCAGCCAGGAACTGGGTGCCGATATGGTATTCGCCTGGCCGACCGCAGAAATCGCCGTCATGGGTTCCGAAGCCGCCGTCAAAATCCTTTATCGCAAGGAACTTGACAAGGCCGAAGACCGTGCGGCACGTGCGGCTGAACTGGCCCAGGAATACCGTGATGAATTTGCCTCACCCTACGAGGCTGCATCCAACTTCTACATCACCGATGTCATCGAACCCTGCGAGACCCGTGCCACCATATCCCTCGCGCTTCGCAAGACACTGGGCAAACGAGAACTACGTCCTAGCAAGAAGCATGGGAACATGCCGATGTAAATCCGGGAGAGCCAATAAACATGTTAAGCCTAGCCGCAATAAAGGCACTTCAGATTTACGGCCTTGCCATCGTTATCTCGATGTTGGTTGCCGTTCTTATCAAAGTGATGGTTGTCGCCACCAGCCGGGCCAAACCGGTTTCCAAGGTGGCTGCGGTCGCTCAGAAAACTGCTGCGCCAGTCACAGTGGGCATTCCCGCTGAAGTGGTCGCAGCGATTTCAGCGGCGATCTCCGTCATCACCGGACCACACCACATTCTGCACATTGGTGAAAGCAAGCGCAATTGGGCCAATGAAGGCCGCATTGCCCAGCATTCTCACCAGCCAAGACATTAATATACAAGGGTAATAATCATGCCAAGACAATTCAAAATCACCGTCAACAATGTCGAGTACGACGTTGCCGTTCTGGAACTCAATGCCGGCACTTCGCAATTGATGCCCAGTTACACTCCCACTGCGGGAGCATCGCAGGCCAGTTCCGCTCCTGCTGCTGTTCCCGCCGCAGCCTCGGCGGCACCCGCCAAGGCCGGATCAGGTGATCAGTGCGCCCAGATGGGCGGCGTTGTAGCTCACATCCACATCAAGATTGGGGATAGTGTCAATGAAGGCGACAAGATCATTGAACTGGAAGCCATGAAGATGAAGGTTCCAGTCATTGCCGATCGCTCGGGAAAAGTCACTCGCATTCTGGTAGCCATTGGCGATGGAGTGGAGAACGGACAACCTCTGGCAACCATTGCGTAACGAGGTTATTGCCAGCTATTTGGCAGCCCTCTCCGAATAAACAACAAAAACAGGCGGCTGACACCGCCTGTCATCGGATTAAAATCGCATGGAATCCATCAATTTTCTCGACCTCTTTCAGGGTATTGCGACCCTGGTGGCTTCCGAGCCAAAGATCATGATCGGCCGCATCTTTCTGATGTTACTTGGCTTTCTTCTGATTTATCTCGGTTCGAAAAACGTGCTCGAACCCTTGCTGATGATCCCGATGGGTCTTGGGATGTCGGCGATCAACGCCGGCGTCATGTTCCTTGAAGGGGGCAAGGTCGGCACGCTGTTTGTCGATCCGTTGATGTCCGACCCTACGGATCTGGTCAATATCATGCAGATCAACTGGCTGCAACCGATTTACACCCTGACCTTCAGCAACGGCCTGATCGCCTGTTTCGTTTTCATGGGTATCGGTGTACTACTTGACGTGGGCTACGTCATGGCCCGGCCGTTCCAAAGCATGATCATTGCCCTGTTTGCCGAATTGGGCACCATCGCCGTTTTTCCGATCGCCGTTAGCCTTGGCCTTACCGAGCAGGAAGCCGCTGCCGTTGCGACGATCGGCGGTGCTGACGGACCGATGGTGTTGTTCACCTCGCTTATTCTGGCCAAGCACCTGTTCGTACCCATCACGGTCGTCGGCTACCTCTATCTCGGCCTGACCTACGGTGGCTATCCCTACCTGATCAAGTGGCTGATTCCAGCAAAGCTTCAAGGAATCAATATGTCCAGTGATACCGGCCCCACCATCAGCAGATCACAGAAGCTCATTTTTGCCGTCGTCACCTGCACCCTGCTCTGCCTGCTGTTCCCGGTAGCCGCCCCCTTGTTCTTTTCGCTTTTTGTCGGTGTGGCGGTGCGCGAAAGTGGCCTGGAAAACTTCTCCGATCTACTCGGCGAGACTTTCCTCTATGGTGCAACTTTCTTCCTTGGCCTGACGCTGGGCGTCCTGTGCGAAGCTGGCACGCTGCTTGAGCCGACGGTGCTCAAGTTGTTGCTGCTCGGCATGCTGGCCCTGCTGATTTCAGCGCTGGGTGGCATTCTTGGCGGCTACGTCCTGTATTTCGCAACTGGTGGCAAGTTCAACCCGATGATCGGCATCGCCGGCGTCAGTTGTGTGCCTACAACAGCCAAGGTGGTTCAAAAGATAGCCTCCAGTGTTAACCCATCGGCAATCATCCTGCCGCAAGCCTTGGGTGCCAACATCAGCGGTGTCATTACGACAGCGATTATTTCCGGGATCTATGTTTCTATGTTGCGGTAGAAATAAGCCTCTTGCAGTGCAGGAGTAGCGGCTGCAGTGGATCGCAATTGGTAACGTTTTTACTGATCAGTGGCTAGGTGGGGTACCGTTGGCATTCCCACCGAAACCGTTCTGATTATTCATTTTTTTGGCTTGATTGTTTATTTTTCGAACGCGTCGGGATGTTTCATTTTATTTTGCCCAATGACATTGGTGCGGTGTCGCCATATAATCACGGTTGTAGTTCACATGCACAATCTGGATTGAGCTATATTCGTCAGGTTCCGATTCGTTTAGATGTTAAAAATTTAATAGTTGGAAGGGTATGCAGCCATGACCGTTTATCTTTATTTTTCCCTCATTCCCGAAGCGCTGATTGCCTCCAATCTTCCGCCGGAGAAGTTCGGGCAGTATTACTCGACAGGTAGCGGCTACAAGTCAAAGGGGCAGAGCCTGTTTTTCGAAGTCTCCCCGGACTTCCGTAACGATTATTTCGACATCAATACTGCCGTTGAGCGCTGCGTACCCTCTGCTGACGGGACACCCAAGCACTCTGTTTATATTTCCACCTATCGGGTACTGGAACATATCCCGGTCAGCGCTCTGGGCAAACTTTACCTGACCACCGCGTATGGCCACACTCTGGGGCTGGACCGTGGCGTGTTGTCCGCGGAAAGAGACTCGATCCTGCATCTTTATCAGGATCTTTCTCCAGTCAACAGTCTGGTTGTCAGCAATCTGGACCCGGTTACATTCTATGAGAGTGTCACCACCAACCCAACCAAGTTTGTCCGTTTCCCAGCACTCTGCTTTGTCGAGCTCGAACTCGAAGAATTAGCAACAGATCCGGAAAACGGCCAGGTCAATGATCTACCCTACTCATTCATGCATCACCTGCGTGAAGCCTTGATGGTTCTGAAACCAAGAACCGACGACAAGGCGAGTACCAAAGACAGCAAGATGGTGCATCGCGTGCATTCACTTGAATTCCCCTACCGCATGATCAAGAAGGGCTTCTACGTGGGCAATGGCGCAGATATAGCGTTTTATCCCATGTTTAGCCATCGCGAGCTACGGGAAAGTTACAATCAGTGGTGGCGTTCTGCCAACCTCTAAGCACCAGATGGTAATTCCCTTTCGATAACGGAACGCCGACCTTCGGGTCGGCGTTCTTACCTTGTACAACACCAATCTGACCAATGCGTAACGTAAGTGCAACATCCGCTCGGTAAACTATTTTCTTTGCGGTTTGGCGAGACTGTGCCGCTCGTTGCCCTGAGAGGCAGATGATGAAGTTACAGCCTTGCTCTAAGGCCTCGGCCGCAGCCAGCCTTGCAGATACGGGATATGCGTTAAAATCCACCCTTTCAAGCAGTTAGCATTCAAGAACAGCGCACCAAAAACAGCCGGATTCCACGGCCGATAACAAAAAGGAATTTCATGTCGCGCCATACCAAGATAGTTGCCACCCTCGGACCCGCTTCCCGCGACCCGCTCGTCCTCGAAACATTGATCCGTGCAGGCGTTAATGTCGTCCGGCTCAACTTCTCGCACGGCAGTAAAGAAGACCACATCGCCCTCGCCGCCAGCGTAAGGGAAATTGCGGCCAAGGTTGGTCGCCCGGTCGGCATTCTGGCTGACTTGCAGGGTCCGAAAATCCGCATAGGTAAATTCGAGGACGGCAAGATCGCCCTGGAAGCAGGGGACCATTTCATCCTTGATGCCAAATGCGAACTGGGCAATCAGGAACGTGTGGGCCTTGACTACAAGGATCTGCCCAACGACGTCAGTTCCGGAAATGTGCTGCTGCTTGACGACGGGCGAATCGTCCTTGATGTGGAGCGCGTCGCTGGCCACGAAATACACACTAGCGTACGTCACGGCGGTGAACTCTCGAACAACAAGGGCATCAACCGCCAGGGTGGCGGATTGTCAGCCCCGGCGCTGACCGCCAAGGACATGGATGACATCAAAACGGCAGCGCAGATCGGTGCCGATTTCCTCGCCGTCTCCTTCCCCAAGGGCGCGCCCGACATGTATATGGCACGTCAGTTGATGCTTGCCTGCGGTGGTCACGCCTTGACCATCGCCAAGATCGAACGAGTCGAGGCGGTTGCTGCGCTGGAAGAAATACTCGATGCTTCAGATGGTCTCATGGTGGCCCGCGGCGACCTTGCTGTTGAAGTTGGCGACGCTGCCGTTCCAGCCCTGCAGAAACGAATGATTCGAATGGCGCGTGCCAAGAACAAGTTGGCGATAACCGCCACGCAGATGATGGAGTCGATGATTCTATCCCCGACGCCGACCCGTGCCGAAGTCTCGGACGTCGCCAATGCCGTGCTCGACGGCACCGACGCGGTCATGCTTTCGGCTGAAACAGCAACGGGTAACTACCCGGTACAAACGGTCGAATCCATGGCGCGCATCTGCCTGGCAGCCGAAAAATCAATTCTGATAACGCTTGATCGCGACTTTCTTGATCGCACTTTTACGCGTATCGACCAGTCAATTGCCATGGCGGCAATATTCGCTGCCTATCACCTCAATGTCAAAGCTATCGCCGCACTAACGTCCTCCGGTTCGACGGCCCTGTGGATGAGTCGTCTGAACTGCGGAATTCCGATCTTCGCACTGACACAGGAACCCGCAACGCAATCGAAAATGACGCTGTATCGCGAGGTATTCCCGCTGCTCATGAAAGACATGCACGATGACCGCGACGTATTGCGCTATAACGCCGAACAACGGTTGATTGAGGCCGGAGTGGTTAAAAAGGGCGACCTGATCGTACTTTCCTATGGTGACAAGATGGGCCTTACCGGCGGAACAAATACGCTAACCATTGTTCGCGTCGGCGATCAAACACCCCCAGGTGCCTGACCTCGAGGGCTTGTCCAACTGTTGTCCATACCACGGCCGAGGCCGCGTTAAAATGTCTTGATATAGAACTGTTTCTAACTGCCTTCTGCGATCGACTACGAAGGTACTGTGAAGTTCGTCCTCGCCCGTTTTGCGTCATTCGGCGTGGACGGGCAAGCCAGCAAGATCAAAGCCATTCTCCATGCCAGGATGTTGAGCGTTACATAAACGGCGAACTTACCCAGACCGCCGACTGATCAAGCAACACTACCCAACAAATTACCCCGCGATATCCTGAGCCGGGGTGTCGCGGTTTCCATTTTTTCTGGAGCGGCCATGCACGCTAGATTCAACTTTACCGAAATTGAGGAGCATCCTCTACGTGATTATCTCAACAACGAGTTCCACGCTCGCACGCCAATCCCGTTAAGAAGCCCCGTCCTGGTAACCCATCTCGCATTTCAGCACGAGGGTTTGACTGCGCAGGAAGAACGCGAAAACGTATTGCGTCTCTGCCAGACCAGTGCCTGCAAGTTCATTGAAAACTCGACCACGCACATGATGTTCGATGCCGGCAATTTTCAAATGCGCTGGGAATTGCACACTGAATATTCGAGCTACACTTTCTTTCTCCCGCTGGTTGCCGGTGAGCCGATACACCCTGACACTACCGCGCTGGACTCGGTATTTCCCGATTGGCTGTCGGCCATTCCGGGCCGCCTGATCGTGGCTACGCATATCGAATTGCGCTCCACCGCTGACGTTTCGCCGGAATCGGTGCTGGCCGGCCTGTCGCCTACCTCCGGTCGGCAAATGGTCGTTTCGCGAATCGGCAACGGGGCGGCCTGGGTATTCACCGATTTCATGTTCGACAACGGATTCTCGCGCTTCCTTGTGCTCGACGACAGCCTGGCCGGCCGCCAGCCCGGGCGTGCGGTTCAGCGCCTGTTCGAGATCGAAACCTATCGCATGATGGCATTACTCGGTCTGCCGGTGGCCACCGAGGTCGGAAACTGGCTGAACGGCGCGGAAAGTCGGTTGGCCGAATTGATGGATCACATCGGCCAGGCCAATTCCCCGGAGGACGAACGTGCCGTACTCGCCGATCTTTCGAAGATGGCATCAGAAGTCGAGCATTCGGTGGCGCGCACCACCGTGCGCTTCGGTGCTTCCTTCGCTTTCAACAGTCTCGTCTGGCAACTTATCGACGAGTTGCGCGAGATTCGCGTTCCCGGCTACCAGACACTGCACGAATTCATGCAGCGCCGATTTCTGCCGGCGATGAACACCTGCGCCGCCATGGCCCGTCGACAGGACGACCTTTCCAGCCGGGTGGCGCGCAACAGCCAAGTGCTACGCACGCGAGTCGATATCGAACTCAAGCGGCAAAACCAGGAACTGCTGGCGCAAATGAACACCCGGGCAAAAGTCCAGTTGCGCCTGCAAGAAACGGTTGAAGGGCTGTCGATTGCCGCCATCACCTACTATGGCTCGCAGCTTGTTCAATACCTTGCCAAGGGTGGAAAATACCTCTTCCCGGCACTTTCACCGGAAGTTGCCACCGCCATATCGATTCCGTTTATCGCGGTCTTCGCCCTGTTCGGCATCAAGCGTATGCGCAAATCGCTGGCGCTTGAAGCGGAAGGAACCGAGTAAACTGCAATCGATCTGACACTAACGGGCATGGCTTTGTCAGGCACCCCAAATGATGAAAGCCCTGCCCGCTTCCCTCACCCCCGCCCCCTCTCCCCGAGGGCGAGGGGAGGTTCGAGAGTCGCTCGCGCGACTTTCACGCTAAACTTACCGCAAACCTCCTTTTCATTTTTTCCGGATCCAGAACCATGACTCAATCCCTGTTCGAATCGACCATCAAGAGCCTGCCACTTCTTGGCCGTGGCAAAGTGCGCGATATTTACGCCATTGACGCCGACAAGTTGCTGATCGTTACCAGCGACCGTCTCTCGGCCTTCGACGTAATTCTGCCTGACCCGATTCCCGGCAAGGGCAAAGTGCTGACGCAGATGGCCAGCTTCTGGTTCGACAAGCTTTCGCACATCCTGCCCAACCAGTTGACCGGCATCGACCCGGAAACCGTGGTCGCAGCGAATGAGCGTGATCAGGTGCGCGGCCGTGCGCTGGTCGTCAAACGGCTTCAACCCCTACCGATTGAAGCCGTGGTTCGTGGTTACCTCATAGGTTCAGGCTGGAAGGATTACCAGGACACCGGCGCCGTTTGTGGCATCAAGCTACCGGCCGGACTCAAGCTGGCCGCCAAGCTCCCGGAGCCCATCTTCACACCGGCCACCAAGGCAGAACAAGGCGATCACGACGAAAATATTTCCTTCGAGCAGGCGCAGACCAACTGCAGTGCGGTTCTCTCGAGCGTGCTCTACGGCACTGGCAAGAGCGGCTCCGCGATTGCCACTCAGACACGCGATGCCGCCATCGCGCTATACACTGCCGCTGCCGACTACGCGGCCACGCGCGGCATCATCATTGCCGATACCAAGTTCGAATTCGGCGTAGACGCCAGCGGGACGCTGCACCTGATCGACGAGGCGCTGACCCCGGACTCCTCTCGCTTCTGGCCGGCCGATGGTTACTGCGAAGGCAGCAACCCGCCCTCCTACGACAAGCAGTTCGTACGCGATCACCTGGAAACGCTGGACTGGAACAAGACGGCACCCGGCCCGACGCTGCCGGCCGACGTGATTGCCCGCACCCAGGCAAAGTATGTTGAAGCCTACGAACTTTTGACCGGATTGAAAGTCGTTTATTGACAAGCTTCGCACCTCCTCGAAGTCAAATGCCATTACCAGACAGCGCCGAAGAGGAAATATGAAAGACTCACCAATCCAGTTAGACCAGCAGGTGGCGGTACCCGAAGTACGCCGCATCGGGATGGACCGCCCCATGGTCTGGCTCCGCTCCGGCTGGCGAGACATGCGTGCCAACCCGATCGCCAGCGTGGCCTATGGCCTGCTGTTTGCCATCGCCGGCGACTTCATCCTGATCTTCGCCTGGCGCACTCCGTATCTCTTTACCGCCGCCGTTTCCGGCTTCTTCCTGATCGCCCCGTTGCTCGCCGGCGGGCTCTACGAGATCAGCCGGCGACAATCTGAAGGGCAGCACAGCACTTTCTTCGACTCACTGGCCTGCTGGGGCCGAAACGGCGAGTCGATGGCCATGTTCGGTCTGTTGATGGCGGTAGCCACGTTCATGTGGGAGCGTATTTCTTCGGTTTTTTTCGCGCTCATCATCCCGGATCTGGCACCCGATCTCTGGGCTTTCGTCCCCAATGTTCTGCTGAATCGCGAATATCGCGGCCTGGCCCTGACCTGGTTTTTTATCGGTGCCACTCTGGCTTTGCTCGTTTTTTCCGTCAGTGCAGTTTCGATTCCAATGCTGATAGATCGCCGCGTCACCGCCATCACCGCCATGATTACCAGCCTGCGTGCCGTGGCGCTGAATATCGTCCCCATGTTGCTGTGGGCCGCGCTGGTGGTGATGCTGACGCTGGCCGGCTTCGCCACGCTACTCTTCGGACTGATAGTCTTTATGCCGCTGCTTGGCCATGCCTCCTGGCATGCTTACCGCGACCTTGTAAAATAGTGACCATTGCACCATGTCACCATTCACTGATCGTGGGCGGCGGTAGCCGCCCACGGCTTTTTTGAACTGCAGAGACTCCATGAAGACCAACCCCCTCCTCGATTTTTCCGGCTTGCCCCGCTTCGATGCCATCACCCCGGCCGCTGTCCAGCCGGCGATAAGCGAACTCCTTGGCCAGTCGCGCGCCCTTGTCGAGCAACTTACCGCCGAATACGTTCCGGCCAGCTGGAACACCTTTGCCGCTCCGCTTGCCGACGGCATCGAGCAACTCGGGCGCGCCTGGGGCATCGTCGCTCATCTGCACTCGGTCAATGACACCCCCGAATGGCGCGACGCCTACAACGGCATGCTGCCTGAAATCTCAGGTTTCTTTGCCGAGATCGGCCAGAATCTGAAACTTTTCGCCAAATACAAGGCGATTCGTGAAAGTAAGGAATATGCGGATCTATCCACGGCTCAACGCAAGATAATCGACAACGAAATCCGTGATTTCCGCCTCTCCGGTGCCGAACTGCCGGAAGAAAAGAAGCCACGCTTCAAGGCCATTTCCGAAGAACTGGCCAGCCTCTCGGCGAAATTCTCGGAAAACCTGCTCGATGCGACTAATGCCTTTGCCGAAATTGTGACCGGCGAAGCCGAGTTGGCGGGCCTGCCAGAAGATGTCAAGCAATCCGCCCGCGAAGCCGCAGAAAAAGAAAGCCAGGCCGGATGGAAATTTACCCTGCACATGCCCTCCTACCTGCCTGTAATGCAGTACGCCGACAGCCGCCGCCTGCGCGCCGTGATGTATCGCGCCTATGCCACCCGTTCGTCCGAGTTCGGCCCGGCTGAACTCGACAATACGCCGCTCATCCGGCGCATTCTGGAACTGCGCCGCGAAGAAGCGCAATTACTCGGCTACAACAATTTTGCTGAAGTCTCGCTGGTTCCCAAGATGGCCGAATCGGTGCCTCAGGTGCTCTCTTTCCTGCGCGATCTGGCGGCCAAGGCCAAGCCTTTCGCCCAGAAGGACATCGCCGAACTGCGCGAATTCGCCCGACAGGAACTGGGGCTGGAAACGCTCGAACCGTGGGATATCGGCTACGCTTCCGAGAAACTGCTGCAGGCGCGATACGCCTTCTCCGAGCAGGAAGTTAAGCAATACTTTACCGAAGAAAAGGTACTGGCCGGCCTCTTTCATGTTGTCGAAACACTGTTCGGTGTTCGCCTGAAACCGGATACCGCCCCAGTGTGGCACGAGGACGTTCGCTTCTTTCGTATCGAAATTCGAGACGGTAACAATGCAGGCGAGCTCATCGGCCAGTTCTATCTCGACCTCTACGCGCGCGAAAGCAAACGTAGCGGTGCGTGGATGGACGACGCGATTAGCCGCCGCCGGGTGCTGAGCGGGGCAACGAGCGTCATCCAGAAGCCGGTCGCCTACCTCAACTGCAACTTCTCACGCCCGGTAGGTGAAAAGAACGGAATACTGCAGCCCGCCACCTTCACCCACGACGAGGTGACCACCCTCTTCCACGAAACCGGCCACGGCCTGCACCACCTGCTGACGCAGGTCGAGGAACTCGGCGTTTCCGGCATACGCGGCGTCGAGTGGGACGCCGTCGAACTGCCCTCGCAGTTCATGGAGAACTATTGCTGGGAATGGAGCGTGCTGCAGGAGATGACCGCACACGTCGACACCGGCGCGCCGCTGCCGCGCGCACTATTCGACAAGATGCTGGCGGCCAGGAACTTCCAGAGTGGTCTGCAGAATGTTCGCCAACTGGAATTCTCGCTATTCGACCTGCTTTTGCATTCCGACTTCGACCCGTCTGGCGAAAGCGCCGGCAAACCAGGCATGCTCGACCTGCTCGTCGAAGTCCGGCGCGAAGTGGCCGTCATCGTGCCGCCCGAATGGCATCGTTTCCCGAACAGTTTTGCGCACATCTTTGCCGGCGGCTATGGCGCCGGTTACTTCAGCTACAAATGGGCAGAGGTGCTTTCCGCAGACTGCTACGCCGCCTTCGAGGAAGCTGGCGATCCTTTCGATCCGGTAACCGGCAAGCGCTTCCTCGACGAGATCATCGCCGCCGGCGGTACCCGCCCCGCGCTCGACAACTTCCGCGCCTTCCGCGGCCGCGAGCCACAGGTCGATGCGCTGCTCCGTCACAGTGGTATGATTTCCAGTTGATTGCCTGAGGATAAAGTCATGCCCACCCTGCGTCTCGTACTTCTAAGCGCCGCTCTGCTGACGGCTTCAGTTGCCGGCGCACAAACCACCTATCGCTGGATCGACAAGGCGAGCGGGCAAACCGTCTATTCCGATCAGGCACCCCCGCCAGGGGCTAAACAAGTCGACAAGAAAACCGGCAGTGAAGATCGCGGCGAAGATCGTGCTGATGCGCAACAGCTGCCCTACGCCACGCGGCAAGCGGCCGAGAAGTTCCCGGTAACGCTCTATACGTCCGTTACGTGTGCCGATGAATGCAAAACGGCACGCGATCTACTCAACGGACGCGGCATCCCATTCTCCGAAAAAACACTCAAGACCCAGGAAGATATTGCCGAACTCACCAGGCAACTGGGAAGCGAAGCTGCCGTTCCAAGCCTCATTGTCGGCCGGCAGATATTCAAGGGGTTCGAGTCGGGCGCCTGGAGCAATCTGCTTGACCTCGCCGGCTATCCGAAATCCGCCCCCTATGGCGCCAAGCCATCAGGCGCCATTGCCAAATGAAGATTGCCGCGTGGAACGTAAACTCGCTCAAGGTCCGCCTGCCGCAACTGCTCGAATGGCTGGCCGCGCAACAACCTGACGTTGTTTGCCTGCAGGAAACCAAGCTTGAGGATCATAACTTCCCGCAGCATGAGATCGAAGCAGCCGGCTATCAGGTTGCCTTCTCCGGGCAAAAAACCTACAACGGCGTCGCCCTGCTGGCGCGTGACGCACCAACCGACGTGGTCTGCGGCAACCCGCATTTCCCCGATCCGCAAAAACGACTGCTCGCCGCGACGGTGAAAGGCATCCGTGTCGTTTGCGCCTATATTCCCAACGGGCAGGCGGTCGGCAGCGACAAATACGATTACAAGCTGGCCTGGCTGTCGGCGCTGGAAACCTGGATCAGCGAGCAATTGGCGGCTAACCCGCTGCTGGCGCTGGCCGGCGACTTCAACATTGCGCCGGACGACCGCGACGTTCACAACCCGGCGGCCTGGGCCGGCCAGATTCTCTGCTCGGAGCCGGAACGTAGCGCTTTCCAGCGCCTGCTGGCACTTGGCTTGAAAGACAGCTTCCGCCTTTTCGAGCAACCGGAAAAAAGCTTTTCGTGGTGGGATTACCGGATGCTAGGCTTCCAGAAGAATCAAGGGCTGCGCATCGACCACATCCTGCTCTCCGCTCCGCTGGCAGAGCGTTGCGGCGCGGCAGGAATTGACCGAGAAATGCGCAAGCGCGAGCGCCCTTCCGACCATGCGCCGGTCACGGCCACCCTTGCCGACTGATGGAAACCGACTCGGCAATTTCGCCAGACAAGCTGCTTGCGCTCTACCCCGCGCTTGGCTCGCTCAACCACGATCAAATCAGCGCGCTCTGCCAGCCTGAAGCCTCGCTCAATATCCCTGAAGGCACCGAGCTATTTACCGAACGCCAGGCTTGTCGCGGTTTACCCCTGCTGATTTCCGGCACCATCAAGGTGGTAAAAAATACGGCGTTCGGACGCGAAATGCTGCTCTACCGCGTCGAACCGGGCGGCTCCTGCGTCATTACCTCCAGTTGCCTGCTCGGCCACACGGCTTACACAGCGCGCGGTATTGCCGAGACCCCGTTGCGCATGCTCATCCTTCCGTCCGCACAATTTGAACAACTGATTGCCGGCAACGCACCCTTCCGTGACTTCGTCTTTCACCTGCTCGCCAACCGCATTGCCGAACTGATGCTACTCGTTGAAGAAGTCGCCTTCCACCGGCTCGACCAGCGGCTGGCCAAACTGCTGCTGAACAAGCCCGAGCCCATCCAGGCCACGCATCAGGCGTTGGCCGACGAACTGGGTAGCGTCAGGGAAATCGTCAGCCGCCTGCTCAAGGGCTTTGCGGCGCAAGGGCTGGTATCGCTGGGCCGCGAGCGGATAAGCCTGCTTGACCGCGAGGGGCTTAAACAACTGGCGGGCGTCGGCCATACCGTGTAACAAAGCACAGGAAGTCACACGAGTGCTTGTCTGCGAGTCAATGAATACGGTCGTCTTGAGGCCCTATGCCTTGAGCGTCAATGTCCACGCGGCTTTCAAGGCGTATAGCTTGCAGATCACCTATCGAAGGGCATTGCAGGGCGATAGCTTCGCCAACTCCTGGAACTCTGTCGCCAGTGATGCTCTGTGACCTGGGTTACATACAGTGCGCCAACAAGGACATAGACTGCCTCGGTCGTCCATAAACCTTGAGGAGAAACAGCATGAAAGCAAACGTTGGTGGTATCGATAAAATCCTGCGTATTGTCGTCGGCCTGGTGCTGATCGCTCTTGCCGCAACGGGCAATGTCGGCATGTGGGGCTATATCGGCGTCGTTCCGCTGCTGACCGGCCTGATCGGCTGGTGCCCGCTTTATCCGATTCTTGGCTTCAGCAGTTGCCCGATGAAGAAAAATAGCTGAGCGAACTCGCTCAGAAACCAAGAACGGCGTGCCAATGCGGCACGCCGTTTTTTTACGGGGAATTTTCCTTGGTCAATTCAGTGAGTTGGAGATGCGAATGTAGTCAGCCACCGACAACTCTTCGGCGCGCGCAGTCGGGGCGATCCCGAGTTGCTCGAAGCCGGTGTCAGCCAGAATTCCCTTGAGGTTATTGCGCAGCATCTTGCGCCGCTGAGCGAAGGCTGCAGACACCAGCGCCGCGAACTTTGCTTCGTCTTTCGCCGAAAGCTCCTCTGGCGGACGGGGAATCAAGCGCACCAGCGCAGAATCAACCTTCGGCGCCGGTTCGAAGGACTCCGGCGGCACATCGAGCAGCCAGTCCATTACAAAACGATACTGGAGCATCACCGACAGGCGGCCGAAATCTGAGGTGCCCGGCTTGGCGACCATGCGCTCGACGACCTCTTTCTGCAGCATGAAGTGCATGTCGATAACGTGATCGGCAAAGCCGGCCAGATGGAAAAGCAGCGGCGTCGAGATGTTGTAGGGCAGGTTGCCGACAACGTGCAGGCCCGGGGCTGAGTCCTGACATAGCGACCCGAAATCGAAAGACAGCGCATCGCCTTCATGGATGGTGAGTTTTTCCGGCGAATAACGCTTTTTCAGTCGGGCGATGATGTCACGATCAATCTCGACCACATGCAGATGATCCAGCCTTTGCAGCAGCGGGTCGGTCAGCGCACCCAGCCCTGGGCCGATTTCGACGACACAATCGTCGCGCTTGGGGGCAACGGCGTTGACGATATCGGCGATCACCTGCTGATCAATCAGGAAATTCTGCCCAAAGCGCTTACGTGCTATGTGTTTGCTCATCTAATCAGCGCCATGATTCAGTGAGAGCCTGTGAAAAAATCAAAAATCCACCGCAAAGGCGCAAAGGGGCAAAGAAAACGTGCCGCAAAGAAAATCCCGTGGGGCAGAGGAATCCATTGTTTGCAAAGGTTTTCTTTGCGAAACCTTTGCTCCTTTGCGCCTTTGCGGTGGGGGGCTAGGTATTTTTTCACAGCCTCTGACTTAATCCGGCTCTTTGCGCCATCTCGATGGCCTGCTCGACAGCGACGAAAAGACTGCCGGTATCGGCACTTCCTGTTCCTGCCAACTCCAGCGCCGTGCCGTGGTCGACCGAGGTGCGGATTATGGGCAAACCCAGGGTCACATTGATGCCGTTGCCAAAACTGGCGTACTTCAAGGTGGGCAGGCCCTGATCGTGATACATGGCCAGAACGCAATCGCCGTGGGACAGAATTCGCGGAGTGAACAAGGTATCGGCGGGCAGCGGGCCGATCAGGGTCATGCCTTCGGCACGCAAACGATTGAGGACCGGCGTGATGACCTCGATCTCTTCACGCCCGAGATAGCCACCCTCGCCGGCGTGCGGGTTGAGCCCGGTGACCAGGATGCGCGGCACGGCAATACCATATTTACGGCCCATATCGGCATGCAGGATACGCAGCGTCTGCTCAAGGGATTGCTGCGTCAGGGCCGATGAAACATCCTTCAAGGGCAAATGGGTCGTCGCCAGTGCGACGCGCAAACCACCACCGGCGAGCATCATCACCACGCGCGGCGTATCCGTTTTCTCGGCCAGATACTCGGTGTGCCCGGTAAAGGGTATGCCGGCATCGTTGATCACGCCCTTATGCACCGGCGCAGTCACCATGGCCGCGAACTCGCCGGACCGACAGCCGGCCAGCGCCCGATCGAGCAACTGAAGCACATAGGTTGAATTGGCCGGATCAAGTTGACCGGGGCGTGACGGCACAGACAAGGGCACGTGCAGAATATCGAGACAGCCCGGGGATGGCAGCAGATCGGGAGTCCACTCGCGCAACGCATGCAACTGGCACAAATCGCCGGACAAATTTATCGCTTGCGCCCGCTCGGCCATCAGCTGACGATCGGCAAGAATGACCAGACGTGCCGGGAGCGCTGCCGCCGTGCGTTCAATCAAGCGCAAACAGATTTCCGGGCCAATCCCGGCCGGCTCCCCAGAGGTGACGGCAATGACTGGCCAGTTTTGCATGGCTCAGCGCTCCTCGAGGCGAAGCTCGACGTAGGCGCGGTCTCGTGCCTGACGCAACCAGTCCTGATACGCCTCGTCCATCTTGCGCTCGCGCAGAACCTGCTTTGCCGCCGAACGCTGACGGTCGGCGGACACGTCCTGCACCCGGCGCTCAAGCACTTCGATCAGGTGAAAGCCGAACGGCGACTGAACCGGCTGGCTGACTTCGCCGGGTTTAAGCTGGTTCATCGCCCGCTCGAATTCCGGGACCGTATCGCCGGGATAAATCCAGCCGAGATCTCCGCCCTTCGACGCTGAACCATCTTGAGAAAATAGCTTGGCCAGTTCGGCAAAGCTGTTTCCGTTCTTGATTCGCTCATACAAACCGTTCAGTTTGTGCTTGGCATCGGACTCCGAAACCACCTCATTGACCTTGATCAGGATATGCCGCACATGCGTTTGTTGCACCGCCGGCGCAGCGGCACCGCCGCGCTTTGCCACCAGTTTGACAATATGAAAACCATTGGGGCTGCGCAGCATCGGCGCCACCTCACCGACATTGAGCTTGACCACGATTTCAGAAAAAATACCGGGTAAGCGAGTCAGCGGACGCATCCCGAGATTGCCGCCCTGCAAGCCATCCGGCGCATCGGAATAGGCCGCAGCCAACTGTGCAAAATCTTCGCCTTTTTTCAATCGTTCAAATACCTGATCGGCCTTGGCCTTGAGTTTCTGAATCTGTTCCGGGCTTGCTGACTCGGGCGCACGCAGCAGGATGTGCGCGATTTCGTACTCTTCAACGGCACCGCCCTTCGCAGAATCACCGCTCAGATAGTTGTCAATCTCGCCTTCGGAAATGGCAATCTTGTTTTCCACCTCACGCTCACGGACGCGCGAAATGGTCATCTCTTCACGAATCTCCTCGCGAAACTTGGCGAACGTAATGCCATCCTTTTGCAGCGCCTCGCGGAACTGGGCGAGCGACATCTTGTTCCCGGCGGCAATCCGCTGCAGCGCCTGCTCAAGCTGTATGTCATCAACACGCAGACCGGTCTCCTTGGCATGCTGCAGTTGAACCTTGTCCATCACCAGACGCTCGAGCATCTGTCGTTCAAGAACATCTCTTGGCGGCAAAGGAGTGCCCTGCTTTTGAAGCTGGCTGAGCGCCAGATCAAGGCGCATTCGCAGTTCGTTGAGCGTAATCACTTCGTCATTGACGACGGCAACAATGCGATCCGCAGGTATCGGCTCCCCGGCCTGACGGCGTGGAGATTGCGCCGAGGACACGCTAGCGAAACAGAAAAACAGAACCAATGTACGAAGCAATAGCGTCATGTGTAGCACCTTCTATTGACCAAAGGCAGGGTCGACTGCCGGCTGATTGATCAGGCTGTAACCCTGAACGTTCCGTTTGAGAAGATCGAGCGGACTGGAACCGATGCGCGAAAAATCACTCAGTTCGAGCTGGATGAAGAATCCTGACGAGGTCGTATTCTGGGTGAGTGCAATGCGCTGGACGACACCACGCACGACCCAGCAGCCGCCGTTGTACTCCAGACCGGCGATTGATTCGATCATGCTTCCGCCCTGGGTAGTGCTGGAAAGATTGGTGGCATCGTCCTTGAACGAGTAATTGATTCGTCCAACGGCATGCCAGCGCCCCGAAAGCGGCCACTGCCCGGACAAATCGATCTGGTCGATCGGGGCATTCGTACCCCCCCGGTTATAACGATACGCCGCGTTCAGCACCTTGCCGGGCTCGGGCAGATAATGCCCCCCGATCGAAAAACGTTGCGCCTGACGACCAGAAACGTTGTATTCCAGAGCCGTATCGGCGAACACCTTGGGCAATACCTGGCCGCTGAACGCTGCCAGAATATCTGACTTCTCCCATTGGCCGTTACCTGTAGTCGAGCTTGTCGGAGTAAGCGCCACCTTGTTCGGCGTGAAATAGAAGCGCTGGCCGAACATCGCCCGCATGATCTCGTTGCCGGTAGAGGGTTCGATCAGTCGGGAAGTCGCCGCTGCCGTCAGTTGATTGGCGTTGTTGATGCGGTCCCAGCCGGAGAACTGGTTCTCGGAGAATATCTGCGCGAAGTTGAAATCGGCCAGCCCGGTATCCATGACCGGGATCTGGTCCTGATTCTTGTACGGGACATTCAGGTAATAGAGGCGTGGCTCCAGCGTCTGCGTGTAATCCCGCCCGAACCAGTTGCTTGGCCGCTCGAAGGTCATCCCCGAATCGACACTGAAAATCGGCAGCGTACTGCTGATCGAATCTGGCGTTCCCGCAGCCTGACCTGAAAGTGCATAGTTGCGGATATTCACCCCAATTTTCGGCGTCACATACCAGCCGGGTGTGACGTAAGGCAGCGCGACCGACGGATAGAGCACGGTACGTTGCACGCTGTCACCGGCAAGAGTGGCTCCATTGTATGTTTGCGCTGGCCTCGTGAAATTGGTGTACTGCCCCATGAAACTGCTATCGGTCAGGTAAAGGTCAGGTTTGCGGGCCATGACCGTAATCTGCGGCAGCATTCTGTAGGGATCCCGGTTCGGATTTGCCGGATCGGGCTGCAAGGTCTGATACGACTGAAAATTGGCCGTCGCCGTCCACCAACCGCCGCCCCCGTAGCTCAGCATGCCCTGTTGCAGGAGATTGACCTGCGAGGTTTGGGCAATGAGGTTCGAAAGATCGATGAAGTAGTTGCCGTCCGATACCTTGTTGTAGTTGATTGAACCGGCAAAACCGTTGGCCAGCGGCTGCGTGTGCAGGAAGGACAACGCGTAGCGGCTGTCGCCGTTGCGCAACCGGTCGTCCGGCAACACCTCGACGCGCGCCTGGCTTTGAACGAGGCCGCCGTAGGCGCTATTGAGATAGCGGAACTCGTTATTCAACTGAACGCCGCGCTTGCCCAGCACGCGCGGCGTAATCGTCGCATCCATGTTCGGCGCGATATTCCAGTAGTACGGCAGGCCAAGATCGATACCGTTGACACTGGTTGTACCAAAGCTCGGTGCCAGGAAGCCTGATTTGCGTTCGTTGTTGAGCGAGAACGACAGCCACGGCGAGTAGAGAATCGGGACGTCGAGGAAATAGATCCTGCCGTTATCACCTTCACCCACTTCGCGGTCGTAGTCAAGCTTGAGTGTGCTCGCCTTGACATACCAGTCGTCATTGCCTGGCGCGCAGGTGGTGTAGGTTCCGTTGGTCATCCGATACTGATTCTCGCCCTCGAAATCGATCCGGTCCGCCTCGCCGCGCCCTTCCGTCATCGTATTGGTGGGCATCTTGGTCGGATCGTCAAAGCTGGTCTGGCCCGGCTTGATGTTAAGCATTCGTGGCGCCGCAAAACCGGAGGTCAGCCACGAATCGCCGCCATGCTGCGCCGCAAGACTCGCCGCATAGGCCTTGTCTTCGGCCGCCTTGCTCCCGGGCTGCGGCTGCCGTTTGAGGGTGTACGATGGCTGCTCGAAATAACCGACCTGATCTTCCATTTTCAGGCGCATCTTCGGTCCGGTGATCAGATCCTCTTCCTGCTGAAGGCGCACATTGCCCTCGGCCTCGACCTCATCGTCGATCGGCCAGTAGGTCAGGCGATCCGCATTGAGCACGGTGCCGATCTTGCGCAACTCGGCCTCCTCCTCGGCGATGAACTCCCGGTCAACAGTCCCAGCCATGCGCAGCGAACTAAGGAACACCGGTCGCGGCACGGCGCTGTCTTTCGGTGGTGGCACCATGGTTTTTGCGGCGCGCAACGCGAGGGACGGCGAAACATCGGGAACTTCATCTTCGTCGCGCCAACCGGTGGCCGCAACGCGCGGGGGCACGGTTTCCGCTGACGAGGCCAGGCGGGATGATGGTCCCTCCTCAAGGACCGGTCCATAGGGCACTTTCTGCTGCGCAAGCGGTGTGGCCCTGCCAAATGAACTGTTGGCCATCTCGACGGGGTCCGCCTGAACCGGGCGTGCCGGCGTGCCGATCGCTTCTCCCTTCTTGCCCAACTCCCACTTGGCCCAGATAAAGAGGACGTTGCCGGCATCCTGGCCACCGGGGGGAATGTAAGTTCCTTCCAGGCTGAAGTTCTTGTAAGCCACAGAGACCAGCGGCACAACGATTGGAAAGGGTACATAGCTGAAGATGTCCTCGCGCGACATCAAGCCGGCAAGATAGCCCAAGCCCAGGCGAACGTCTTCGGCCGGACGCCAGATGGCTTTCCAGCCGTAACCTGCGGTATAAGAAGGCTTGAAATGCGAATCCTGGAAAGCCATCGCATAAACGCCCTCCCAGTTACCCTTCTCGTTATACAAGCCACGGCCGATACCGAATCCGAGCGGCTGTTCCTGATAGGTGGCGATTTGTTCTGCGGAATACGTGCTGCGAGAATGGTAGGTTTCCAGCGGCAGATAAAATTCGAGTGCGCCATTGTTGAACGCATTGGCCACCGGATCCCAGATGCGCTGGTACCAGGTTCTGTCGGTGCCTGCCGATCTTGTGGAGGCGGCAGGTGCAGTCCCGCTTGAAGTTCGCACCGACGGCGCCGTGGCAACCGGCGCCGGACCACCGACCCTTGGCATTAACGAAGGTTGAGAAGATGCTGCCGTCGCAGCAGCGGGGGCCGGCCCGAGCAATGCCGGATCAACGTGCAAGGGCGCCAACGGGGAAGCTGTCGGACGCGGTGATGGCACCATCGAGGCAGACTGAGCCTGCTGTTGGACGACCGGCCTTGTTACCGGCGTGGGCGTGGGCGCGGCCATTGCCGGTGTGGGTGGCTGCGCGACAGGTTCCGGTTGTTTCTCTGGTTGCAACTCGGGGGCAGCAGGCGCAGCCTGACGTTCCTCCTCATCACGCGGGTTGCGCGCCGGTACCGCCACCACGGGCGATACGGCTTCTGCCGGTGCAGGAGCGCGCGAAGGTTTGGCCACGACGGGAGCCGCTGGCGGCGCAACAGTACGCTCCGGAAGCTCCGGTGCAGGGGCCTTGCTGGCCTTGGCCGGCTTGACCGTCTCCGGCTCGGCTTCGACCGACCGTGCTTCAACGACGGGCGCCTCGATCGGCTTGACCTCGACACGCGGCTTTTCGGCAGGAGTAGTGGCAGGAGTAGTGGCAGGAACAGGCGCGTGTGTTGGCGCTTCGCCCGGCTTTATCGGCGGCAGGCCAAGCAACGCGGGATCAATGCGCAGCACCGGAGGAGCCTGCGCCAGCGCCTCGGGAGCATAAGCGCTGACCAGAGCGCTCGCAAAACCGTAATAGCAGAGCAGCGCGAGTGGTTTGCGCCGGGAAGGAAAATTCATCCGAAAATATCAGTAATAAAGGCAGCGAACTCGAGTGATTTCCGACGACACAGCGGCCAGCGGGGCGAGTGGTAAAATCGTCGCATTTTAGCACCTTAGCTCAAGGAGAAGCGGCATGCCGCGAACTGTACTGCTGCGCGATTGGCTTATTTGTTTATTCTCGCGCCAATACCCCGATCACGAATTCTTGCTCGAACCGGCATCGGCCGATGCCAGTTTCCGGCGTTATTTCCGTGTCGGTTTGCCCGACGGCAGCACGCGCATCGTCATGGATGCACCGCCGGAGCTTGAGGATTGTCGCCCTTTTCTGAAAGTTGCCGCGCTCTTTCGCGACGCCGGAGTGCATGTTCCCGAGGTTTATGCTGAAGATCTGGCACAGGGGTTTCTGCTTCTTTCCGACCTCGGCAACACGACCTATCTGAGCGCCCTGAACGAAACCAGCGCCGCCAGGCTTTACCGCGACGCCAACGCCGCGCTCGTTGACATCCAGCGCGCCAGCCGGCCCGGCGTTCTGCCCGTGTATGATCGCGCCCTGCTCAGTCGGGAGCTCGATCTCTTTCCCGACTGGTATGTCGCCCGCCACCTCGGTATCACCCTTGATGAAACGCAGCAGGCCACGTTGCGCTCGGTTTTTGACAAAATCCTCGCCAACAATCTCGCCCAGCCGCAGGTTTTCGTTCACCGCGACTACCACTCGCGCAACCTGATGGTTTGCGGCGAAGGGGTTTCCATCGGGGTTTCCACCGGGGTTTCCACAAATCCCGGCATCATCGACTTTCAGGACGCGGTATATGGCCCGATCACCTACGATCTCGCCTCGCTCTACCGCGACGCCTATATTCACTGGGAAGAGGATCAGGAACTCGACTTCGTCATCCGCTACTGGGAAATGGCGCGCAAGGCCGGACTGCCGGTGCATGCCGACTTCCACGATTTTTACCGCGATTACGAATGGATGGGCGCCCAGCGCCAGCTCAAGGTACTCGGCATCTTTGCCCGACTCTGCCACCGCGACGGCAAGGACGGCTACCTGAAAGACATGCCGCGCGTGATGGCCTACCTGCGCCAGACCTGCGAGCGTTACCTCGAACTGCGGCCTTTGGCGCGCCTGCTCGACCAGATCGAAAACCGGCAGGTCGATGTCGGCTATACCTTCTAACGGGCATGGCTTTGAATGGTGCCCCAAATTATGAAAGTCATGCCCGTTTCCCTCACCCCCGACCCCTCTCCCAGAGGGCGAGGGGAGGTTCGAGAGTCGCTCACGCGACTACCACGCTAATGAAGGCTTTCATTCTGGCCGCCGGTCGTGGCGAACGCATGCGTCCGCTCACCGACACTACGCCAAAGCCGTTGCTGCTCGCCGGTGGCAAGCCACTCATCGTCTGGCATCTGGAACGGCTGGCGGCCACTGGCTTCCGCGAAGTCGTCATCAACCATGCCCACCTCGGCGAGCAGATCGAAGCCGCGCTCGGCGATGGCAGCCGCTTTGGCCTGAACATCTGCTACTCCCCGGAACCACCCGGCGCGCTGGAAACCGCTGGCGGCATTGCCAAGGCACTCCCCCTGCTCGGTAGCGAGCCGTTTCTCGTGGTCAACGGCGATGTCTGGTGCGACTGGGATTTCAAGCGCGCCCACGCCCTCGCCGGAATTCACGCCCATCTTGTTTTCGTTGACAACCCGCCACAGCATGCGGGTGGTGATTTCTGCCTTGACGGGGAAACCGTCAAGTACGCCAGCACGGGCATCGGGCCAACGCTGACCTACGCCGGTACCGGCGTTTTCTCCCCGGATTTTTTCGCCAGCGTTGCTGTCGGCAGCGTCATGAAAATGCGTCCTCTGCTCGACGCCGGAATTGCCCGTGGCATCGTCACCGGGGAACGTCACAGCGGTCGCTGGGTCGACGTAGGTACGCCTGAACGGCTTACCGAACTCGACCAGGAACTGAACGCTTGAAAATATCGGAAACACCCACCGCAGAGACACAGCGGCGCAGAGAAACGCAGAGAATGCGATTTGTTTTTAAAGGTTTTCTCTGCGAAACCTCTGTGGCTCAGCGCCTCTGCGGTAGGTGTTCAGCCATTTCACGACCTCTAAGGCAACACGCATGAAGCACGAACCTTACTCATCGCGCCGTAGCACGTTGTTCAAGCAGATTGGCGACGGCGTGGCCGTCATCCCGACGGCTCCTGAACGCGTGCGTAATCGTGATTCGCACCACCCTTACCGTTTCGACAGCTATTTCTGGTATCTCACAGGATTCCCGGAACCCGAGGCCGTTGTCGTTTTAGTCGGCGGCAATACGCCGCGCTCGATACTGTTTTGCCGCGAAAAGAACGAGGAGCGTGAAGTCTGGGACGGCTTTCGCTACGGACAGGAAGCCGCGCGCGACGCCTTCGGCTTTGACGAAACTTATGCTTTCTCTGAATTCGAGCAAAAGCTCCCCGAATTGATTGCCAATCGCCAGACGCTCTGGCACGCGCTCGGCCACGATGCCGCATGGGATACGAAAATCGTCGCTGCGTTGAATTCAGTGCGTGCGCAATCCCGTGCCGGACAGCGCGCGCCCGGAGAAATGCGCGACCTGCGCGAACCGATCGACCGCATGCGACTGATCAAGGACGCGCATGAAACCGGCATCATGCGCCATGCTGCCGCAATCGCCTCGGCCGGGCACGCACGCGCCATGCGCGCCTGTCGCCCCGGCATGGCCGAGTACGAACTCGAGGCCGAGCTCGGCTACGAATTCCGCAAACGCGGTGCCGACGGCCACGCCTATTCGCCGATCGTCGCCGGCGGCCACAACGCCTGCGTCCTGCACTACATCGAGAACGACAAGCTGCTGGCCGAACACGCGCTGGTTCTCATCGACGCCGGCTGCGAGGTACAAGGCTACGCTTCCGACATCACCCGTACCTTTCCGGTCTGCGGCCGCTTCAGCGGCGCGGCGCGCGACGCTTATGAAATCGTTCTCGCCGCACAGAGCGCGGCGATTGCCGCCATCCAGCCTGGCGCTCCCTTCATCGCCTACCACGACGCCGCGCTGCGCGTGCTGGTACAAGGCATGGTCGACCTCTGCCTGCTTGCAGGCAGCATTGACGGCATCATCGAAAGCGAAACCTACAAACCCTTCTATATGCACCGCACCGGTCACTGGCTCGGCCTCGATGTGCACGATGCCGGCGAATACAAATCCGGAGAGGACTGGGTCACATTATCCCCCGGCATGGCACTGACCGTCGAACCCGGCCTTTACATCCGGCCCGGCGCCAAGGTGCCCGAACACCTGCACGGCATCGGCATCCGCATCGAGGACGATGTATTCGTCAGCGCAACCGGTTGCGAGGTTTACACCAGCGCGCCGAAGACGATTGCCGAAATTGAAGAAGTCATGCGCCGTGACTGAGACCATCACCCCTCACTCCACCCTTGGCACCGACGTGCTCATCATCGGTGCCGGCCCGGTCGGCATGACGCTGGCACTGGCGCTGGCCGACAGCCCCCTGCAGGTACTGCTTATCGACAGTCGCCCGCGCGGTGCCTGGGCCGACGACCCGCGCGCACTGGCACTTTCGCACGGCAGCCGGCAACTGCTCGAACGCCTGAAAGCCTGGAATGTATCCGCCGGCACAGCCATCCGCCAAATCCACGTTTCCCAGCGTGGCGGTTTCGGACGCACGGAAATTAACGCCGATGACTACGGCACCCCGGCACTCGGCTACGTCATGCGCTACCGCGATCTCGCTGCCGCCCTCGCCGCCCGCATCAAAGCAGAGCAACTGATCGACCAATGCAGCGTCGAAAGAATAGAAATCGGCATCGAAACCGGCATCGAAAATGCCACCTTGCACGTGACTCAGCAAGGCGTAGAACGGCGCATCACGGCAAAGCTCATCGTGCATGCCGAAGGCACGCCAAACAGCGATCCCGGGATCACGGTGAAGGATTACGGCCAGCACGCCATCGTCGCCGAAGTACGGCCGGCCTCCGGCCACAACAACCGTGCCTGGGAACGTTTCACCCCCGACGGGCCACTGGCGCTGCTGCCGCTCGGCCAGGATTATTCGGTGGTGTTCACTGTGCCGGCCGAGAAGGCCACACAACTGCTCGACCTTGACGATGCTGATTTTCTCGCCGCTTTGGCTAGCCAGTTTGGCCGTCGTCTCGAATTCGTTGCCAGCGGCCCGCGCACCAGTTTCCCGCTCGCCCTGCGTGTTCGTCGGCAGATCACCGCGCCACGGCAAGTGTGGATCGGCAACTGCGCACAAACCCTGCACCCGGTCTCCGGCCAGGGCTTCAACCTCGGCCTGCGCGACGCCTAGGAACTTGCCGAAACCCTGCTCGCAAGGACAAACACTAGCGACGCCGGCCACCCTGCTCCGCTCGCCGACTACGCACGCCGCCGAAAGCTGGATCGCACCGGCAGCATGGTCTTCACCGACGGCATCGTCCGCCTTTTTTCCAACGATCTGCCCCCACTGCGCATGGCACGCGGCCTCGGCCTGCTGGCGCTCGACCTCTGTCCGCCACTGCGCCACTTCGTCGCCAAACGCATGATCTGGGGCGCTCGTGCCTAGCCTTGAGGCCAGGTACGAGATTTAGCATACACCTGCAGACCGCATGTACAGGCGATCTACAAGGCACATGCTTGAAGAATGGCGTATTCATTAGCTCTACAGATTATTGCGGTGCAGAACGCCAATTGGAGCGCCCTGCAGAGGAGGTCATGCTTATCCACGTTGGGCATCGGCTAAATTGATATGGTTATCCAGCATTGTCCAGCATTTCATTTTTTGTACAGACTCGGCTAGACTTTGCCCTTTTTCCAGCCTTCAACCCACGACCAGACCATGCCACGAGCAGCCAAAAAAACCCAGTTGATCGAATTCAAGGGAACCACGCTCCCTGTTGTTGCCGTCACCCTGCGCTCATTGCAACCCGAGCAGCTAGCCGAAACGGCCAATGCCTTGTTCGGCAATGACGCCTTTTTCGATGGCGACGCCGCGCTGCTCGAACTGGGCCAGCTCGACGATGCCACACACGCCGACTGGGCCGCCGTGCGCGCCATTCTCGACACCCACGGCCTGCATGTAATCGGCGTGCGCGGCGGCAGCGATGAACTGCGCGAAAGCGCAGCGGCGGCCGGTTTGCCGAGCTTCGCCGCCATCGAACGCACCGCACGGGCGGCCGTAGAAACCACTGCACCGACCCCGCCAGCGCCAGCCGAACCAGAACCAGTGGAAGCTCCAGCCCCGGTCGCCCAGGCACCGCTACAGGCTGCTCCGTCCGTCACCAACCCGACGCTGGTCATCGACCGCCCTTTGCGCTCGGGGCAGCAGATTTATGCCCGTGGCGGCGATCTGGTGATGCTGGCCGCCGTCAATGCCGGCGCCGAAGTCATCGCCGATGGCAGCATCCACATCTACGCTCCCTTGCGTGGCCGCGCCCTGGCCGGTGCCAGCGGCGCCACCGGGGCGCGCATTTTTACCACGCGTTTCGAAGCGGAGCTGGTTTCGATTGCCGGCGTCTACCGGACTTTCGAGGCTGGCGTCCCCGATCAGTTGGCCGGCCAACCGGTGCAGGTGCAGCTTTCCGAAGCGCCCGGCGAAAGCAGCAGCCTGCTTTCCATCGAGGCGCTGAGAACAAATTGAACACTCTGCTTGCTGCGACGCAGCAAGAAATCCCATCAACAGGTAAAATCCACTTTTTATTGACGGAGAACTATCCGTGACTCGTATCGTCGTCGTAACGTCCGGCAAGGGTGGTGTGGGCAAAACCACTACCAGCGCCAGTTTTTCTTCCGGCCTCGCCCTGCGCGGCTTCAAGACCGCCGTCATCGACTTTGACGTCGGCCTGCGCAACCTCGACCTGATCATGGGTTGCGAACGCCGTGTCGTCTATGACCTGGTCAACGTCCTCAACGGCGAGGCGACGCTCACCCAGGCGCTGATCAAGGACAAGCATTGCAGCAACGACAACCTCTTCGTGTTGCCGGCCTCGCAAACGCGCGACAAGGATGCGCTGACCGAAGACGGCGTCGAGAAAGTGCTCAAGGAACTCGAGCACATGGGCTTCGACTACGTCGTCTGCGATTCGCCGGCCGGCATCGAGCGCGGCGCGGTGATGGCGCTGACCTTTGCCGACGAGGCGATCGTCGTGACCAATCCGGAAGTCTCTTCGGTACGCGACTCCGACCGCATCCTCGGCATCATCCAGGCCAAATCGCGCCGCGCCATCGCCGGCGGCGAGCCGGTCAAGGAGCACCTGCTGATCACCCGTTATTCGCCAAAGCGCGTCGAAGACGGCGAGATGCTGTCCTACAAGGACGTACAGGAAATCCTGCGCGTTCCGATTATCGGCGTCATCCCCGAGTCCGAGATCGTGTTGCAGTCGTCCAACCAGGGATCGCCAGCCATCCACCTGACCGGCACCGATGTCGCCGATGCCTATATGGACGTGGTTGACCGCTTCCTTGGCCAAGCCATTCCACTGCGCTTCGTCGATTACGAAAAGCCAAACATCTTCAAGCGACTGTTCGGAGGGAAATAAGGATGTCCCTGTTCTCTCTCATTTTCGGCAACAAACCGAAAACCGCCACCATCGCCAAGGAACGCCTGCAACTGATCATTGCGCACGAGCGCAATGGCCTGTCCAGCAAGCCCGACTTCCTGCCGGCGCTGCAAAAGGAACTGATCGCCGTCATTTCAAAGTACGTCGCGGTCAATCCGGACGACATCAAGGTGTCGCTGGAGAAACAAGGCAACTTCGAAGTGCTGGAAGTGAATATCGTGCTGCCGGAGCCCGCCAGCACGCGCTAATCGCAATGTTCCGGGAATAACGCGGCGAAGAATCACAAGGACTTCACCGCAGAGACGCAAAGACGCAGAGGTAACGCAGAGAAAACCTTACCCTACAAGGGGTTTTCTCTGCGTTACCTCTGCGTTTTCTCTGTGCCTCTGTGCCTCTGCGGTGAAGTTTCAAGTTTCATCTCATTGCCCATACCAAGTCAGAAATTGACTATTTCTTAGGCAGCAATAAGGGTAGAATTCCCTCCTTCCCTTGCAACATCTGCACGCCAACATCATGAATTTCGTCGGTTTCACGCTCAGAAACAATCTCTTTGTCGCGCCAATGGCTGGCGTGACCGACCGTCCTTTCCGTCAGCTTTGCAAGAAAATGGGCGCCGGCTTGGCCGTATCCGAGATGGTGACGTCGAATTCGCTGCTCTACGGCAGCGCCAAAACGCAACGCCGCGCCAACCACGATGGCGAAGTGGCGCCGATCTCGGTTCAGATTGCCGGCTCGATACCGGCGATGATGGCCGAAGCGGCACGTCACAACGTCGATCGCGGCGCACAGATCATCGACATCAACATGGGTTGCCCGGCCAAGAAAATCTGCAATGTAATGGCCGGCTCCGCGCTGCTCAGGGACGAACCACTGGTCGGCCGGATTCTCGAAGCGGTGGTCAATGCCGTGCCGCAGACACCGGTGACGCTGAAGATTCGCACCGGCTGGGACAAGACCAGCCGCAACGCGCTCGCCATCCTGAAGATTGCCGAACAGTCCGGCATCCGCGCCCTGGCCATGCACGGACGCACGCGCGCCTGTGGCTACTCCGGCGAGGCCGAATACGAAACGATCAAGTCGGTGAAGGCCGAGGCGCACATTCCGATCATTGCCAACGGCGACATCAACTCCCCGGAAAAGGCAAGATTCGTGCTGCAGGAAACCGGCGCCGATGCGCTGATGATCGGCCGTGCCGCGCAGGGCCGTCCCTGGCTTTTCCGCGAAATCGAACACTTCCTGAACACCGGTACGCATCTGATGCCACCTCGCGTCAGCGAAATCCACGAAGTCCTGCTCGCCCATCTTGACGATCTCTATGGCTTTTACGGCATCGATACCGGCGTGCGCGTCGCGCGCAAACACATTTCCTGGTACACCAGGGGGCTGGCCGGTTCGGCCGCCTTCCGCCACCGGATGAACCAGTTGCCGGACATCGGGCAACAAGGACAGTCAGTCAATGATTTCTTCTTCGCACTCGCCGAAGACAACGAACATCTGAACTACATCCAGACTGAAAACGATAAAAACAGTGAGGGACTCGCCGCATGAACCAGAATAACGATATTTCGGCCTGCATCCACGGCGCGCTGGAAACCTACTTCAGGGATCTGGATGGCGAAACGCCGGTACCGATCTACGACATGGTGCTGAGAAGCGTCGAGCGCCCGATGTTTGAAGCCATTATCAAACGCACTGGCGGCAACCAGACAATGGCCGCCGCCATGCTTGGCATCAACCGCAACACGCTGCGCAAGAAACTCGTCGACTACAAGTTGCTCTGAACAATTTTATCTTTATGAAAAGCCCATCATGAAAATCCGCCAAGCACTGATCAGCCTTTCCGACAAACGCGGCGCACTCGAATTCGCCCAGGGACTGGCCGCCCAGGGGGTCAAGCTGTTGTCCACCGGCGGCACCGCCAAAATGCTGCGCGACGCCGGCCTGGCCGTTACCGAAATCGGTGATTACACCGGTTTTCCGGAAATGCTCGACGGCCGGGTCAAGACGCTGCATCCAAAAGTGCATGGCGGCATTCTTGCCCGCCGCGACCTGCCCGAGCATCTGGCGACCATCGAACAGCACGACATCCCGACCATCGACCTGGTTTGCGTGAATCTTTACCCCTTCCGCGAAACCATCGCCAAGCCCGACGTCACGCTTGAAGAAGCCATCGAAAACATCGATATCGGCGGCCCGGCCATGGTCCGTTCGGCGGCCAAGAACTACACCGGCGTCGCCATCGTTACCGACCCGGAAGACTACGCCGGCTTGCTTGCCGAAATGCAGGCCAACGATGGCGCGCTGACCCTGGCCACGCGTTTCGGCCTGGCCAAGAAGGCCTTCACCCATACCGCCCGTTATGACGCGGCGATAGCCAACTGGCTGACCGCGCTCGAACCTTCCGACAAGCCGCAACTGCAGTTGTCAATATTCCCGGCCAAACTGCAACTCGCTTTCGACTGTGTCGAAACGCTGCGCTATGGCGAGAACCCGCACCAGCAAGCGGCTTTCTACCGCGACCCGACGCCGACACCAGGCTCTATCGCCGCCTACAAGCAACTGCAAGGCAAGGAACTCTCGTACAACAACATCGCTGACGCCGATGCTGCCTGGGAATGCGTCAAGACCTTCAAGGCCCCGTGCTGCGTCATCATCAAGCACGCCAACCCCTGTGGCGTGGCGATCGACATCAATCTGTTGTCGGCTTATGAAAAAGCCTTCAAGACGGATTCGACTTCGGCCTTCGGCGGCATCATCGCCTTCAACGGCACTGTCGATACCGACATCGTCGCCGCCATGAACGAGCGCAAGCACTTCGTCGAAGTGTTGATCGCCCCGGCTTACACGCCGGCCGCGAAAGAAATGCTGGCCACCAAACAGAATCTGCGCGTCCTCGAACTCCCCATTTCCAATGTCTACAACGCCTTCGAAATCAAGCGCGTCGGCGGTGGCCTGCTGGTGCAGACGCCGGACCAGTTCAACGTGCAGGCTTCCGACCTCAAGGTGGTGACCACCGTAGCACCGACTGCCGCGCAGATTGATGACCTGCTCTTTTCGTATCGCGTGGCCAAGTTCGTCAAGTCCAACGCCATCGTCTTCTGCGGCGGCGGCATGACACTTGGCGTCGGCGCCGGCCAGATGAGCCGTGTCGATTCAACGCGTATCGCCGCCATGAAGGCATTGAACGCCGGCCTGTCGCTGGCTGGCTCCTGCGTCGCCTCGGACGCTTTCTTCCCCTTCCGCGACGGACTGGATGTTATCGCCGAAGCCGGCGCCAAGGCCGTCATTCAGCCCGGCGGTTCGATGCGTGACGAAGAAGTCATCGCGGCGGCCAACGAACACGGAATAGCGATGGTGTTCACCGGCGCGCGTCATTTCAGGCATTGAACCCTTAAGACGGCAAGGAGTCAGGAGTGAAGAGCGAGGAGTAAAATCATCCCGCTACGCTTCATTCTCTTCACTCTTTACTCCCAACTCCTCACTATCAACTGACACTATGAAACTTCTCGTTATTGGCTCCGGTGGACGCGAGCATGCGCTGGCTTGGCACATGGCCAAATCATCCGACCTGCAGAAAATCTACGTAGCACCTGGCAACGCCGGCACGGCGCGTGAAACCGAAGTGGAAAACATCGGCCTCACCGACCCCGAGGCACTGGCCGATTTCGCCGAAAAGAATGGCATTCACCTGACCGTCGTTGGCCCGGAAGCACCGCTCGCGGCGGGCGTAGTGAACCTCTTTCGCGCACGCGGCCTGAAGATTTTCGGCCCGACCAGGGAAGCGGCACAACTCGAAAGCTCGAAGGATTTTGCCAAGCGCTTCATGGTCCGGCACAACATCCCGACGGCTGCCTTCGCGACATTCTCCGACTGCGCTGCCGCCCATGCCTACGTCAACAAGCAGGGCGCGCCTATCGTCATCAAGGCCGATGGACTGGCTGCCGGCAAGGGCGTTGTCGTCGCCATGACGCTTGCAGAAGCGCACAGTGCCATCGACGACATGCTTTCCGGCAACAAGGCCGGCGCGCGCGTCGTCATCGAAGAGTTTCTGGAGGGCGAGGAAGCCAGTTTCATCGTCATGGTCGATGGCAAGAACGTATTACCGCTGGCCTCCAGCCAGGATCACAAACGCATCGGCGACGGCGATACGGGCCCCAACACCGGTGGCATGGGCGCCTATTCGCCCGCCCCGGTGGTCACCCCGGCGATCCACGCCAAGGTGATGCGCGAAATCATCCAGCCAACCGTGCGCGGCATGATGGCCGACGGCATACCCTATACCGGCTTTCTTTATGCCGGGCTGATGATCGGCAAGGATGGCTCGGTCAAGACGGTCGAATTCAATTGCCGCATGGGCGACCCGGAAACCCAGCCGATCATGATGCGCCTCAAGTCCAATCTGGTCACGCTGTTTGAACATGCGGTCGCCGGCAAGCTCGACCAGATCGATGCCGAATGGGATCGCCGGGTGGCCATGGGCGTCGTACTGGCCGCTGCCAACTATCCTGATTCGCCGCGCAAGGGTGATGTTATCAGCGGCTTGCCTGAAGAAAGCGAAGACGTGCATGTATTCCATGCCGGAACGGAGGAAAAAGACGGAAAGATTGTCACCTCGGGCGGCCGCGTACTTTGCGTCACCGCGCTGGGCGACAACGTCAAGCTGGCACAGAAGCGCGCTTACGACACACTCGTCGGCATTCACTTTGACGGCATGCAGTACCGTCGCGACATCGGACATCGCGCAATTTCGCGATGATCGATCCCGGCGCGCTCAAGACTTATTTCACCGGCCTGCAGTCACGCATCGTAGCTGCTGCACAAGCACTGGAAGGTGAAAATGGCGGACGTTTCCAGGCTGACCCCTGGCAGAAGGAAGCCGGCCAGCCACTCGGCGGCCATGGGCTAACCTGCATCATCGAGGGTGGCCGAGTGTTCGAACGCGGCGGCGTGGCTTTCTCGCACGTGAATGGACCGGCACTGCCGGCTTCAGCCACCGCCAAACGCCCCGAGTTAGCCGGCCGCGCCTTCGAGGCGATGGGCGTTTCGCTGGTTCTGCATCCGGAAAATCCCTACTGCCCGACAGCACACATGAACGTACGCGCCCTGGTCGCCAGCAAACCCGGCGAAGAGCCGGTCGGCTGGTTTGGCGGCGGCATGGACCTGACACCCTATTACCCTTTCGAAGAAGATATTCGCCACTTTCATTCGGCTTGCAAGCAGGCTCTGGCGCCTTTCGGCGAAGATGTTCATGCCCGCTACAAGAAATGGTGCGACGAGTATTTTTTCCTCAAGCACCGCAATGAACCGCGCGGTGTCGGCGGCGTCTTTTTCGATGATCTCAACGAGGGCAGCGAGGGCTGGAAAGATCCCTTCGATCGCTGTTTCGCGCTAACGCGCGCGGTCGGCGACGCCTTTATAGCCGCTTATCTGCCGATCATTGAAAAGCGCCAGAACACGCCTTACGGTGAACGCGAGCGCGATTTTCAGGCCTACCGGCGCGGACGCTACGTCGAATTCAATCTGGTGTGGGATCGCGGCACCCTGTTCGGCCTGCAATCGGGCGGACGCACCGAATCGATCCTGATGTCGCTGCCGCCGGTCGTCAAATGGCGTTACGACTGGAAACCCGAACCGGGAACCCCGGAAGCGCAGCTCTACGAAATGCTGCCCCCCCGGGACTGGGTATAAACGCTTAAACCAAAAAAACTCAGTTGGAACCTCTTCAAGCACAGAGACGCAGAGGGCACAGAGAAAAAACTTGCCGCTCCCCCAAGGGTGAGTCGTCTCGGTTCGACATAACCGGCCGTAGCGGCCCCAAAAAATCATCGAGTGTGAACGGCAGTTATCTGATCCGATACCGGCCGTTCGGCCCTGTAGTTACTCCGCCCACTTTTCGGCCAATGCTGACGGTGGTGTTAGCCCAGTTAAATGGCGGGTATCGCGTAAGTTGCCATCATTGATGCGGTATTCAGCCTGCACGGTCGCTTTCGTCAGCGGCGAAGGATGGCACTTCCCTTGGCGATCATTTGCCGGTGCCAGCTTTGTCGATTCTGTTCGGCAGAAAGCTAACCTATTAGCAAGTCAGCGCACCACCGTCAGTTGTGTTCTCCAACTCTGTGGAGCCAAGCTGGTCAGCCGGCAACTTAATCCTGCAACACCTGATGGCATACCCCTTCAACGCAAGTAGTTCATCCAGCCTCTCGGAAAATTCAGCACTTGCGCTGCTAGGAACGTAGATAGCTTCCAGCAACTCGGGCAAGGGAGCCTTCAGAAGGAAGCCATACTCATCCACATACTTGAAGATATCTTCGCAAGCCACGCCGTCGTTATGGTAGTACTGGTCTAGATTTTCCTTGCCATGCACTTCAATATGCCTGGCCGGCCAGTTGAGTTCAGGGAGGATTCGATTGTTGAAGTAAATTAAATGGCCAACATTGATTGATACTCGCAATTCGCGCTCTGGCTCAAATTTGTTCCGTTTGGTATAGACAGCATCCCGCTGCACCTGCTTGTCTTGGACATATTCGATGGGTCTGGACCGACATCCGACCGGCAACACCTTGTCTAGAAAGGCGCCTAGCTTCAAATAATTGACGGTGAGCAGCACGCAGTCTGGACTGTTGGTGAATTTGCCGTAGTGCTCCCACATATACAGGGACATTTGCTCATGCCAGTACCAACTTTGGATAAACAGGCTTTGCTTTTCCCTATACATCGCATCACAGGATAGCTCTCTTGCTTCTCCTGGCGTAATCCTGCTTCCAGTTGAGAACTTGCTGATCAATGCGTCAAAAATCTGCTGCTCCGTCTGACCGTAGAATCCACGGTCACCTTCCGTTGGATCCTCTGGGTAGCCATCAATTCTCCTGAAGTAAAAGCCTTCGTCGTTAATGACCTGTAACGCCCGCTCACCTGGCATGTAGCGCTGTAAAATCTGACGCGAAAACATATATATTCGCTCCCAGTTATAAGGGCTTCAATCGATAAATAAGCACCGCATATTGGCAAGTTGAACTTCATGAGCCAGAACTAATCTTTCAGGATCAAATAACGAACCCTGGAAATGGGGTCTCCTGCCACGGCTGCACCGCTTGAGCCCAAGCGCTTCGCTTGGTCGACGAGCCAATCGGGACAGAAATACTTCTTATTGGGCGCGAGTATTTTGGTAGCCTCCGGTGCCCCCACGGAAAGGAAGTCGAACAACGCGAACCCGCCTGGCGTAAGCGCCTTGACGGTCTGCGCGATGAGCAGGCACGCCAATTCGTTACCGTAGTGGGAAAGGAGTATCCCCCTGGAAAGCACTGCGGCGTGCCTCATCCCACTCCAAGTCCCCTCGAAAACATCGTCCAATCGCCACTCCACGTTCCGAATATTCTTCGAACCAGCGACATTTAGCATCTCGCGGCTTATGTCGATTCCGATGGCGCTTTCGAAATGCTTGGAAAATCCAGCAAGTACGCTCCCGGTTCCGCAACCCAGATCGACGAGGCTACCCGCCGAGCACAATTCCTGCCGATCCTGCACCAAGCGCCGTCCCAATTCGACGAAACGTCCGTAAGCGTCACCGTCATTAAGATGACAGGACTCGTTTTCCAATCCGGAGTCCCATTGAGCGGCCTTACAGTCCCAGCGCCGGGCAATAGCGTCAATGTCGCGTGAGGCATACAGGCCGGGATCGCTCTCGGGAATGCCGTAGACATTTTCAGAAAGAGACATGTTCGGCGAATCCCCCCTGAAGCCCGTCGTACGTGGTGCGTAGTTCTGCTATCCCCGGATAGTCCCGCCAATGCCAACGCTTCGGATATCCGAGTTGCCTGGTGATTTCCCGGCGAATGAATTGGGACGGGAAGTCCTCTGAGAAATGGACTGTGCGCGTGCCGTCTCCATGCTGTACGAATATGTAATCATCGTCATTGTCACGTAGCGAGGCGAGCTCGCCGAGCGAACCGATTTCATGACCAGGAAATTGACCAAGGAGTGGCATTAAATTCACAACCGCCGGGAAAATGTTCAGATGCGCGTGATCCACGCAACATGTAGATTTACCCCGTCCGCGTCCAGGCCCATGTTCGAAAAAAACTGGATTCGCGCCATACGCGCCACGGAGTGTCGTCGTCACTTCCGACATCAGATCTTCCAATTCTGAAACCTGGCCAGCTTCAAGATGCGCCATGCTTTTCACGTGCTTACGGGTAAGAAGCAACAACCCGCCTTCCATGAACTGGCCCAACGGCGGCAAGAGCACAAACGATGTGCTCATGTGAACTACCCTGTCCCTCGGCCATCCCCCCGACAGTTGCTCAAAAACCGAGCCTGGGTCGCCAGAGAGTTCCACACAAAACACGCACGAACCCGAGGTCGGCCCCCGCGTGTAGCAAAATGGATCGCCGTCGGCCGGGTAGGCCCATCCCTTCTCGCACAAAAGGTGCCAATCGCGCTCCAGCGCCTGCCAAGCCCTCAATCGATGAAGTGACTTGGCAAACGGCCCTTTAACTGTTGGTTGGAACCACTCATGTAGCGGCCCCGGACCTTCGCCGCGAACTTCGCTTGGGACGAGACTGCCCTGAACGCTCCCCATCCAGTGAAAACATTCGACGCCGTCTGAACATGCCAGATTCGCGACGAGACGCCCGGATGGGGTTTGATTATTCAGGAGCCTGACCAACCCATCGATTCCAAGCGATCTGATTACCGACTTCGTATAGGCTCCGGGGAATCCGGGGTAAGCATCAAGTAGGAGCCCTGCATCGTCCACGATGCAGGGGCGACCGAGGGATCGGGCTGCAGCGCGTGCCTTCTCCTTGATGATTTCGACCCAGTCGTCGGATTGAATTTCGTAACAGGATTGGGGTGACGTGACCAATTCAACGCCAAGCCTCTCCAAGATCGGGTGAAAAAGCGCGTACTTCGCGAGATTGGAGGTTACGAGGGGAATGTTTTTTCGCATCATGAAATCAACCTACCGACGTATTCGACGACTTCAGCAGACGACAGGTTGTCGGTATTCACGATTTCGACCTGGAATTGCGGCAACCCGACCTCGGCGACGGCCTCCCGCAACCAATGGTAGAAGGCAGATTCCTGTTCCCAATAGTCATGATTTTGGGTTAGCTCGTCGAATACGCGCTCGGATGCTTCCTTTTCCGAGACTCGTCGCCGCAACGTTTCTGGCGATGCCGTCAAAACAATGGTTTTGTTCGGCACACAAACGTGGCCACCCATCAATTCGAGCATCGGCATTAATTTAGCCAAACGCTTCGGATCGTGGCCCACATGTACCGCAAGGGTCGACCAAAGACTACGATCCAGGCAAATTTTGGGTGGCGAAACTTGCTGTTGAATAAATTGCGCCAGCTCGCGCTTGAGTTCCATGGAGCCCGAAAAGAAGTAAAAGGCGGACGCCATCCAGTCCGCGTCTCGGATCATCCGCATTTTCATTTGCGGTTCCATCCAAGCGGCCGGCACACCCCGGCGAATCGTCCAGTCGGGGTGCGTTGCCCGGAGACGCTCGATGAGTGTCGTCTTCCCCACTCCATTGCCCCCTTCGATGGCAATTAGCGGCGACGAGCCTCCCGGTAATAAATTCCGTGGTTCGCGTAGGAACAAGCCAATAGGCAGGCGAATCCGGGAGGCAGCCTTCAAACATCGGGTCGCGAGCTCTATGCTCTCGATCGGATGGTCGCTAAAGACGGTCTCTTTGCCGAGCATTATCCCCGATGCGCCTTGCCACGCTGCGGCGGCAAGGTCGGTCAACTCGCAACGCTGCGGTACGCCGCTTGAGGCGAAGTTTTCCAGGAATTGGGTAGCCACGATGACGGGCTTCCCTTTCGCTTTGGCAATTTCGACAAGCCTCTCTTGGATTTGCGGCATATTTTCCGGCTCGACCACCAAGCCGAGATCGCCGCGGGCGACCATGATGCCATCCGAAGCCTGGACGATCCCCTCGCTGTTGAGGATGATTTCCCTTGTTTCCAGCTTGGCCATGAATCGAACCGAATTCGGCAAAAAGTCCCGCAGGGCCGTTACTGCCGAGTTAAATTGCCCGACCGACGTCACCATGGAAAGCGCTATCCAGTCCGGGACGAGGCCAGCGGCATCCGCTTTGCGCAACAGATCGACATCGGCTGATTCAAACAAGGAGAAATCGACACTGCTATCAGGAAAGACGACCGAATTACTGGTTTGCAACCGACCGCTTCCACGCTCAACGACGGTACGCATGAGTCCGGAGCCAAAATCCAGGACCCGCAGGACAATCCGGCCGTCAAGCGCCAAGACCCGATGACCGGGCGTGACAGTCCCTCGGAGTTTGTCCAGCCCCGGAATTCCGACATGATCGCCGGAGCACTTTCCGTCGGAGTCGGAAAATGAAAGTTCGACCCCAGGCGCAACCTCCCGCGGGGAGATACAGCCCAGTCTCAAGCGCTCCGATGGAAGATCGAAGAGGATTTTCGCGTCGGCCCCCTTGCTTTCAGCCACCTCCCGAACGAGCAGGGCATGCGCAACATGGTCCCGGTTGCGGTAGCCCGTCGGGAATCGGAACCATCCCGCCCCGGCATCAATCGCCGAGGCAATGCCTTCCACCGTCTCCAGCGTGGGCCCGATGGTGACCATTACATCTACGGAACCTAATTCATAATATTTCATGGTCAACCCTTGATTACGACTTGTTTCTGAATACGTTCATTGACTTTTGGTGTAACGGGGAGGAGAAGACGAACTCGTCCTCCGGCGTTGCAATGTCGCTGCTCACATAGCCCTCACGTTCCAAGGCGGTTGCCGTTTCCTCGAGCAGCGCGATCATTTCCGACGGCGACATATATTCGAACGAAATGTTGTCGCCTATGCCGCCATAGCAAAAGCTCTCGAAATCCTTCGGGTCTTTTATCCGGATACCGAAATCCTGTGGGCGGGAATAGTATGCAGTTCCTGGAAATGGGATCAGCTGATGGATTGATATCTCATGGGGACGCATGCGTAGCATGAGATCGATGGATTTCCGCTGCTCCGCCAGGGAACCGGGAAGGCCGTAAATCCATCCGGTTTTGACCCGGATACCGGCATTGGAAGCGGATTGGACCCCGGAAAGCATCTTTTCGACTGTCGTTCGTTTGCTAGCCCGAGTCAAAATCTCGTCGGAGCCGCTCTCTATCCCGAAATAAACACGGCGGCAATTAGCCGACGCCATCGCCTCGGCCACGGACGAATCCATCGAGTCTGCTCTCAACTGGCCGATCCACGATGCGCTGAGGCCAGTCGCGGCATATTCCTCACAGAAAGTCACGATGCTTTTCTTCTTCAGGAAGAAAATGTCGTCAGCGAAAAAAATCTCCTTGGCACCGAAATCCCTCTCCAGAAGTGCCATTTCCCGGATAACCCTCTCGTGCCCTGAAACGGCGACGCCCTTCACAAGTACGGTACCCGTATAGTTGCAGCAAAAGGTACAGTTGTAGGGGCAGCCTCGCGAGGCGACCATCGAATGATGGCTGTATAGCTCGAGCCGATACAGGTTGCGATCGATAATTGGCAACTCGTCGATACTCAAAGGACGCGGATCTTTGGGGTTCATGCGAACCGAACCGTTTTCCTCGAACGCCACCCCTTGAATGTCTCCAAGCGGACGTCCAGCGCCCAGCGCCTCCAACAATCGGTATACGGTGTATTCGCCCTCGCCGAGCACCGCAACGTCCGCCCCGTCCGACAATACATCGTTGGGGAACAGATTTACGTGGATGCCACCGGCAATAACGACCGACTCGGGATGACGACGCTTCATTTCCGCAATTTGAAGGCGCGCCACCGGATAATTCGGCGTGATGATGGAAAATCCGACCACATCCGGCTCAAATGAGGAGACCCGCTCCCACAGCAGACTCTCGTCCCCTCCCTCGGCGTTTTGATCAAAAACCGCCACCTCGTAACCGCGTTCTTGCAGTATCGTACCGATAAATCCAACGCCGAGCGGATATTCCTTATACATTTGCTTGGGATTCAGCGAGCGTGGCACTACAAATAGAATTTTTCTTATTGTCATTTTCGTGCCGGATTGAGTATGGATTCGACTCGCTCAAAATCTTTCCGATAGATATGGGCGGAGCTTATGGTGCCGGTTATTGTTCCGATCCTGATGCCGAGCGCCTTGGCAACCATCGCGCCGAAGTCGTGGACGCAGATTGCGTCCGCGCAGAACTTTAGGTAGACATCCTGTCCTCGCGCGAAATAACTCAGATCCAAGCGTCCATGGCGGATGAGGAAATGTATCGCGTTGACGCACGGAACCTTCTTCCCCGTCGGGTCAACGAATACCAGTAGTGCCCGCTTAGTCGACGGCTGTTCCTTCAACAGATCTATCACGTCAGTGAGATCATCTTTGCCGAAGGGCCCCCGCCAGCAGGTTCTGTAGCTATGCCCAAAACGGTTTGGTTCGGACGTGAAAAAAACTTTGCGCATTTCGGACAAGGTTTCATTGAGACCGTACTCCGCCAGTTCTGTAATGTCCGAAGGCCCGACCGTGAAATCCATAGTCACCGTCCTGGCCTCCCTGATCTCCTGATCGGAGTCATCGCCGTGCTCAATAACAAGCTGGAGTAGATTTTTCCAAGTTTCACCTAGTCGTTTGGCTAATTGGTGAGTTGTAATCAACTTATTTTTCCTTAATCATGATGTTTAGCAGGAATCCTGCTAAGTCGGACGCCGTGCCGGAAACTTCCATCGGTTCGCCTGTTAGCGGCCGCGTCAGCGCATTAGCCGCACGCTCCACAGCGGCGATTTGGGTAAGCCCAGATGCTATCCACCGCTCAGCCTCGGCCAGGGCTTGTGCAATTAGGCTTCTGGATCCGGACACTAGGGGCGCATCGGTTCCAAAAAAAATCCGTACCCGTTGAGGTACCGTAGGAGTGGGGTTGAAGAGTGCTGATCTCGTGAGAGGGCACATGACCACCCCCGCACCGCTATCCTCAATCAGACCGAAATCATTCGAGTTCAACGTATTCGCGTGCACCAATAGCGTACGTGAATCCAATAGGGACTCCATGGCCAGCCATTCGACGATTGATCGTCCCAAACGAGATTTCCCGATTCTGGAACGTGCCTCGGATTCGCCTGCATGGAGGGTAATCAGCCCTCCCGGCATCGACTTGAGGAAAGCTCGAGCGGCATCGGCCGCTTCGGGGCCGATCTCTCGCTCGTCGGGAAGAATCATCACCGCCGGAGTTGGCCGGATATCTGCTCTCCAGGAATTCCAAAGCACAGTGACTTTTGATCGCACCCCGAACATTCCGTAGACGTATTCGACATCTGCGCTTGCGTGCTTGCCACTAAAGTCGAGCACCGTCCCTACGCCCTCATTGCACGAATACTCAATCCATGGCCGAAGGGCGTCGCGAAGCTCGTCACCAAAGAGCCACTTGGTCCGACGTTCATGGGCGAGGAACCGGGGATCATCTGACCATTGCTCGACAGGCACACCAGCAAGACTCCAGTCCGAGGAAAGGTCGTAAAGCCCGTGGCGATGAGCATCCACGAGCTTGCCATGCCACAGGCGGTTAAGGCTGCAATTATGCATTTGGTGTCAGATCCGACTTTTCACATTCAGACGAACGGCAAATCCGTACAACTCCGACCGCGATGGCAAATGGGATGCGAGGGGCAAACGGCTGATATCGCACATCGTCCGTGATGGCTGCCTAGTTATGTATGGAGGTTGTCTTACAATATTTCTTGGCTACTCAGTTGGCCACGATGTTTCATCCACTTTCCGTAAGCAGCCAGGGTGACCACAGAGAGAGCGCCTGCAACAAACGTAATAGCGTAACTTGCCAGCGTTTCGAGGGGAGATTGGTTGTACATACAAATAGCTCCTAAATGGGATCGTAAATGTTCTAGTCGTGATGCATCCTATCGTCACGATTCTCTATCACTCAGTTTCAGCCTGCACATTTGCTCAATGCGGAAAACTCTACCGCTTCGGCAAAACGTCAACAGAACTTTGCGGTTTAGTCCTTAAACCACTTGTACAACGCGTATGCTCCTCCAGCCACTGCGAGGGGGGCTGCGCATGTTATGGCTAAGCCTGTTGCCATGCCGCCACCGACGACTCCCCCAATTGCTGCGAGCCCAGATGTTATGCCTGCTGCCGACAATCCACCAACGGCTCCCGCAGCAGAAACAGTTGCTACCGAACCTGCTATACCTGCACCGGCACCTACACCTGCCGCAATTTTTTCATCAGTTTCGATATTGTCACTTGTGAGTGCGGCTGCTAATGCGCCGCCAGCAAGAACTGGCGCTGCTGCAACCCCAATTCCTGCAGCCATGCCGCCGCCGACAAGGCTTCCAAGTGCAGCTAAGCCAGAAGTCATACCTGCGGCTGACAGTCCTTCAACTGCTCCCAACGTCGAGACAGCCGCTAATGAACCTGCTGTTCCTGCAGCACCACCACCAGCGGTACTTGCTGCCACCTTCAAACTTTCATCGCTCATTTTGATCCCCAGATGGTTTCCCCCTAGATAAGTCCGGAAGCGGCTGGAGGTAATAACCGCTACCGTTTGAATTCACCGGCGCTGCGCGGCGTTATCGCGCAACGTCCGGCAGAATTATGGATTGTGCATCACGGGAGGACTGCTATTCGTAGACGATGAAGACGATGAACCTATCATTAAGAGCGTCGACTAGGGACATGCTCTCGACTACAAAAGTTACTGGAATGACATAGCCCTTAGTTTTCAAGAACTCTCCAACCTTCCTTGGGATTGGTGCGCCAGAACTTCCATCGTGACCAGCTCCATCGACATTTACTGCGAAGAGCTGTTTCCCTTGCCCATCGAGTCGCGCAAAGACGTGCGCGTGATCTCGCGTCTTTGTGTTTGTGTTGCCGTTATCGAATCGTACGGACATTTGAGTCTTGGGAACTCTGTGATAGTCCGCGCTTTCGGAAACGTATTCGAGGCCAAGCAAAGAGAGCTTTTCGGAGCGGCTATTGGCCTCTGTGGTCTTCAAAATCGTTCTAGGCTTAATCTCACTGAGTTTCATGTTTCCTCGCGTGTTTGAAAGAGTACGGTGATGGTGCTCAACGTGCCATAGACATCTGTAGCAACTGTTGGGGGCATTCTGCTGTGTGCCACCACCGTTTCTAGAGAGATGATGCAAAACAAACGCATGTATCGTGCCATGTTTGTGATGCGCCAACTATCCAATTGATCTTAAAGGAATGTAACAATATTTCGCGAGGGTATTATCCAATTTTAACACAAGGCTTTTCCTGATAAACTAAGGAAATTCCTTTTTTTCTTGGTGCCCCAATGGACTTCCTGCTTGATGAAAAGAACCGGAAATTACTAGAACTGCGGATCGACGAAGCAGCCACAGGTAATCCAGAATCCTGGCAGACCGGCACGTCGTTACCTGGCGCTCCGGATGACTTGCTGACCTTTCTTGGCAGGCCACGTTCGCAACCCATTCGGGTCTTCGTGCAGGATAGGGTGCTGTGCGACGCCACGCGCAAAAAGTCCAGCAAAGAGCTGGTCGAGGAATATAGGGCGTACCGAATGGCGCTCTTCACACCGACGCTGAGCCGCATTACCCCGTTGGGTAACCAAGAGCGTTCCTACAAACCGATGGACGAACCCAATTCCTTCAGCATCGTTGCCTACGGCGTAACGCCTGTTGAATCCGTTTGGATGTATCCCCCTTTGGACGAGCTAAACCGGGAATCACCAAATGGATGGAGGGTCAGCAGCCTAGAGATTGATGCCGCACGGCGCTTGGATTGCTGGTACTACCAAGACCACTTCCGAAAACTTCGATGTGACCGCAAACATTGGGGGACACCCACTTTTGACGATCTATTCGTTGTCGCCGTCGAGCGGGCACAAAGGACCCCACTTCTTGAGCGCCCGAATAAAGGGGCTTTGAGATGGCTATCATCGGCGCAGATCAACGAGCGCCTGCATGCGATCTCGCATTCGCGGATTCGCGGTGCCTGGGGGCAAGTAAGTCGGGATGTTCCCCTTAAACCAGGCGATTTTCTGGTTTCGATGCTCGGCTTTACCGAGGTGAAACTGGCACGGTACAACGGCCCACCGAACGACGCGACGAGGTCTATATACCTACTTCGTTTTTCCCAGAAACGTGATCGATCGAAGCGCGACTCAGCAGCCGTTTGGTTTGCCCTTACTTGTGTTGACTTTATAGATCAGTTGAGGATGGAGTTAAGCGATCGAGTAATGAAGCCACTCACTGAGCATTTTCTGCTGGGAGACATTCGCTTACCCCCGCTCCCCGGCGGAGTTACTGCCGGAATGGCCTTCATGCTTGACGCGATGACTCGCCTGGCGCTGAGCGGGGAGGACAAGGGCGAAGTGGACGCGAATCTCCAAAAGGTCGAAGAGGCTCTAATGGCTGACGATGTGACGTGGCCGGGAAAATGGTCATGCCTCAGGCGCATCGAGAGATATCGAAAATCCAGTGCCAAGCCCGGAAACGTCGTCGTACTAAGCAATGATCGGACAATCGGACGAGAATGCGTATCCGCTTTGAGAAAAGAAAATGTTCGGGTTGCGGATCCACGTCCGTTCTCAATATCCGGTAACGGACTTGAGGCAGGGGTAGCCAAGGAGCTCACGATGGCTCCCGCCGTTATTTCGATTACTGCGGCGGTTACGCCCCTGCAGTTCGCCTCAGAGCAACTTGGGGCTGCGCATGCTCTAGACATAGTTGGCGAATCACATGTTTTCGCCCTTTATGCCGAAAAGGGCAAAGCACGAGACTTTCCAGCACGGCAATTTCTTGATCACCTTTTCAGCGAGACGGAGTGGGAGCCGGAAAGCGTCGACTTGACCAATGAAACGATGATTCCCCTAGTCCAGCATGTTCGGTCGTTGTTGGAGAACCAGGCGGTCATTACTTGCGACGAGGTAATTGACCGTCTTGCGCAATTGGACTCCCCCTCAGAGCCATTTGTACGCTTTTGGCCCATCGCCGCAAGAACAAGTATTCTAGACCGGGTTCGACCGGATCTAATAAAGCTCTCTGGTCGCCTGAAAACCTCCGGTGTAACGAAAGGAGCTACCGCGGCGAACGTCATTTCGGAAAGGAAAAGCAGACGGCTCCATACCTTTGGCAAATTCGTAACCTATGACGAGGCGCTTTCGAAAAGAGTTGGGGAACTCGAGTCCGTTTACCGCAAGGCTTTGGAGTTGACTCGGAACGGATCGTACCGCGTAATCGCCCTACTCATTGAGGGGGAAACGGGATCCGGCAAAGATGAATTGATCGAGTATTTGGATACCCGGCATGCCCAATCGTCCTTTGTTCGCTTTGGCGTAACGGCAGATACCCGATTCATCCTTTCGCAACTTTTCGGACATGCTAAGGGCTCGTTCACCGGAGCAGATAACCGGCGTGATGGAATTTTCGGCATCGCGAAGAAGATGCATCGCCCAGTTTTCCTCAACGAGATCAACTCTTATCCTCTGGAGGTGCAGTTTCGACTTCTAACCGTCATTGAACACGGCGAATTCTCCCCTTTGGGGAATGAGGAACAAGAAACATTGGAGTACGCAGGCGTAGTTCTCGCAGCCAGCAACAAACCCGTATCGGATTTGGTTGCTGACGGTTCCTTCAGGCTCGACCTTCAAATGCGACTGGGGAGTCCCATTTTGATTTCCCCTCTCCGAGAGCGCCCCCATGACATCGAGTGCATTTTCGATCGGATAAACAGGGATCTGGCGAAGAATGAGCGAACCATGCAAATTGGTCTTGAATCCTCTGCCCGGCAGCGCCTATTGAGATATTCTTGGCCGGGAAACGCGAGAGAGCTTCAAAGCCTAATTTTAAGGGCATGCCTCTTGGGGCAATCTGTTATCGACAATAGTTTTCTTGAGGAGAACTTCCCAAAAATCTACTTTGGCGACATCCGAGATGACAAAGAGACCAAGAGTGACCAAGAGACTCTCGTACCACAAGAGCTCAATTGCTTAGAAGAAATCTGTGGAATTCAAGGGATAACCCGGCAACAACAATATGCGATGCTTATGGAACGTTTAAAAGATAAGAAGGCTAAGACGAACGAGTTGCCAGATTGGGTGAGAAGTCGTCGGCATAAGATAGAACAGTTCAAAGCCGAACTTCCTCGCGTGAATTTGTACTTAGAACAACTTACTGCCAGACGATCTCGTTCTTAGTTGTTGTAGAGGACGAACCAAATTTTAATGTTAAGATTTATTGCTGAGCGAATCTCACAGGCAACTATTCGGCGTATTGCTGACCGATCTCGCTAGCCAGCTGAATTTCCGTTCAAGGCCGAGGTGCCGCCATTGTGAAGACTCTAGCGAACGGCGGGCTTATGGATCAGAAAGCTGACATAGCCCTTCCCAACGTTATCAGGTCACTGGGGTCGATAGCTGCCGTTCGGCTTCTTTTTGCAACATACCAGCCGACTATAAACGTGCCGTACTGCACAACACCATGCGCAAATAAATCACGGAATCCGTATTACCGTTCAAAGCACGTAGCGCGACAAGTCTTCGTTCTTGGCCAGTTCATCGAGCCGCCCATCGACATATTCGGCATCGATGCGGATCGACTGTTCCCCGGCCTCGCTCCCGGCTGTGAAAGAAACCTCTTCAAGCAGACGCTCCATGACCGTATAAAGGCGTCGCGCACCGATGTTCTCGGTGCGTTCGTTGACCGACCAGGCGACCTCGGCCAGGCGCTGGATACCATCCGGCAGGAACTCCAGAGTCACCCCCTCGGTAGCCAGCAGGGCTTGATACTGCATGGTCAGGCAGGCATCGGTCTGGGTCAGAATCTGCTCGAAATCAGCAACCGACAGCGAGTCCAGTTCAACGCGAATCGGAAAACGTCCCTGCAACTCGGGAATCAGATCCGAGGGTTTGGCGAGATGGAAAGCGCCGCTGGCGATGAACAGCACATGATCGGTACGGATCATGCCGTACTTGGTCGAGACCGTGGTGCCCTCGACCAGTGGCAGCAGGTCGCGTTGCACCCCCTGGCGTGAAACATCGGCGCCGTGCGAGTCGCCGCGCGAAGTGATCTTGTCGATCTCGTCGAGGAACACGATGCCGTTCTGCTCGACGTTGCGCACCGCCTCATGCTTCACTTCTTCGTCGTTGACCAGTTTGCCCGCTTCTTCTTCGATCAGCAGCTTGCGCGCCTCACTGATCGTCAACTTTCTCGGCTTCTTACGCGCACCGCCCATGTTCTGGAACATGCCCTGGATCTGCGAAGTCAGTTCTTCCATTCCGGGAGGGGCAAATATCTCGGCCTGCATCGACGGCCCGGCGACCTCGATTTCAATCTCCTTGCCATCCAGCAAGCCTTCACGCAACTTCTTGCGAAACTTCTGCCGTGTTGCATTCTCATCCGCCGTTTGCGATTCGTTGAAGAAATTGCCCCGCGCCGGAGGCAGCAAGGCATCGAGAATGCGCTCCTCAGCCGCATCGTCGGCACGCACACGGACGGCCTTCATGGCTTTGTCCCGGCCATTCTTGATGGCAATCTCGGCCAGATCGCGGATGATCGTTTCCACATCGCGCCCGACATAGCCGACCTCGGTGAATTTGGTGGCCTCGATCTTGATGAAGGGCGCATTGGCCAGCCGGGCCAGACGGCGCGCAATTTCTGTTTTGCCAACACCGGTCGGCCCGATCATCAGAATGTTCTTCGGCGTAATTTCCTGGCGCAACGGCTCCTCCACCTGAGCTCGCCGCCAGCGGTTGCGCAGCGCAATGGCGACGGCCTTCTTGGCCTTACCCTGACCGACAATGTGCTTATCGAGTTCGTGAACAATTTCCTGCGGCGTCATTTGCGTCATGGCAATCCTGAGGTGTAAAACATGGTTACGAAAGCATTATGTTCTCATCGACCATGCGCTGTGGCAAACTTGTGTGCAATGGCATACCGTCAAACGGCTTCTGGAGGCTCTCCGTGAAATCTCGCACCATGTACTTTGCCCCTGGGGGTGTATCACCTGGCATGACACTCGCCAAGGCCGTCACTGACCGGGAGGGCCATACCCTGCTGGTCGCCGGAACGCAAGTCGATTCTGAAATTCTTGAACGGCTGATCCGGCGCGGTGTCGAAGTCGTTGGCGTACTCGTAGCCGATTCGCGCGACGAACAAACCATTGCCGATGAACTGGTGGCAGCCAGAACCCGGGTGGAAACCATCTTTCGCGGCGATGGCAGTCCGGCCAAAAAAGGGCTGCACGACGCCATTCTCAACTTCCGGCTGGAGAGCACGAAATGACCCCACCCAGCCTTGACGAACTCCCTTCCCATGCCAAGGCACTCCCCTCGATGCCAGAGGTGGTGAACTACCTGATCCGTTCGCTTGGCGATGAAAGCGCCGACGTTGATACGATCGCTCATCATATCAACTCTGAACCTGTCATCGTCGCCCGCCTGCTCGCCGCCGCCAACTCGGCGGCCTCCGGACTATCAACGCACATCTTTTCGGCCAAGCAGGCCTTCCTGGTTCTCGGCGCTGACCGGGTGATCAGCATCATCCTGGCCTCGGCATTAAGCTATCGTTACGATACCCGCAGTGCGGGATTCGATGCCCGGCTACTGTGGCGCCACTCGCTTGGGGTTGCCGCCTGTGCGCGTGTGCTCGCAGAACATACGGGCGTCAATCGGGATTTGGCGTTTACGGGCGGCCTGCTACACGACATCGGGCAACTGCTGATGTATACCGCCAGCCCGGTCAGCTACATTCAGGCGCTTGAGCTGCACCACAAGGACGACATCCCGATCATCGCGGCCGAACGTACAGTGTTCGGCTATGACCACGCTGAAGCCGGCCGTGCTCTGGCAATCACCTGGAAACTGCCCAACAATATCGCCGACGCCATTGCCGCCCACCATGAGCCCGACGAGCTGGGCAGCGAAATCGGCAATCTGATTCATGTCAGCGAGGTTCTGAGCCACGCCCTCGACCTCGGAGAACAGCCCAACAACCGGGTTCCCGACCTGTCTGATCTGGCCTGCGCGAACCTCGGCCTCTCCTGGCCAAAACTAGCCGGGCATTTCCCTGAAATCGAAGCGCGCTACGACGGTATCCGTATCGCGCTGGGAATCTGATTCTCCCAAGCTCTCAGAGTCTGTGAAAATATCAAAAATCCACCGCAGAGACGCAGAGACACAGAGAAAACGCGGAGAAAGCGATTTGTTTTTAAAGGTTTTCTCTGCGAAACCTCTGCGCCTTTGCGGCTCTGCGGTGGGTGTTCAGGCATTTATTCAAAAGCCCTCAGTCAAGCGTTTCGATGGTGAAGTTGTGGTTGGTGTAGATGCACAGATCGCCAGCAATCTCGAGTGATTTACGGATAATCTCGGCCGGATCAAGCTCGGTATTCTCAATCAGCGCACGTGCTGCCGACTGCGCAAAAGCACCGCCCGAACCAATGGCGACAATGCCGAACTCTGGTTCCAGCACATCGCCGTTGCCGGTAATCACCAGCGAATTCTCCTGATCAGCCACCGCCAGCATCGCCTCCAGTCGGCGCAGAGCACGGTCGCTGCGCCAGTCCTTGGCCAGCTCAACCGCTGAACGCAACAGATTGCCCTGATGCTTGTCCAGCTTGGCTTCAAAGCGCTCAAAGAGCGTGAAAGCATCTGCCGTCCCGCCGGCAAAGCCGGCCAGAATCTTCCCCTGATGAATGCGCCGGACCTTGCGCGCGCTGGCCTTGATGACGATGTTGCCAAGCGTGACCTGCCCGTCTCCGCCCATGGCCACCCGGTTGCCTCGTCGTACCGACAGGATCGTCGTACCGTGGTATTGCTCCATGAATAAGCCCTAATGTTTTGCAAAAACGATGGTCGCTACAGCTTTCAGACCAATGATGCCGAACAACTCGGCAACGAGATGATTCGGGTGGTGAAAGACAATCTGCTTGCCGGTTCGCCGGATAATGGTCAACGAATTGAGCAGCGCACCGGCACTGATGAAATCCATCCGCGTCAGCGCACCGCAATCGATGAGTACCGAATCATGCACATCGGCATACGCCGGCAGGTCAGCGAAACGTGAGGATTTGACATCTCCCCGCAGCACATAGGCGTCAGCAGCCACATCGTCGCCACCCTCGCCGTTCGCTGTCAGAAGCACCGGTTCGGGAGCGGCTACCCGATTGGCCTCCCAGGAGGGCGGCGAGACCTCGAAAGTAACGGCATAGTTTATTGCCACGTCCTCGAAACCCTCATATTGCCCCTGCAACTGGCACAGTTCGAGAAGCAGAAGCCAGCACTCACTGTCTTCTGCTCGCCCGGACTCGACGCGCTCTTCAACCAGCGCACCAAGGGTATCGCGACCCAGCAATTCTATCTCGCGCCTGGCTTTTCTTGCCTGCTGCAACAAGGCCAGCAAACGACCACAACCACCGGCATCAAGACGAGTAACTTTCGACAGATCAAGACGCAGCTTGGGGTTCTTTTCGAGTGACTGTCGAATGGCGTCGAACGCTGCGTCGTTATCTCCGGTCAGATCGCCCTTGAACAACAGGCTGCCGGCCAGCACCTCCTTGGCCTTTGGTTCACCTTTCGATTTGTCGCGCCAACCGGGCGGCGATTTTTCAAACGATCGGGCGTAGTCAATCTCCAGCACTTCGAAAGAAGCCTTTTGCCCGGTTAATCCGTAGAGATCGAAAAGCATCATCCACAAACGCTCGCCCGGACCAAAGTGATGAATGCGAACAGCATTCTCAAGCACTGAGCGAACTACTTCATCCTGCCCATTGGCAAAAAGAATCGCAACTTCCTCGGCTTCGGCATCGACAGGGTCGATGTCTGCTTCGATTTGAAAGTCGGGAGAACTCTCGCTAAATGCGAACTCACTGAAATCCAGTGAAGAAGACTCAGCGGTGGCAACCTTCGACAGAGGCGGAGAAGCGGGCTGAGCCGAGGCGCCGGGATAGTCGATCTTGTCATCGCGGAGCGACGGAACACCCTCAACCACCGCTTTTGCACGTGGGATGGCAGCCGGCTTTGACACCATCTTTTCCGGCGGTTTTTTGAAGAAAGAGAAAACCATGGGCGACGAGGTTAAACTGAATCAGTCAGGACAGTTGCTTCTTTTAACACATCGCTCCGGGCACTGCAATTTCAAGCCGGATTTTTTCCTTATCTTCCGTCCAACCGAGGCATTCAGGTTAAATAGCCGCGCCCTCAATACAGCACATCAGCAGAAGAAGTACGAGCAATATGACTGACGTTGAATCAGTCCTCCAGGGCGCGTACTTTCACCGTTTTGCCCTTCACCTTGCCTGCCGACAGCTTGCGGACGGCTTCGCGAGCGCTGCTGCGTTCGACGGCAACATAGGTGGATTGGTCAGTCACCGTGATCTTGCCGACTTGCTCGCGGGTGAATTTCCGTTCGCCTCCGGCGTCGCCGGTGAGTGCGCCCAGCACGTCGCCGGAGCGGATCTTTTCCTTGCGCCCACCGAGAATCTGCAGCGTCACCATCGGCGGCACCAGCGGTGAGTCATTGCCGCTTTGCAACGAGCCCAGCCCATGCCACTCCGGTTCGCTGCCCATCATCTGTGCGATGGCGCCAACGCGCCGCTTGTCGGCCGGGCTGCACAGGCTCAGCGCCCAGCCGTCTTCGTCGGCGCGGCCGGTGCGGCCAATGCGATGGATGTGGATTTCCGGGTCGGGGGTGACATCGACATTGATCACCGCTTCGAGTCGGGCGATATCCAGGCCACGCGCCGCCACATCGGTGGCCACCAGCACCGAGCAACTGCGATTGGCGAACTGAATCAGCACCTGATCGCGTTCGCGCTGTTCCAGATCGCCATTCAAAGTGAGCGCATGGAAGCCCTGTGCATGCAGCACGTCCAGCAGGTCGCGGCATTGCTGCTTGGTGTTACAGAAGGCCAGCGTGCTGACTGGGCGGTAGTGCTTGAGCAGGATGGCGACGGCCGGCAAGCGCCCCTCGTGCTTCACCTCGTAGAAGCGCTGGCGTATCTTGCTGCCATCATGTTGTTCCAGCAGTTTTACTTCCTGCGGATTGCGCAAGAACTGGCGCGCCAGTCGTTCAATACCCTCCGGATAGGTCGCCGAGAACAGCAGTGTCTGGCGCCCTGCCGGGCATTGCCTGGCGACAAATGCGATGTCGTCGTAAAAGCCCATGTCCAGCATGCGATCGGCCTCGTCGAGCACCAGGGTATTGAGCGCCTCCAGATTCAGGCTGCCACGTTCCAGGTGATCCATGATGCGGCCCGGCGTACCGACGACGATGTGCGCCCCATGTTCCAGGCTGGCCCGCTGCGGACGCAGGGTGGTGCCGCCACAAAGGGTCATTATCTTGATGTTGTCTTCACCGCGCGCCAGCCGACGAATCTCCTGCGTCACCTGATCCGCCAACTCCCGCGTCGGGCACAGGACCATGGCTTGCACCGCAAAGCGGCGCGGATTCAGATTGGTGAGTACGGCCAGCGCGAACGCCGCCGTCTTGCCGCTGCCGGTCTTGGCTTGCGCGATGAGGTCGTGCCCGGCCAGCGCAATCGGCAGACTGGCGGCCTGGATCGAGGTCATCGTCAGGTAGTCGAGCTGCTGCAGTGTGGCCAGCAGGCGTGGCGACAGCGGCATTTCGTTGAAAGAGCGCCCGGCGACGCTTGCTGCGGACAAGGGAGGCGCTAATGGAACTTCAATATCTGTCATGCGCACGCTCAATCCTTGCGCCGGCGTGCCGGCAACGGTTTGCGCTGGCGCTGCCCGGGGCGCTGGATATCGCCATCCACTTTGACTTTGGGCACCAGCAGGTTTTTACCCGGTGCCTTTTCAGCTTTGCGGTGCGCCAGAATGGCGGTGCAGAGTTGTTTTGCCGTGAGCAGGACGGGAGCGTGCTCGCCCTTGGGGTCGTACGCGGCGAGCTTTTCCTTGACACTCATGATACGTTCCAGGGCATCGGCTTTTCTGGGCTGACCGGTCATGATTTTCTGCGCCTCCGGGCTCAGCGTGAAGCCGCCCTCCTCCTCGCAGATCAGACCATGCATGGACAAGCGATGAAAGGCCTCGACCAGTTTCAATTCGGAAGGAACAGTGCCCTGGATCAGATCAGCCGCAGCGATGATCTCGACAATTACAGCGGGCCGCCGCTTCGAAGAAAGTGTCACGGCCAACAACAGAAGTGCATCAACATCGTGTACCGGGTGCATCGAATACCCTTTGAAAAGCTATGAAAAATGAATCAACAGACCAAGAGCATCAGACGCGCCTTGGTACGAGTGCGGAAAATGCCCGCCAGACGCCATTCGGTACCTCGCGAGGATGGGAGTGTAATGGTTTGCGGCGCCAGGACACCAGTACCATTGTTTTTCAGGAAAGAAAGCCGGCCTGAACCTGCCGTTTTAAAGCCGTTGCCCGCGATTTTCTGCGCCAGCAGGCGGGTTTTTGTAACGCTGAAATATTCAGATGCGGCGTTTTGAAAACCTCTTGGGCAAGTGCCCAGCGATGGCGCTCTTCTTGAGAAACGCCTGCAATTTGCTCAAACCATTTCTGGATTAGATTCATGGAAAATGCCTCCCCACTTGGGATTTGTTGAAGTATTGCGACCGGTGAAAGACCAAACAACAACTGTATAAATAATCAGTATATAAGTTTTCAGGTGCCAAGAGTAGCCTTCTTGCCTTCTGTAACAAGCGAATAGCAAACGTCTCACCAATTCCCGAAGTTTTGACGATGCCAGAAAGGAGGCGCACCTAGCGTGCTCGACATGCCAATCCCCGCTACTGGCGCTCTCGCGCCGCTTCTGACACCACACGGCCATCTTCGCCTGGTGCCGGATTCCGATACGCCGCCGCTGCCGGCGGGCTTGCATGACCGTCTTGCCACGGCCTTCGCGCTCGATGCCGGGCATGGCCTTCTGCATCTGGGGGCGTCTGAAGTCGGCAGTGTGCTGCCGCCGGCCTTGGCTTGGTGGCGCGATTTTGCGGGGCGTTATGTGACAGCCCTGTGCGCCACGCCTGAAGGCGCTGAAATTGCCGTTACCCCCCTCGATGAACCTGCACTCGAAGCCCTGATTGCCGACCTGCCGCCGATGACCGGCGCGGAATATCTGACGCCGGATGTGCTCACCAGCCTCTGGGCAGAACTCGATGCCGCCCTGCGCCACGAGCTGAAAGCAACGATGCTTCCGCTGCAGACGTTTCTCAAAACCTGTAATCCGGCCTGGAATCTGGTCGGGCGGGTGTATTTCAATCTGGCCGAGAATCGCAAGGACACGGAAGCGCCCTTCGCCTTCCTGGCCACCTACACCTCGCGCCTGTCGGCGCATGGCAAGGCGCAGCATTTGCCGCTGTCGCAGGCGCTGGCCGAATTCTCGGATGGCAAAAAGAAGGCGCAACTGCTCTCTCTCCTGTTGCCGGTGCAGCGTGCCGCGGAACAGTGCGCATGGCTGCGCGAAATGGTCGAGGAAGGTGACATCTATCACCCGCTGCGCTGGATGCCGGCGGATGCCTGGCACTTTCTCAGCGATGTGCCCAAGCTCGAAGCGGCCGGTATCGTCGTGCGTGCACCGGGCAACTGGCAGGGAGGGCGGCCTGCGCGGCCGTTGATCAAGGCCAGCGTCGGCAGCGGGCCACCGTCGCTGCTGGGAATGAATGCGCTCCTTGATTTCAGCATGGAAGTGACGCTCGGTGGCGAGCATCTCAGCGCGACCGAGATCAAGGCCATGATGCAGAGCGTGGACGGTCTGCAACTGATCAGAGGCTACTGGGTCGAGGTGGATCGCAAGAAACTTGGCCGCCTGCTGGAACGTTTCCAGGCTATTGAGCAGGCCGCGTCCGACAACGGCTTGCACTTTGCCGAAGCCATGCGCCTGATGGCCGGCGCGTCGCTTGACGACGATTTTTCAGAGGAGGATGCCGACTGGTCGCAACTCATCGCCGGCCCTTGGCTGTCCGAGACCTTGCACGGCTTGCGCCAGCCGGAGGGATTGGCGCAAGTCGATCCCTGCCCGGAGCTCAAGGCCACCCTGCGTCCGTATCAGCAGGCTGGTGTGCGCTGGCTTTACCTGCTCACCCGGCTTGGCCTGGGCGCCTGCCTGGCCGACGACATGGGGCTGGGCAAGACGATCCAAGTGCTGTCATTACTGCTCGTGCTCAAGCGGGAAAATCAAGGGAATTCGCGCCCCAGCCTGCTGGTGGCGCCGGCCTCGCTGCTGGCCAACTGGGCGGCGGAGGCCGAACGCTTCGCGCCCAGTTTGCGTTTCCTGATTGCCCATCCTTCGGCCATGCCGGCCAGCGACTTGCGCGCGCTCGATGCGCAGCGTTTAAGCCACGTCGATCTGGTCATCACCAGCTACGGCACGCTGTTGCGCCTGCCCGCGCTGACTGAGCAGAACTGGCGTATTGCGGTGGCCGACGAAGCGCAGGCGATCAAGAATCCTGGCGCCAAGCAGACGCGCCAGGTGAAAAAGATCAAGGCCGACGCGCGCATCGCGCTGACCGGCACCCCGGTCGAAAACCGGCTTTCCGACCTGTGGTCGATCTTCGACTTTACCCACCCCGGCCTGCTCGGCTCGGACAAGGTCTTTGCCAAATTCACCAAGCGCCTGGCCCAGAATGAACACTTCGGCCCCTTGCGGACGCTGGTTCGCCCCTACATATTGCGTCGGCTGAAATCCGACAAGCGGGTCATCTCCGACCTGCCGGACAAGACCGAGCTCAAGGCCTGGTGCCATCTGAGTCCGAAGCAGGCCGCGCTGTATCAGCGGGCAGTGAAGGAGCTGGCCATCGTTCTCGAAAATGCGGAAGGGATCAATCGCAAAGGCGCCGTACTCTCCTTCCTGATGCGCTTCAAGCAGATCTGCAACCACCCGTCGCAATGGCTTGGCGACGGGGCGTGGGCGGCGGACGACAGCGGCAAGTTCGCGCGCCTGCGCGAGTTGGCCGAGGTGATTGCCGCCAAGCAGGAAAAGGTGCTGGTGTTCACCCAGTTTCGTGAAACCACCGAACCCCTGGCGGCCTTTCTGGGCTCGATTTTCGGTCGCGAAGGCCTGGTGCTGCATGGTGGCACGCCGGTTGCCAAGCGTCGCGAGTTGGTCAAGCGCTTCCAGGAGGACGAGTTGACACCATTCTTCGTCCTCTCGCTGAAAGCCGGCGGGGCCGGGCTGAACCTGACCGCCGCGTCGCATGTAATCCACTTCGATCGCTGGTGGAATCCCGCCGTGGAGAACCAGGCCACCGACCGCGCTTTCCGCATCGGCCAGCAGAAAAATGTTCTGGTGCATAAATTCGTTTGTCGTGGCACCATTGAGGATCGCATCGACCAGCTGATCGAATCGAAACAGCAGTTGGTGAAGGATGTTCTGGAAGGCGGAGCCGAACTCCTGCTCACCGAGATGAGCGATAAGGAACTGCTCGATCTGGTCAAGCTCGACATCAATGCGGCACAGGAAAACTGACTTTCAGGGGAAATGCATGGGCTATGGAGGAGGTTGGGCACCGTATGTCTCGGTCGCCGAGCGCCGGAAAAAGGCTGAAAAGATCGCCGCCAAGGCGAAGAAAGCCGGAGCGGAATTCTCGCCCATCGCGCCGTATGGCGGCGCCATGGCCAAGACCTTCTGGGGCAAGGCCTGGGGGGATAATCTGGAGCGCTACAGCGACTATGCCAACCGGCTTCCGCGCGGACGCACTTATGTGCGCAATGGCTCGGTGATCGACCTCAGGATCAGTGCCGGCGAAGTGCGCGCACAGGTGATGGGATCGAGCTTGTACAAGGTCGACGTGTCGGTGGCGGCGGTTCCCGAAAAACAGTGGCAGGCCATCGGCGCCGATTGCGCGGGGTCGATCGACTCACTCGTCGAACTCCTGCAAGGCAAGCTTTCCAAGGCGGTGATGGAGCGCATCTGCAAACCGGGAAGCGGCCTGTTCCCGGCGCCCAATGAAATCAAGTTCAGCTGCAGTTGCCCGGACTGGGCCTCGATGTGCAAACACGTCGCTGCCGTGCTCTATGGCGTAGGTGCCCGCCTCGATCATCAGCCCGAGTTGCTGTTCACGTTGCGCCGGGTCGATGCCAAGGATCTGGTCACGCAGGCCGGGGCCGGTCTGCCGAAAACGACGAAAGGTCCGAAGGCCAGAAAAGTGCTCGACGATTCCGCCCTGGGCGATGTATTTGGCATCGAGATGGCGGAGATTGCTTTGCCGGTGAAGCCGGCTGCGCGGCCAGGCAAGGCGACGACTGCCAAGACTGCGGCAAGCAAAGTGAAGCCGGCGGCAAAGACAGCAACAACCAAGCCTGTTGCCACCAAGACAATGGTTCCGAAAGTGAAACCACCCGTTAAGGCCGCTACGGGCGCTCCAGAATCAACGGGGAAAAGTGCAGCCAAGGACAAGGCCGTGCATTCAACAACAGCGTCAAAGCCCAAGGCGGCAGTTAAGCGTGCCAAATAACAGGACGTAAAAACCTGTTGAAACGCCGCACGCTGAGTTGCAGCCTCAGCGGCTGTGAAAAAACCTGAACACCCACCGCAGAGGCGCAGAGTCGCAAAGGTTTCGCAGAGAAAACCTTTAAACCTAGAAAAAGCAGTTCGTCCACGAAAAACACAAAAAGCACGAAAAGAATCAAGGAGATAATAAGCATAAGATGGCCACCCAAAAGGTGAATAAAGAAAAAATCAAGCTCTTGATTTTGTTCGTGTCTTTCGTGATTTTCGTGGATAGACTGAGGTTTTAAGGTTAAAAGCAATGGAGTTCCTCTGCGTTTTCTCTGCGACTCTGCGCCTCTGCGGTAGTTTTTTGGTTTTTTCACAAGCCCTCAGTCGGCTTAGTCCCCCTCGGTATTGCCGTTGACCCAGCGCAACGAGTCCATCAGGCAGGTGTTGAGCGTGCCGCGATCAAGGTCGACATTGTGCAATTGACCGAGCAGAACGTCACAGCCCTGGCCATCGTCAGCATCGAAACATTCGAGCAGCGCCAAAGTTTTCCCCAGCATTCCGGCATGCGATGAAAGCGCCTCCATTACCTCGGGTTCAAGCGTGATTTGCTCGAATATCTCGTTCATCGGCAGGCCAAGCGCTGCCGGCATCATCGACATGATTCCGGTAATGAAGGCCTGATCGGCCAATTTTCCGTCGCGCGGGTGGCTTTGCCCGATCAGCATTTCCATCATCCGTCCGCGCAGTGCGGCGACCTGTAACAGTGGGGAACGGCTGGCGTCGGGTGTTTTCCCTGCTGGGGTCATGAGCAGCAATTGCAGCCAGCCTTGCAGTTGGCGCCTGCCGAGCAGGGTGATGGCGTGACGCAGGGAAGTGGTGCGCCGGGACAGTCCATGACCCACCGAGTTGACGATGCGCAGCAGGTTGATCGCCAGAGCCGGCTCGTGTTTGATTCCCTCTTCGATCCTGACCGTTTCGGAATCGCCGCTGGCGAGGTTGATCAGTTGAATCAGGCCGGCCTGTGACGCTGAGAGACGGCGTCCGCTGACGATTTCAGGGTGCGCGAAAAAGTGCCCCTGAAAAAGCCGGAAGCCGATCTTTTTACAGCGCTCCATCGCTTCTCGTGTCGCCACGCCTTGGGCTAAGGAACGCCTACGAAATAACTTCCCCTTTTCCAACATTCGAATTGGCATGTCTGG